>DJEN01000027.1:11285-17795 GCA_002431345.1 Megasphaera sp. UBA5897 | reverse complement strand
ATAGAACAGTTTGACTCCCGCATCAATGAAGTAGGTGCCAATGCGGCGGCTATAGCCAACCTGCATCCGATGGAATTTGACGCTGATTCCAAGCTGAATGTGGCAGTCGGCGTAGGCAACTACCGCAATAAAACAGCTACAGCAATGGGTGTTTTCTATCGGCCGAATGAAGATGTGATGTTCAACGTATCTTCGACGATTGGGTCGAATGACAACATGGTCGGCGGCGGCGTATCCTTCCGCTTGGGAAGCGGCGGCAATAAACAGAAAAACAAAGCAATTGCCGATGCGGCAGAACAAAACAAACAGCTCAAATCTCAAGTAGATACACTGCAGGCACAGATGGATGCACTCCTTTCGGTTATCAATCCGAATATGTCCAAGGATTTCCCGGATGTACCGGACAACCACTGGGCATATGAAGCCGTGTCACGCCTTGCCGGCAACGACATCATTCAGGGCTATGAAGACGGCAAGTATCACGGCGAACGGACGATGACACGATACGAAATGGCTGCGATTATTTACAAAGCCCTGCAAAAAGGAGCGAAGGCAGAAGCCAAACTGGTAGAAGAATTCAAACCGGAACTCAAAGCCTTGGCGGCTCATGAAAAAGCATAACAAAAAAACAACAATAAGATAAAAGACACTCCCTATGAAACAGATACCCCCTTTACGGCATGTTGGTAAAGGGGGTATGTGCATGCAGATATTCGGTTAGGAATCAGAGAACTCATCCATAACAGGGGGGGGGGTATTAATGACGCGCGGCACTTGCAAATAGGTTTTGAACCAGCCGTTTTCCTGTGTACAGAGAATGGTTGCTTCGTATTTGGTTTGAAACTGTTTCAAGGAACGCATGCCCAGACCGTGTCCTTTGCGGGTCGTCATGGGAAAGCCGTCTGCATCTAAGGGGACAGGCTTGTCAAAACGGTTTTGAATACAGAGTACCAGCCCGAAAGACTGCTGTTTGGACATAATCTGGATTTGCTGGCGGGAAGGGGACTGTTCCCTGCTGGCATGAATTGCGTTTTCGATGAGGTTGGCAAAGACCATGGACAAATCCGAATCCATCGTGGTTTGGAGCGGTACATCGACGTGTGCCGTGATGGGGATGCCAAGCTGGCGGGCTTTTTGGATATAAACGGTAAGCGTGGCGTTCAGCAGAGAGTTTAAGCAGAATCGTTCAATTTTTGTTTGTGAAAAAGAGGAATCCAGCTGCTGCAGCAGCGTCGAGGCATCTGCAAACTGTGATGCCGCAATCATAGACTCTAACCTAGCGAGAGTTTTTCTTTTATTTTTCAATAATTGATGAATTTGCTGTTGTGACTGCTGCAGCGTTGTCGTGTATTGTGACATAGATTTGAGCTCGGTCTGCAGTGTGGCATGCTGTTTATATTGGGTTATCTCGACTTCCATCTGCGATAAGCCCTTGCGGATACTTAGGCAGAACAGGATAGTTGCCAAGGCAAGAGCAGTGCGGGGAAAGAAAAATGGCAAAGCTCCTTGTATGGGACGAGACATGACAAAATAGATTTCGTCCATAAAAAGGGCAAAGGCAAATATACTGGTGTATTTCCAAAAATAACGCGTACTGAGGTGATGATACTGTATAAAGATAGTGTGGAAATAGGAGCGGATGAACGGAAATACCAAGGCGTATAAACCAATATATAAGACGATATGTAAGGGAAAATATGCCGTATGCTGTGCCGGTGCAATGAAAAAGAATAAAATCCGCATTGTCAGCGTATGCAGAGTAATGGTGAGAATCGAATAGAGACTAAAAATGAGGAGATGCTGGAACCAATAGGGACGACAGGTATAAATCGTCAAAAGAAAATAGGGTATCCAACAAGTCACGGCGAGTATTTTGTAGGAATACAGTGTATAGGACAAGGTGCCGCTGAAAAAGAGGTACTGTGTCAGCAGAATATCGATGACGGCAACACAGCCGTAGCTGTACAATAAGCGGCGGCGGGCTGATGTTGAGGCAAAAGGAGACAATGCCAAATAGTGCAGGGCAACAGAAGGCAGCTTGGAAATCGTAAATAAGAACGCAGTCAGGGAAATAATCATGATGGACGCCTCTTTTCCGTATGCGGCGGCAGCTCTTGCTGCAGAGAGTGAATAAAGGCGAGGGCCTCATCGGTATTTTTTTCCTGCAGCAATGCCGAAAGGATGCGGATTTGATGCCGTGTGTCATGGCGCAGCACGGACATGTTCCGATACGATGCGTCCAGTGAGCGGGCGTATTGACGGAGCTGCTGCAGCTTGTTTTGCAGCAGAATATTTTTCTTGTGGATGATCAGCCGCTGGGATAGGTGCGAAATTCCTTGATAGACAGCCATGGCAAGGGTAATACCGGCTAGGGCATTGAAAAAACGCGGCCAAATGTACAACTGAGATAATGGCGAAGGAGAAGCCATAAAAAATCCTTGATTGACAGAAATCAGAAAGGGAATCAGACAACAGTATTTCCAGATATAGGGCCGGTGAATGGCTTGATGCTGTAAAAATATTTTCAGGAAAAACCAGCGTATTACAGGCAAAAAGAGGATAAACAACAGGATGTACAAGGCTTCGTGAGCGACGATGTAGGCATCAAATTGGGAAGCAGGTACCCAGGATAATAGGATATTCATGGAAATGGTATGCATGGAAATCATGTAAATCGACTGCATGCCCAAGATAAAAATATGCTGGGGAATATACGGACGAATAAGGCATAGGTTGGCAAGAAAATAGGGAATCCAGGCAAACATCAGAAAGAATTTGCAAAACAGCCAGGTAGGAGCGAGTGCATCTGTATAAAATGCCGTGCTCATTCCCAAAAATTCACATAAAAAGATGACGCTGTATGTACCAATCAGTGTGTGTTTGGTGCGCGGCGCGATGATAGTCTGAAAGGGTACGTAGCGGATATAGGCAGGCGGCAGCAGACTGAATGCCAAGAGAAAGGCCAAAATAAGCGAGTAAGACATAGGACACCTTCTTTTTTAGTATAGTGTGATAGGACTTATTTTTATCTGTATTGTATCATAAAACCACCCTTGTACATATAAAAAGGAATTTGTTTCTATATATTTTACATAAAAAAAGAAAGCAAAAAGGACGATATATCTATGCTATAATATGAAGTATGTACTAAAGGGGAGGAATAGACCAATGAGAAAGTATCAGCATGTGCAGGAAGATACGATACAGGCACTGCGGCAGATAGTCGGAGAGAAATATGTATATACAGACACGGATAAGTGCATTCCCTATGCCAGCGATGAAGGCGTAGGCAAGGAATATGAAAACATGCCGGAAGTCGTCGTGCTGCCGAAAACGACAGAAGAAGTAGCTGCTGTCATGAAATTGGCGAATGAAGCGTTGATACCGGTAATTCCCCGCGGTGCCGGAACAGGGCTGGAGTTTGGCGCTGTGGTCAACGAATGGGGCGGTATCGTGCTGAGTACGGAACGCATGAACCGGATTTTGGAATTTGACGCCGACAAGATGTATATGGTTGTCGAACCGGGCGTTATTACGGCACAGCTGCAGGCAATGGCAAAAGAAAAAGGACTGTTGTATGCCGGAGACCCGTGCAGCGGCGACAGCTGCTTTATCGGCGGCAATGCGGCTACCAATGCAGGCGGCAACCGAGCTGTCAAATACGGCACGACGCGCGACCAGATATACAGTATCGAAGTCGTCACGCCGACAGGGGATATCGCGCATTTTGGCAGCCGCTTGAAAAAAGTGACAGCCGGCTATCCCTTGGAAAAAATTATTATCGGCTCGGAAGGTACGCTGGGCATTATTACCAAGCTGACGCTCAAACTGGTGCCGCTTCCGAAACATACTATGGATATTTTGGCTGTGTTTCCGACGCTGGACCAAGCACTGTCGCTGGTGACGGCACTGCCGCAGGCTGGGATTACGCCGACCTGTCTGGAATGCATGGACAATGAAGTGATTCGCGTCGTAGAACAGTATTTGGATGAAAAACAGCCGTACTCGGACAACGGCAATTATATGATTATCCAGCTGGACGGCAAAACAGAAGAAGCCGTAGAAGACGATTGTGTAGCTGTCGATGAAGTATGCCGTGCCCATGGCGCGCTGGAAGTGTTTGCCGCCGATGCCGCTAAAGTATGGAAAGCGCGTATTGCTTTTACGGAAGCATCGGCAGCTGAATGTCCTGTCGCCGCCATGGAAGATTACGTCGTGCCGCCGGATCAGCTGCTTGCCTTGCTGCAGCGGTTGGAACAAATCGGCAGACGACAGGGCGTGCATTTTCGCGGTGTCAGCCATGCCGGTGACGGCAACCTGCATTTGGATGTCCTGCGCCGCGGCTTTACCGCTGCAGAAGAAGACACCAAAATAGCCGCCTTTGAAGACGCAGCCTGCCGGGCAGTCTACGAATTAGGCGGCAGAATTTCCGGGGAACACGGGATTGGCCAAAAGCGCAAAACGTTGTTTGCCAAATATACCGATCCGGGTGCGCTGGCTTTGATGAAAGCCGTAAAAAAAGCATTTGATCCGCACATGATTTTGAATCCCGGTAAAATTTTTGATATAGAAGATTAATTACTGCGGCAGAACGCCTTCGCCTTGAAAACTGGGGATGAAGGCACTGCTGGCACTGTCTTTTTCCTGCACAAAGCCGTCTTCGATACCGCTGTCAAAGAGGTATTGTTCGGCTTCGTCGTATTCTTCGTCCGTCAGGGGCCGATTGATTTCCGGGTGCTGTGCTGCCGTGCCGCAGGGAACGTATTGCCGCATGAGACTGAACAATACTTGGCCGTCATCGAAATGGGAACGTACCCAGTCGATGACGGCTTTTGTGTTGTCGATGCAGCCGGGCAAAATCAGGTGGCGGATTACTACGCCGGACTGCAGCATGCCGTCTTTGTCGAGCTGATACGGGCCGACTTGTTCATACATGCGCAAAATGGCTTTTGTGGCGACGTCCGGATAATCTTTGGCGGCACTATAGGCGGCAGCTAAGGGCGCATCCATGTATTTGAGGTCAGGCAGGTAGATTTGGACTTTCCCTTTTAGGGCGTCAATCGTTTCTGTAGATTCATAGCCGCCGCAGTTGTAAACGACAGGAACAGGAAGGGGCTGTTCCAAGCTTTTCAGGATTGCCTGCGTGTACGGCGTAGGCGTGACGAGGTTGATATTATGCGCTCCCTGGGCGATGAGTTCGGTATAGATTTCACGCAGCCGTTCGACCGTAATGGGAATCCCCTGGCTGCCGCTGCTGATGACAGCGTTTTGGCAGAAACAGCAGCGAAGATTACAGCTCGTAAAAAAGACAGTGCCGCTGCCGCGGCTGCCGCTAATGCAGGGCTCTTCCCACTGATGCAGGGCAGCTCTGGCGACGACAGGCTGCAGTGACGTATGACAGTATCCCGGCATGGGGGTATGCGGTGTATAGACAGCGCGGCGGACGACGCCGCAGCGGCGGGGACAGTCATTACAAACAGAATCAGACATGGTGTATCACTCCTTGAAATAACTAATGTATTTTCCTATTATAGCACAAACCCAAAAGAAGCCATGCAGCGGGGATAGCTGCATGGCTTGGTGTGTATTACATGGCCTTTACAGGGATAAGGCCACGGGATAAGGAAACGGTCCCTGTACGGGCAATTTCCAGTATCTCATAGGGAGTCAGTACTTGAATCAAGGCATCGACGTGGTCTTCACGGCCTGTGACGCGCATGATGAGTGAATTTAGATTGACATCGACGACTTTGGCGTGAAAGAGATTGGCAATACTGGCCAGCTCGTCGCGAATTTGCGGCGTGTCATAGCGGACTTTAATCATAGCCAATTCGTAGCTGATAAACGGAGCGTCATCCAAATTGACGATTTTGATGACATCAATGAGTTTGGCCAGCTGGCTGATGGTCTGTTTCAGCTCTTTGTCATCTTCAATGCTGATGACAATGTTGAAGCGGGTGACACGCGGTTCTTCCGTGTAGCCTGCTGTCAAGGACTCAATGTTGATGGCTTTGCGGCTGATAAGACCGGCAATATGCGTCAAGACGCCGGGCTTGTTGTCTGTCAAAATAGCTAAATGTTGTTTTCTCATGACGCATCATCTCCTAATATCATATGGCTTAACGGTTGGCCGCCGGGTACAGTAGGATATACGCGGTCGTCTTTGGAAATGCGGATATCGATTAACGCAGGGCCGTCATAGGCCAATGCGTCCGGCAGTATGGTGTGCAGTTCTTCCTCTGTGTTGATGGTATAACCCTTGACACCCAAGGATTCGGCAAGCATGGGCAGATTTTTTCCTTTGTACAAGCGGCACTGGGAATAATGCTTGTTGTAAAAGAAATCCTGCAGCTGTACAATCATGCCCAGTACATCGTTGTGCAGGACGATGACTTTGACAGCAATGTGATGTTCTGCTAACGTAGCAAATTCCTGGCAGTTCATCAAAATACTGCCGTCGCCTGTAAAGAGGACGACTGTTTTTTGGGGACAGGCAACTTTGACGCCCAT
>DJEN01000027.1:2644-11158 GCA_002431345.1 Megasphaera sp. UBA5897 | reverse complement strand
TGCGCGGCCCACATCTGATGCTGGCCTACATCGGTAACGACGGCTGTATCAGCCGGTGTCAACGTATTGACCGTTTCAAAGATTTCCTGCGGCGAAATATAATCAGAATGTTTTACCGTGGAGAATGGATGTGCCTTTTTTAGCTCCCTAACATGGGTGCGCCAAGAAGCAAACTGTGTTGCGTACGAGCAGGTGCTTTCCCGTGCTTTTTGTGAAAAAATGGGTAAGGACCAACGTAAGTCGCCTTTGATGCCGAGGTCAATGTCGATAATTTTGTCGATTTCTACATCGTCAATTTCAAAATGAATGATTTGTGCATGCGGTGCAAACACATCGGCTTTGCTGGTCAGTCGTTCGTCGAAACGGGCGCCGACTGCAATAAGCAGGTCGCATTCTGAAATCGCCATATTGGCAGCGTAAGAGCCGTGCATACCGCCCATGCCCAAATGCGTAGGCAGTGAATCAGGAACGGCACCTTTTCCCATCAAGGTCGTTACAATGGGAATCTGCGTCGTTTGGATGAAATCCAACAGCGGAGCTGTGGTTTCGGATAAGACGACGCCGCCGCCGACCAACAAAACGGGACGTTCACTCTGGTCCAGCGCAGCTATCGCTTTGTCAATCATAAAGGCTTGTCCTGTCGTTTCTACAGTATATCCGGGAAGATACACGTCCTGCGGATAGGCATAGTCGATTTCTGCTTCCAATGCATCTTTGGCAATATCGATCAGCACCGGACCGGGACGGCCTGTAGACGCGATGTAGAATGCTTCTTTCATGACGCGGGGAATGTCTGCGGCATGTTTGACTAAATAATTGTGCTTGGTAATCGGTGTGGTAATGCCGGAAATATCGGCTTCTTGGAAGGCATCGCGGCCGATGAGACTGGTAGGAACCTGACCGCTGATGATAATCATAGGGATGGAGTCCATGTTGGCAGTGGCAATGCCGGTAACCATATTGCAGATACCGGGACCGGACGTAGCGACGCAGACACCGGGCTTGCCGGTAATACGCGCGTAGCCGTCAGCAGCATGTACAGCACCTTGTTCGTGGCTGGTTAGAATATGTCTGAAATTGGCTTTATAAAATTCTTCATATAATGGCAAAATCGCACCGCCGGGATAGCCAAAAACGACATCCACACCTTCTTTTTTTAAACTTTCCAGTACAGCCTGCGCACCTGTCATTTTCATGTAAACTTCACCTCTTTGCATACGCTGGGAGAATACGGCAGAGGATGGCTGATGGATGCGGCCATCCCCTGTATACGTATTCGTTAGTAAATTAATCGTTCTGGTCGTTGTTGTGGAGCCACGGCATCATGTTGCGCAGTTTAGCACCGACTTTTTCAATCGGATGTTCTGCATGGTTTCGGCGCATTGCCAAGAAGTGAGCACGGCCGCCGGCTTTGTTTTCCAGGAGCCAGTCTTTGGCAAACGTGCCGTCTTGAATATCGCTCAAAACTTGTTTCATAGCAGCTTTGGAGTCCTGGGTAATAACTCTCGGGCCGGCAGTGTAGTCGCCGTATTCAGCTGTGTCGCTGATGGATTTGCGCATCTTGGCCATGCCGCCTTCATACATGAGGTCAACGATGAGCTTCATTTCGTGGAACGTTTCAAAATATGCGATTTCCGGCTGATAGCCTGCTTCACACAATGTTTCAAAGCCATTAGTGATGAGCTGGCAAATACCGCCGCAGAGGACTGCCTGTTCACCAAAGAGGTCTGTTTCCGTTTCTTCCTGGAATGTCGTCTGGATGACACCGGCACGGGCGCCGCCAATGCCGCGGGCATATGCCAAGGCAATATCAAAGCATTTGCCTGTAGCGTCTTGTTCGACAGCAAATACATCCGGTACGCCGCCGCCTTCTGTGAATGTACGGCGAACGAGGTGGCCCGGGCCTTTTGGTGCGACCATGAATACATCGACATCAGCCGGCGGTACGATTTGTTTGAAATGAATGTTGAAGCCATGAGCAAAGGCTAAGGCACTGCCGGATTTCAAATTCGGCGCGATTTCTGTTTTATAGACATCAGCTTGTTTTTCATCCGGAATCAAAATCATGGTGATGTCTGCTTCTTTGACTGCTTCAGCAACGGATTTAACTTCTAAGCCGGCAGCTTTTGCTTTTTCAATGGATTTGCTTCCTTTATACAAACCGACGACGACATCGACGCCGCTTTCTTTCAAATTCAATGCATGGGCATGTCCCTGACTGCCGTAGCCAATGATTGCGATTTTTTTGCCGTTCATTACATCCCAGTTTACATCTTGTTCATAAAATACTTTTGCCATGATACATCTCTCCTTAAAAATTAAAAAATATGGGGCTGAAAATGCGTTGGTTGCAGGAGATTGTCTCAAGAGGGCAATAAAAAAATCCGTCCCTCTTGTACTGAGGGACGGATATACTCCGCGTTACCACCCTGATTCCTGCGGCATTGCTGCCAGGCAGGCTCTCTACAACGTACTAACATACGCGTTTCCTGTAACGGGGAAATCCCGTCAGTGCCTACATCATGTATTCAGCACCGCTCTTCGGGGAGGAGCTTCATCAGACTGTATATATCGGCTCACACCAAACGCCGACTCTCTGGTATGATACAGGCAAACTACTTTCTCCCGTCATTAGATTTACGAATTATTTGTATTCGCTTCTGTCGTGAAGCTTGAACATATTGTACGCAATTAGAATGATCTTGTCAACAACTTTCTGTAAAAAATTTTAACTTTTTTCGGGGTTAAACGTTACACAAATCAGTTAAACGTTTTATAATTTTAATATAATCACGAAAATAGTTGTAAAAAAGCGATTCCCACACGATACTGCGGGAATCGCTTTGCTGTGTTTCCAAAGATACTAATGGTTGGAAATCGTTAATTCTTTAAATTTCTTCGCTTTCATGCCTTCTTCGTCATCTTGCTGGCACAGTGCGTTCAAATGCTGTAATTCTTCTGCTTCTACGGTTTCGCTGGTAGCATAGCTGGGCGGAACTGTTTTAGCCAGGTACAGGCATTTGCGAACAGAAGCCACGCTGACGATAATAACAAGAATGGCCATAATGGCTGATACGGCAAAGAGGAGTATTTCGCCTTTGGGCAGATAGATGTTAAACATGTTGAGATAATCAGCCCAGAAGATAACGACAGTCAGGAATACCCAAGGAATGACGGTAACCCAAGCGTAGCGGGCTTTGCCCATGCTGCAGATAACGACTGTAGAAATAGACAGGGTAATGATAGCGAGCAGCTGATTGGATACGCCAAAGATTGGCCAAATGGTGGACAAATTGCCCTGCAGTACGATGTAGCCCCATGCACCGGAGATAATGGCAGAAGCAATAATACCGCCGGGGGTCCAATGGGGATCGCCGAATTTAGGCCATACACGGCCGATTAATTCTTGCAGCATATAGCGGCCGACACGCGTACCGGCATCGATAATGGTCATGATAAAGAGGGCTTCAAACATGATGCAGAAATGATACCAGTAATTCATCAGATGGTCGAGTCCGGGGATGCGGGAGAAGATGTGTGCCATGCCGACAGCCAAGGAAACGGCACCGCCGGGACGATGGGCAACATTTTCACCGACCATTTGATTCAGCGTGGGCAAATCGACAACCTGCATGCCTAATGCCTGAAAATGAGCGGCAGAAGAGTTGATAGCAAAGTAATCGGCAGGCTGCAGGGCGCAGGCTGCGATTAACGCCATCATGCCAACAAAGGATTCGGTAAGCATAGCACCGTAACCAACCGGGAGAATTGAGCGTTCATTCATCAGCATTTTAGGTGTAGTACCGGTGGAAATCATGCAGTGGAAACCAGAAACGGCACCGCAGGCAATGGTGATGAAGATATACGGCAATACCGGACCGGTAATAACCGGGCCGCCGCCGGCGCAGAATTGGGTGACTGCCGGCATGGAAATCATCGGACCGACGATAATAATGCCCAGTGCCAACGCGCCGATAGTACCGATTTTCATATAGGTGGATAAATAATCACGAGGAGCCAGCAGCAGCCAAACCGGAAGAGCAGCAGCTACAAAGCCGTAAATAATCAGTGCGATGCCAATGCCTTGGGCACTGATGGTAAAGAACGGGGACAGTGTCGGTGAAGCAGCAACGGATGGGCCAAGAACGACGGCCAGCAGTGTCAGTGCCACGCCGATAATCGTTGCTTCCTGGATTTTTCCGGGACGTAAAAACTGCAGGTACAAGCCGATAAAAATAGCGATAGGAATGGTCATGCCAATCGTAAACGTACCCCATGGGCTGTCATGAAGGGCATTGACGATAACGACGGCCATGCCGGCCATGGCTAAAATGTTGAGGAACAGCACAGCAAAAGACGTAGCCAATCCGACTTTGTCGCCGATTTGCGCCTTGGCGATTTCGGCAATGGATTTGCCGTCGTAGCGCATCGAGGCAAATAAAATAACCATATCATGGACAGCACCGGCTAATACGCCGCCGATGAGAATCCATAAGGCACCGGGCAAATACCCGAACTGCGCAGCGATGACAGGGCCTACCAGAGGACCTGCGCCGGCGATAGCTGCAAAATGATGACCGAATACGACGTATTTGTTCGTAGGAACATAATCGTGTCCGTCTTCAAATCGAAAAGCCGGTGTGACTTTGTACTGATTGACCGTAAGTACTTTGGCAGCAATAAATGCGCCGTAAAAACGGTATGCAAGTACGAAAACTAATGCAGAAATGATAACTAGATACAAACCGTTCATACAAAACAACCTCCTTTTTATAAAAATAAAAGCCGTTATTGGCTTAGTAAGGCGGTATTTTACATACAAGCGTATGTGATATATTGTACACGTTTTCTATACATTTACTATAACGCAGTTCATCAATAAATTCAAGAAAATTATATATAACATGATATAAAAGCATTATTAGAAAGGCAGGTGCGTAGTTTATGAATGGGTGTAATGCTTAACGAAGAGAGCATTTTTGTATAAGTTGCTGTGAGATATAAGCGGCTTTTTATAAATAAACAAAAAAACGACTGCCGCTTACGCGACAGCCGTTTGAATAGGCTAATCAATGATTAGTGATTAGAAATGGTTAATTCTTTGAAGCGTCTTGCACGAGCACCTTCATCATCCTGCTGAGCAACGAGCTGATCAAGATGTTTGATTTCTTCAGCTTCTACGCTTGCTGTAGTATCGTAGTTGGCAGGAACTGTTTTAGCCAAGTAGATACATTTGCGGATAGCGCCGACAGCAACGATAAGAACCAAAACAGCCATGATAATGGAGACAACAAACATAGTCCATTCACCCTTTGGCAGGTAAATTTCAAAGATGTTCAGGAAGTCTGCCCAGAAAATCATAACCATTAAGAAAGCCCAAGGAAGACCTGTAACCCAAAGGTAACGTGCTTTGCCCATGGAGCAGATAACAACGGAAGAAATGGAAAGTGCGATGATAGCCAGCAACTGGTTGGATACACCGAAAATCGGCCAAATCGTAGACAAGTTGCCGTTTAATACGAGGTAACCCCAAGAAGCGCAGATCAAAGCGGAAGCAATGATAGCACCCGGTTTCCAGTTCGGGTCACCAAACTGCGGCCATACATGGCCAATCAGTTCCTGGAGCATGTAACGGCCAACACGAGTACCGGCATCGATGATAGTCATGATGAAGAGGGCTTCAAACATGATGCAGAAATGATACCAGTAGTTCATGAGATGATCGAGTCCCGGCAGGTTGGAGAAGATGTAAGCCATGCCGACAGCCAAGGAAACAGCACCGCCCGGACGATGGGCAACATTTTCACCGACCATTTCGTTCAGGTGAGGCAGGTCAACGACCTGAATGCCTAATGCCTGGAAATGAGCAGCCGAAGAGTTGATAGCAAAGTAATCGTTTGGAACAAGAGCACAAGCAGCAATCAAAGCCATCATGGCAACGAAAGATTCCGTAACCATAGCACCATAACCAACCGGCAGGATGGAACGTTCATTCATCAGCATTTTTGGTGTAGTACCTGTGGAAATCATGGAATGGAACCCGGAAATAGCACCGCAGGCAATGGTAACAAAGATATACGGCAGTACAGAACCGGTGATAACCGGGCCGCCGCCGGCACAGAACTGTGTAGTAGCCGGCATTTGGATTTGCGGCCCTACAATCAGAATACCAAGAGCTAATGCGCCGATAGTACCAATTTTCATGTATGTGGACAGATAATCACGCGGAGCAAGGAGCAGCCATACTGGCAAAGCAGCTGCGATAAAACCATAAATAATCAGGGCAATGCAAATGCCGTTGTGGCTGATTGTGAAAATCGGAGCCAGTGTCGGAGATGCCTGAACCATCGGGCCTACGACAACGGCAAGTAAGGTAAGAACGACACCAATGATAGTGCCTTCTTTGATTTTACCAGGGCGTAAGAACTGCATATAAATCCCAATGAAAATAGCGATAGGAATCGTGGAGCCAATGGTGAATGTACCCCAAGGGCTGTTTGCCAAAGCGTTGGCAATAACGACGGCCATGCCGGCCATGCAGAGGATGTTCAGGAAGAGTACGGCAAAAGATGTAGCAATACCTGTTTTCTGACCAATCTGTGCTTTGGCGATTTCGGCAATGGATTTGCCGTCATACCGCATGGAACAGAACAAGATAACCATATCATGGACTGCACCGGCGAGAACACCGCCAATCAAAATCCACAATGCACCGGGCAAATACCCAAACTGTGCAGCAATAACAGGACCTACCAAAGGACCTGCACCAGCAATGGCTGCGAAATGATGACCGAATACGACGTATTTGTTCGTAGGAACATAGTCGTGTCCATCTTCAAAACGGAAAGCCGGCGTAACTTTGTACTGGTTGAGCGTTAATACTTTGGCAGCAATAAACGCGCCGTAAAAACGGTATGCCAGTACGAACACGAGAGCAGAAATAACAACTAAATACAAACCGTTCATACTAAGACCTCCTATATGAAATTTATACAGGTTCATGTCTTGAAAATGTGCAGGAGCACATGGATAAATTATAATTCCATTTAAGAATACATAACCTGTATTGCGATTCTATTATAAAGCAAAAAAAACAAAATTCAAGACGCGTTTTCTCAAAATAACAGCCCCGATACGATATAAAAAGCAACAAAATGACGATGTATAATCAAGATAATGACATGAATACAAAATAGTGTACGTGCACACATGATATATACTCCATGTAGCATAATTTGCGAAAAAGGAATAGCAGAAACAAAAGGCATATGAATTATTCATGTATAATAGAAACGCACACGTTTAACCTTTGTAGTAAAAAAAAAGTATCAATGATATAATATTTTAGTAAACAATACATGTGATTTTGATAATGGGAAGAAATCTTATGTGTCGTAATAACTTTGATATAGGAGTGAATTTTTATGTATTCTGATTACACATTAGTTTTGCCGGCGTTTACGATCGGAGCCAATGCATATGATGCCATTGGCCGTGTTACTAAGCATTTTGGCAAAAAAGTAGTTATTATTGGGGGTAAAACAGCCCTTTCCAAAGCAAAACAGCCGCTGTTGGATGCGATTGCCAAGACAGACTTGGAAGTACAAGGCGTATTGTGGTATGGCGATGATGCTACATATGAACGCGTAGATGCGCTGTTGGCAGAAGAAGCCGTGCAAAATGCTGATTTGATTTTTGGCGTCGGCGGCGGCCGGGCGATTGATACGTGCAAAGTCGTTGCAGACAAAGCGGGCAAAGCATACTTCTCTTTCCCGACAGTTGCTTCCAACTGCGCACCTTCTACGGCAATTGCTGTTATGTACAAAGCGGATAAATCATTTGCCGGCTATTATTATTTGCCGCAGCCGCCAATTCATACGTTTATTAATATGAATATCGTCGTAGACTCGCCATTTAACTTATTCTGGGCTGGTATTGGCGATGCCATGAGCAAGGAATGTGAATCGGAACTGGCAAGCCGTGAAGCCGAACTGTTCCATACGGTTTCCGTAGGACGGGCATTGGGGAAAGTCTGCACAGCACCGCTTCTTGACTTTGGCGAAAAAGCATTGGCAGATTTTAAGAAAAAAGAAATCTCGTATGAACTGCAGGAAGTAGTCTTGGATATTATCATCAGCACAGGATTGGTATCGAACTGCACAACAGGCGATCAGGCAATTTATTATTACAATTCTTCTGTTGCCCATTTATTCTATAATTCTTCGACTGTGCTTCCTCAAGTCGTAGAAGGACATTTGCACGGTGAAATCGTATCCTTTGGCGTCTTGGTCCTCTTGACATACGATAAACAGTTTGAATTGAGAGACCGCATTGCCGCATTTTATAAAAAGGCGGGATATCCTACAAAATTGGCAGATCTCGACATACAGGTAAGTGAACTGGATGCTGTTGTCGATAAAGCACCGTCGATGACGGAATGGAACTGCGTACCGCAGCCGCTTACCAAAGAAGCATTTAAACAGGCTATCATTGATACGGATGTGTACGGCCAAA
>DJEN01000027.1:0-2589 GCA_002431345.1 Megasphaera sp. UBA5897 | reverse complement strand
TATATATACTATAATGCAAAAAGAACCGTTGCTTAGCGTGACGGTTCTTTTTTTGAAAAGAAATAGCTGATACAGGCAGGAATAGGGTGCGTGGTATGTGTCCGTTTTCATTGCCTGTCTATGATATAATAATGATGTAAAATTATTTGGATGCAAGGGGGTATTGTATGGATCAAGTATTGAAACAAATCATTGCCGATATACATCCTGCGGATATTGCGAAAACCGGGTTGTGTTATCAGAAGTTATCGGAGCTGCCCATCAAACAGGATGGAAAGCTGACATACTTGGCAGGACGAATTGCCGGTGTGTGCCAAACGCTGCAGCCAGACGTGCTGAAAAAAGCGGTGATTATTTTTGCGGCAGATCATGCCGTAGACGGCGGAGAAAATAAAACCGAAGGCAAGATGAGCAAAGCCGAAGCTTTGGAAGTAGCCAAGGGAAAGGCGCATATCAACAAAGTAGCCCATCAAATCGGTGCGGGCGTATTACTGCTTGACATGGGGCTGGAACAAGATATTCCGGAGTCAGAAGGCGTACAGGATTTGAAAGTAATGCATGGCAGTCATTTTTGGGCAAAAGGCGCAGCCATGACAGAAGATGAAATGCTGGATGCGATGTTCAGCGGCCTGCAGATAGGTGAAAATTTAGCTGATGAAGGATACCAGGCTGTCGGACTGGGCAATATTGGCGAACGCGGCCTTTTGACGGCATTTATTATCACAGCGGCCTTTTTTAAAGACAAATTAGAGGATTTGCCGGCGCATATGAAGTCGGGCGACAAACTGGCTCATTTGACCATGCTGATGAATCAACTGCAGCTGGATGCGCAGCAGCCATTGGAATTGCTGCGCCGTGCCGGTGCGCCGGATATTGCGGCCATGACCGGATTTATTTTGGCGGCGTGCCAGCGGAAGATGCTCGTAGTATTTGACAATGCCGTTACTGGTGCAGCTGTTTTGATTGCCCGGGCGTTATGTCCTGCTATAGATGATTATATTGTCCCTTCGGCACGCTACAAAGAACCGGTGCATCAGATGCAGATGAAAAAAATGAATATTAAGGCGTTTTTTGAAACGTCTGATATTTTAGATCAAGGCATGGGTTCTGTCATTGGCTTGTCCCTGTTGGATGCCTCCGTAGATATGATGAATAAAGAATTAAAATAGCAGAAAAGAGGAATAAATTACGATGAAAACTCTGTATTTGGATTGTTTTTCCGGTATCAGCGGAAATATGTTTGTCGGGATGCTGCTGCAGACAGGCGTTCCTTTTGATGCGTTTAAAAAGGCAATGGAATCGCTGCAGCTGCAGGGATATTCATTACTTTGCAAGCCAGTATCCAAGCTGGGCATTCAGGCAACTTATTATAATGTCTTATTAGACAGCGAAAAACACCATCATCATGACGAACATGCTCAGCATGACCAGGCGCATGAAACGCAGGAGCATCTTGTCGATACGACAGGACATCACCATCATCATGAACATAGAGGACTGCCGGAAATCACGAAAATCATAGAAGCCTCTTCGTTTACAGAAGAGATTAAAACGAAAAGTCTGCAGGTATTTCAGAATTTGGCGCAGGCCGAAGCCAAGGTACACGGTATTCCTGTAGAAGAAATTCATTTCCATGAAGTAGGAGCTATCGACTGCATATTAGATATTGTCGGCACGGTTTGGGCGTTAGATTACTTGGGCATTGAACAAATAGCGTCTTCTGCACTGCATGTAGGAAGCGGCTTTGTGAAGTGTGCCCATGGCGTTATGCCTGTACCTGCCCCGGCGACAGCAGAACTGCTGGCAGGCATTCCGTATTATGCGATGGATGTTTGGGGAGAATTGGTTACGCCTACCGGCGCGGCTTTGATAAAGACACTGGCATCTTATGTCGGCCCGCGGCCCGAAACATTTATTCACGATCAAGTAGCCTATGGCGCCGGCACCAAAGACTTGGAAATCCCGAATGTAGTGCGGGGATTTATCGGTCAGGCAGATAAATGGTAATTTGATGAAAGACATAGTATAGTGATGTGAACAAATCAGATGATAAAAAGGCAGTTGAGGAAACCGAATCAATTGCCTTTTGCCGTATTTGGGCATGCCGTATAATTTTTGAAAAAATCACAAAAAATCTCTTGACAATGAGCTGTGGAATTGGTATTATAATTAAGCGTTCCGACGGAACAGCAAACACTTAACGGGCTTTCGTAAGATAGATAGAAAGTTGTTCCAATGATTTGAAAAAATCAAAGAAATTAAGTGTTGACAGACATCAAACGATGTGCTAAAATAATTCTCGTCGCTGATGAGAAACGCCAAGACATGCGGAAGTAGCTCAGTGGTAGAGCATCACCTTGCCAAGGTGGGGGTCGCGAGTTCGAGTCTCGTTTTCCGCTCCACATTCTCTCTTTTGAGAGAGAAACATTAGCTATTGTTCCTCAATAGCTCAGTTGGTAGAGCAATCGGCTGTTAACCGATTTGTCGTAGGTTCGAGTCCTACTTGAGGAGCCAGTAGGGGTATCGCCAAGCGGTAAGGCAACGGACTCTGACTCCGTCATTTCGTTGGTTCGAATCCAACTAGCCCAG
>DJEN01000037.1:17105-23927 GCA_002431345.1 Megasphaera sp. UBA5897 | reverse complement strand
GCAAACGGGGCTGTGGCAATCCCTGCGCCTTTAAAAGCACATTTGCTCATAACTTTGTTCATACCGACTGCACTTGCCATAACGCCCGGTCCGGTATACGGAATGCCCATCATTTCACACAGGCCCTGCAGTACGCCGTCTTCGCCATAGCGGCCGTGAAGCGCATTAAATACGACATCTATGTTTTTTTCTTTTAATTGATCTGCCAGTTTGTTTGGTACCAGCTCAATCGTTTCCGTCTGGTATCCTTTTTGTTTTAATGCATCTGCAATGGCTGCACCGGTTCGTCTGGATACAGCCGCTTCCGTAGAAGGGCCTCCTACTACAACAGCTATTTTTTTATCTTTCATCGTTTCGTTCATGCTAATTTCCTTTCTTTGCTTCGGCCAGGTATTGTTCGCCAACTTTGTAAATATCGCCGGCACCCATCGTGATTACCAAATCAAAAGGCCGTGCATTTTCTTTTAGATAGGCTACCAAATCTTCCTTGTGCGGAATATAGGCAACGTCCTGTCCTGTTTGTTCTGCTACTTTATCGGCAATCAGTTTGCCTGATACGCCGGGAATCGGATCTTCTCCGGCACTGTACACATCGGTAACAATTAGCTTGTCTGCCTTCGCAAATGCCGTCCCGTATTGATTAAGCAGCAGCTTAGTGCGCGTATACCGATGCGGTTGAAACAGACAAACAACACGATGTGTTCCCATATCACGGGCTGCCGTCAATGTCGCGTTGATTTCTGTCGGATGGTGGGCGTAGTCATCGACTACCCATACATCTCCCACAACCCCTTTGGTTTGGAAGCGTCGTTTAGCTCCATGGAAATGGGATAATGCCTGAGCAATATCAGCAAATTCCAAGCCACAAAGCCGGGCTGCAGCAATCGTTGCCAAGGCATTCAGTGCATTATGGCGGCCAGGAACACACAATACGATTTCGCCAAGAAGCTGTCCTTGATACGATACATCAAAATGCAGTTTTCCCTGTACATAGTGTAAATTAGCTGCCTGATAATCCGCTTTCTGCGCAATGCCGTACGATACGTACCGGCGCTGCAAGGATGGTGCCAAGGCACGAATTTTATCGTTTTCAAAGCAAAGAACAGCCGTACCTTCACGGGCATCCAATTTCTGAATAAATTCTTTAAATGCTTCAATGACATTGGCCAACGAGCCATAGTGGTCCATATGGTCGGCATCAATATTCGTCACGACAGCAATATACGGATTCTGTTTGAGAAACGTACCATCGCTTTCATCGGCTTCTGCAATAACATATTTTCCTTTGCCCAAAATGGAATTGCTGTGCAGATAATCGACTTCACCACCGATAACCAATGTCGGGTCTGTACCGCATTCTTCAAACACCTGTCCCAGCATAGAAGATGTGGTCGTCTTGCCGTGCGCACCGGCTACGGAAATGCCCTTTCCCCAGCTCATGATATGTACCAGCGCATCAGACCGGTGGATAACCGGAATATGTCTGCGGCGTGCTTCCACAACTTCAGGATTGGTATCCCGGATAGCAGAAGATACGACTACTACTTGGGCATCCTGCAAATTTTCCGCACACTGCCCAATGCAAATACGCGCTCCTTTTTTTACAAACCGGTCCGTAATCACAGACTGCTTAATATCAGAACCGGAAACATGGTATCCTTTTTCTATAAAAATATTGGCAATGGCCCGCATGCCTGCACCGGCTATGCCTATAAAATGAATATTCTGAATTGTATCTAAATTAATCATGCTCTTACGCATCCTCCTACATATCCCCTCAGTGACGATGACGGGCAATGGATAATGCCAAGCGGGCAATATCCTGAGCGGCCTGTGGTTTTCCCAGCGCTTTGCTGGCTTTTGCCATTGCATCTAAAGCACCTGGATCTTCTTTTAAATGTAAAATTTCTTCCAATAAATCGCGTCCTGTCAGCATTTTATCCAAAATCATCTTGGCCGCACCGCACATCACAAGCGCCTGTGCGTTATACCGCTGATGATCTTCTGCTGCATACGGATAGGGAATTAAAATAGATGGTACACCGCGTACAGTCAGCTCTGCCAACCCTACGGCGCCAGCCCGGTATACAGCCAAATCAGCAGCTGCCAGTGCTGACGGCATGTGATGCAGATACGGAATGATACGGCTGCCTTTGCCATAGCGGCCTTTGCCGTCAATGCCATCCAGCTGTTTTACAACACGGTCATATTCATGATCGCCTGTAACATGCAAAATCTGTATCGTATCGTCATCTTTAAAATATTTATGTACTTCAATCATAGCCGTATTGATACTGCGAGCGCCGCGGCTGCCGCCGGCTACAAGAAGCGTAAATTTATGCGCATCCAGGCCCAAATATTCTCTGCCGCATTCTTTGGTCACCGTAAGAATATCTTTCCGGACAGGATTGCCGGTATAAACCAAAATATTTTTTTTCTTAAACCGATTCGCTGCTTCCTGGTATCCCAAAGCAACACGATTGACAAACTTACTTAAAATCGTGTTGGTGACGCCAGGAATGACGTTTTGTTCCTGAATCAGTGTCGGAATTCCGCTAAGGCTGGCTGCCAACAGCACAGGACCGCAGACAAATCCGCCCGTGCCAATAACAACATCCGGCTTAAAATGCCGAATAATAGATTCTGCTTTAAACAGGCTGCCTGCTGTTTTTCCCAATGTCACCAGGTTGCGGAAGGAAATCTTTCGTTCCAGCCCGCGAACATCCAGTGTGACAAAAGGCAGTCCTTCTTTAGGAATTAACGTATTTTCCAGCCCAATTTTAGAACCGACATATAAAAATTCAGTTGGTTCAATATCAGCAATAGCCCGTGCAATAGTAATTGCCGGATATATATGGCCGCCTGTTCCGCCGCCGGAAATAATGACTCGACGCATGGTTTTGTCCCCCACTTTTCACCTAATTATATTGCATTGACGATGCCCTTGAAGACTCGTCCCCGTTGTTCAAAATTATCATACATATCAAAACTGGAGCAGGCTGGTGAAAGCAGCACGGACTGTGGTGCCTTGGCAATCTTGCGTGCTAACATGACAGCACCTTCCATACTGTAGCCAGTGCGGCGAATATCGGCCACTCCTGCTTTTTTAGCCGCTTCTTCAAACCGGTCGGCAGCCTTGCCAATCAAAATCAGCGTATCGACCCGTTTGGCAGCCAGTGCCATAAATTCATCCAAAGGTGTCATTTTGTCATAGCCGCCGGCAATCAAAATCAAATGCCCCTGCGGAAATGCTTCCAGTGCCTTGATAGATGCATCGGTATTGGTGCCTTTAGAATCGTTGTAATAGGTTACGCCGTGAATCGTCCGCACTTTTTCCAGTCGATGTTCTACACCTTTAAAAGATTGTAAAACCGTGCGTATCGTATCCAGCGTTACACCGGCTGTATACGCCAGTAAGGACGCTGCCAGACAGTTTTGAATATTGTGACTGCCAAACAGATGCAAGTCTGTTTCCCGGCAAATCAAAGTATCTGTGCCATTCATACGCAGTATCAGCTTGCCGTCTTTATAAAAAGCACCTGCGGGAACTTCTCCCTGCGTTGAAAACCAAACGACATTGCCTGTCATATCAGCTTCCATGGCTTTAACGCGTTCGTCATCATAATTTAGCACCGCATAGTCCGTTTTATCCTGATTGCGGAAAATCCGTTCTTTGGCTGCCGCATACGCTTCCATCGTATGATGACGGTCCAAATGGTCCGGCGTAATATTCAAAATCGTCGCAGCTTTGGCTTTCATCGTCTGCGTAAATTCCAGCTGAAAGCTTGACAGCTCTGCCACTACGACAGCATCGGCAGGCAAATCTTCAGCCTGCTCAGAAAGGCCGATACCAATATTACCGCCTACGACAGTCCGACGTCCCGAAGCTTTCATAATTTCACCGAGCAGTGTCGTCGTCGTGGTTTTGCCGTTTGTACCTGTTACACCCAATATATCTGCATCCGTTACGCGGCAGGCTACTTCTACTTCACTCCAAACAGGCAGCTGCCGCCGTATTGCTTCTTGCATAATGGGGATTTCCGGAGAAATGACCGGGGAAGGAACCACAATGTCCGTACCGTCCAGCAAGGATACATCCTGACTGCCAAACACCAGCTGTACGCCTGCCGCCGCTATCTCTGTCCACGGTGCCTCGCTGGCGTCGATTGCTTTCACATCATTTAAAACAACCTGTCCGCCATGGCGAACCAATGCCATTGATGCAGCTCGGCCGCTGATTCCAGCACCAATAACCAATATCTTTTTTCCAGAAAAATCCATTATGCTCATACTGTACACCCGCTTTATATGAATGATAAAATAATTTATTTACAAGACAAGACAACAATAATCGCTGCAATAGCCATAATTGCTGAAAAACTCCAAAACACAGTGACAACTTTGACCTCACTCCATCCGGACAATTCAAAATGATGATGAATCGGGCTCATTTTGAATACACGGACACCGCGTGTCTTGAAAGAAACAACTTGGATAATAACCGATAGGGCTTCAATCACATAAAGCCCGCCGGCAATAATGAGCAGCAATTCTGTTTTAGTCAAAATAGCCATTGCTGCCAGCGCACCGCCTAATGCTAAGGAACCGGTGTCGCCCATAAACATCTTGGCTGGATGCTGATTAAAGAACAAGAAGCCCAGGCAGGCCCCTGTAAGGGCTGCACCAAACACGGCAAAGTTCGCATATCCCAGTGCAATGGCAATGACGACGTAGGCTACGGAAGTAATCGCGCAAGACCCTGCTGCCAAGCCGTCCAAGCCGTCTGTCAAATTCACGGCATTGCTCGTACCGACAATCATAACAAATACAAAGACATAATATGCCCAGCCTAAGTCAATGTTCCAAGACGTAAACGGAATCCAAAGCGTTGTCGGAAACTGCAGGAACGCATCTAAGATGTAACAAAATACGGCTGCCATGACAAACTGCCCCAGCATTTTTTGTTTAGCCGTCAGTCCCAAATTGCGATGCTTAACCGCTTTGATACTGTCATCTAAAAAGCCAATGACACCATGACCAAACATCAAAAACAAGGCCAGCCCTTTTCGCAAATCCCAAGGGTTAAAAATAAAACAAGAAACAATGACGGCCACTAAAATCAAAATACCGCCCATCGTAGGTGTACCTGCTTTGTATTTATGGCTCTGCGGACCTTCTTCCCGTTCTGATTGGCGGGCATGAAATTTCTTTAATTGAGAAATGACTGGGCGTCCCAGTACTAACGCTATAATCAAGCTGACTGCAAATCCCAGCATCAGCGTATGTAACATTCACATTACTTCCTTTCAAAATATGGCAGTATTTTTTCCATTTCAAACGTGCGCGATCCTTTGAGAAGAATCGTGTCTGACGGCTGCAGCAGTGCCTGCAGTTTAGCCGCCGCCTCAGCATGCGTCTGTACGGTATACACTGCTTTCATGCCTTCCTGGCGGGCTGCTTCTGCAATATAAGCGCCCAAATCACCCAGCGTAATCAACACGTCAATCCGGTCCTGCACGATAAGCCGACCGATAGCCGCATGTTCTTTAGGAGCCCAATCTCCCAACTCGCCCATGCCGCCCAATACAGCAATCTTGCGTCCCTGCGTCAGTGCTGCCAACGTATGAACGGCACTGCTCATCGAAGCAGGATTGGCGTTATATGAGTCATTAATAAACGTATACGGTCCGATATGGACTAATTCTTCCCGCAGCGGCACGCCTTTATAAGAAGCCAGCCCCTGCTGCATTTGTTCTGCTGTCAATCCGACAAGCTGTCCAACAGCAATCGCAGCCAGCGCATTATATACATGGTGGCGGCCAATCACCGGCACCTGAACGGCAAACGTTTTGTCAGCACAGTGACACGTAAAGTGAAGGCCTGATTTATCCATGCGCACGTCATCTGCCCGTACAGCGGCAGTTTCTTTCGTTCCATAGGAAATAACGCTGCCTCTGCAAAGCAATGCCATCGGACGCACAAAATCATCATCTTCATTTAAAACAGCTGTTCCCTGGGCATCTAGAGCCTGTACCAATTCACTCTTCGCTTTGGCAATGTTTTCTTGAGAACCCAACAATTCAATATGGCTTTTACCGACATTGGTTACAACGCCTATGGTCGGTTCAGCAATCGCTGCCAAGGCTTGTATCTGCCCCAAGCCGCGCATTCCCATTTCAACGACGCAGGCCTGATGGTCTTTCGTCAACTGCAGCAGCGTTTTTGGCAAGCCGATTTCATTATTAAAATTCTTTTCTGTCTGCAACACTGTATATTTCTGTGCCAATACCGTAGCAATCAGATTCCGTGTCGATGTCTTGCCGACAGAACCGGTTACGGCAATCACGGGAATGGCAAAGCGGCGGCGATGGAACCGTGCCAGCCCTTGATAGGCCGCTACAGTATCCTTGACGACAAAAATCGGTGCATCGACTGTTTTATATTCATCACGGACTTCAGAAACAACCGCGCCTGCGGCACCGTCCTGCAGCGCCTGCAGGACAAAGTTATGGCCGTCAAAACGTTCTCCCTTAAATGCCACAAACAGCGAACCATCGGCAATCGCGCGGGTATCCGTATCTACTTCAGAAAAAACCGCATCTTTCGTACAAGGTGCCAGCAGCACCCCTTCCGTCGCTTCTTCTACTTCATGAATTGTAAACATAGCCATTATTTATCTCCCTTATGCAGTGCCAAAACGGCCTTGCGAGCTTCTTCACGGTCATCAAAATGAATAGTGCCGTTTTTCAAAATCTGATAGGTTTCATGTCCCTTGCCGGCAATCAGTACAATGTCTCCCGGCTGGGCCAGTTCAACAGCCCG
>DJEN01000037.1:0-17022 GCA_002431345.1 Megasphaera sp. UBA5897 | reverse complement strand
TTTAACGCCGGCTTCCACTTCGGCCACAATCGTATCCGGATCTTCCGAACGGGGATTATCTGACGTAACAATAGGAATATCGGCCAATTCTGCACCGATTTTCCCCATAATCGGCCGTTTTGTCTTGTCGCGGTCACCGCCGCAGCCAAAGACAGCCAAAATACGGTTCGGCTTCATAGCCCGTGCCGTTTCCAATGCTTTCTGCAGGCTGTCCGGCGTATGCGAATAATCGACAACAATGGCAAAATCCTGACCGGCTTCTACCAGTTCAAATCGTCCCGGCACAGAATGGAATGTCTGAATTGCTTTATCAATCGTCGCTTCATCGACGCCTTCTGCATGCGCTGCGCCAATGGCTGCCAGCGTGTTGTATACGTTAAACAGCCCTGTAATATTCATATGCAGCTGCACATTGACAAAAGGTCCAACGACATCGAAAGAAGATTTTTTCAATTCAACTTTCAGATGGGAGCCTTTAAGGTCTGCATCTTTTTCTACGCCATACGTCAGTACCTTGCACTGGCAGGCTTTGAGAATATCTTTGGACCACGGGTCGTCAATATTGACGACAGCTGTTTTATTTTCTTTGATATGGTCTGCCAATGTCAGACTCTGGAACAGTTTGGCTTTGGCAGCTACGTAATTTTCCATCGTCTTGTGGAAATCCAAATGATCTTGCGTCAAGTTAGTAAAGACAGCCGTATCATATTCGATACCGGCTACCCGGTTCAATGCCAATGCATGGCTGGATACTTCCATAACGACATGAGTCATGCCTTTTTCATACATCAATGCCAAAAAACGCTGCAGTTCAACAACATCCGGCGTCGTATTGTGAATCGGCAGTTCTTCATCATCAATTAAGGCATGAATGGTACCGATAACGCCGACATGATACCCGGCTGCCCGCAGTATGTGAGCAATAATATGCGTGGTTGTCGTCTTGCCGTTTGTACCCGTAACGCCAATCATGCGCATTTTTTTACCTGGATAATCATAAAAATACGGCACCATATCTTCCAAGGCATGATGAATTTCCGGCACCAAAATCTGTACAGCGCCGCTTGGCAAGTCCAAGTGCTTTGTCGTCAATACCGCAACTGCTCCTTTTTCTACTGCCTGTGCCGCAAACTTAGCGCCGTCTACATGCACACCGGAAATGCAGACAAATAAATAGCCCGGCTGAATATCACGGGAATCGGAAGAAATCCCTGTAACTTGTGTCTGACTGTTGCCGTCAATCGTATATATACCTTTGATTTGTTTGCAAAGTTCCTGTACTGTTTTCATGTTCTGTTCCTCCTCGTATACGCAATCATATCGCAATGTATGTAATGGAAACAACAATAGCAGCCTTTGCACAAGGCTGCTGAAGTTATGAACTATCGACTTTTCGTAGCAGCATGCTGATTCGAAGATGGTGCATACAACACATGAGCTGGCATAACCATTCCCAGCTGTTTCGTAGCCATAGTATAAATCCGTTCAGGAGATTCCAATTTAGCTATATCAACGCGCAAGTTATCATTTTCCCGCTGCAGCTGCTGCACCCTTTCTTTTTCCTGCATCAACGTATAGCCGTAATCGGTTTGAACTGCTTGGATAAAAACACCCGAAGCAAGAAATATACTTATCATCATACCCAAAATGATGGTACGCCAAATCGTTTTGCGAAAACGATGATGCATGCTTCTGAATGTTTCTACTGAAATGGCGCGACTTTCCCCGCTTCCCTGTATGTATTCTGCTTTTCTAGCCAGCATATTATATCACATCCATTTAAATAGTTAAATACATGAAAAAGTGTTCCGATACGTTTATTTTCGTATTCCTACACGCAGTTTGGCACTGCGCGCACGCGGGTTCGCATCCAGTTCTTCTGCCGACGGTACGATAGGCTGGCGCTTGGCTTTTAAAATAGCCTTGTGATGGCATACGCACACAGGCATATCAGGCGGACAAATGCAGTCTGTCGCCATCAGTTTAAATGCCTTTTTGGTAATCCGGTCTTCCAGTGAATGGAACGTAATAACACAGATATGACCTCCCGGCTTAAGACGCTGTGCCGCATGCTCCAACGCATCGTGAAGGATGCCCAATTCATCGTTTACTTCGATGCGGATAGCCTGAAAAGTTCGTTTGGCCGGATGCGGGCCGTCCCTGCGGGCACCTGCCGGAATGGCTTTTTTGATGACCGAAACGAGCTCACTAGTCCGCTCAATCGGCTTTTCCCGGCGCGCTTCCACAATAAAAGCAGCAATGCGTTTTGCCCAGCGTTCTTCGCCGTATTCTTTAATGATATGGTATAGTTCTTCTTGTCCATACGTATTGACAACATCATACGCACTTTTTCCGCGGCTGTTGTCCATACGCATATCCAGCGGTCCGTCCTGCATATAGGAAAAACCCCGTTCCGGTGTGTCCAACTGATAACTGGATACGCCTAAATCAAACATAATACCGTCAACAGTCTCTATGCCCAATGTATCCAAGACTTCATTTAAGCAGCTAAAGTTGCGCTGCACCAAAATATGCCGACAAGGTATATCCGCCAGCCGTGCCGTCGCCGCCGCAATGGCATCCTTGTCCTGATCCAGCCCAACAATTACTGCGTCCGGATGCAGGCGCTGTGCCAACGCATACGTATGTCCGCCGCCACCCAGCGTACAATCGACATATATACCGTCCGGATTGGTTACTAAATTGTCTATCGTCTCTTGACGCAGCACACTCACATGATGAAAATTCATCTTTCCTCCTAAAAATCCAGTTCCAGCGATTCGTCCAAACTTTCCGCGATTTCTTCCATATCGGGAACAATTTTTGCTGCATACGCAGCATACGATTCAGCATCCCAAATTTCGACTTTATCTCCTGTTCCAATAACGGTTACTTCTTTTTTCAGCTTGGCATATTCGCGAAGCGTACTGGGAATCAAGACACGTCCCTGTTTATCAAACTCCACTTCAGCTGCACTGCCAAACAGAAAACGTTTAAACGCGCGGACATTCTCTTTGGATGCCTTCAGCTTTTTCATGCCGCTTGCCAAATTCATCCACGCATCCATCGTATATACGGAGAGACAGCCTTCCAGTCCACGGGTGACAACACAATGAGGCCCTAATTCATCTCTGAATTTGGCCGGCAAAATCACGCGTCCTTTCGCATCGATGGAATGCGAATATTCTCCCATGAACATCGACCCGTCATCTCCTCTCCGCGTCTTTCACTTTTCACCACATTTTACCACATTTTCACACTATCTGACAATAAATATCCTGTGATTATACAAAAGTATCTAAAAAAAATCACCATGTCAAAGACACAGTGATTTTTCAGTTCTCTTCACAGCTGTTTATACAGCCTGCATTGCTTCTATACTATTGTTGTGAATGACAATATCATCCCGGCCCAGCTTGGAAAGGTCACAGCGGCGTACCAACTCAGCCAAACTATACTCGCCTTTTTCCTCAATAAGGCCGCCTTGGTATGCCAGATACGATAAAATGGTCTCTCTGGCAGCTCCCTCATCCCGCAGCTGGCGAATCGTTAAGCCGTGCTGCCGTTTAGACAAACGAAATCCGTTGGTATCTACCAACATGGGAACATGTGTATACACAGGAGGTGTATATCCCAATAAAGAAATAAGCCAAATCTGCTGGGCTGTTGAAGACAATAAGTCCCGTCCGCGCAGTACATGTGTAATCCCCATAGAACCGTCATCCACAGACACTGCCAGCTGATACGCATACATATCATCAGCCCGGCGCGCGACAAAATCTCCGCACGTCTTCGGCAAATAGGCCTGCTGCGGCCCATATACACCGTCCGTAAAAAAGATAGTCTCTGCCGGCACATGAATGCGCCAAGACGGCTTTTTAGTCATGTACTGCCGTTCTTCCGGCGTCAGCCCATAGCAGTGGCCGTCATAGACAGCATGTTCTCCTGCGTGAGGCGCGCCAATCGCCTGCAGTCTAGCCCGGCTGCAGTAGCAGGGATACAATCGTTCATAATGCCGCAGCTGTTCCAGCGCCGCATCATACAGGGCATACCGTTCCTGTTGGCGATACGGGCCGTACGTACCGCCTATATCCGGCCCTTCATCCCACGTCAGCCCTAGCCAGTGCAAATCTTCCAACAGTGCAGAACGAAAGACAGGTTTGGACCGCTGTTCGTCATTATCTTCCACGCGAAGCACCAAGGTGCCGCCTGCCTGCCGAACCTGCAGCCAGCAAAGAAATGCTGTCCAAGCATTTCCCAAATGCATATATCCCGTAGGACTCGGCGCAAATCGTCCTCTCATGCCGCTCACGACCTAATCCGGCAGCGAAACAAGCTGGTCAAACCATTTGGCTTCCTGGCGAATCTTGGCTTCATTCCCCATGACGCAGACATTGTTGTCCTTCATGACGGCGCGAATCAGCGGGGCCAATGCCCGAATATCAGCGGCTGTCGTCTGCAGGAGCTGGTCACGGCGTGTCTGCGCTGCCTCCTGCGTCGTTCCTGTAAAGTACCGGTTCATGGCTTTATCGCCGCGCAGCGACGGCGTCAGCGGAATATCAATCCGGCTCAGCGTGCCGATGACATATTTTGTCATTTCTCTGTCCGATACATCAAAGGCATCCAAATAATCGGCCAGAGCATTGTATGCGTCGATGCTTTGTCCCAAATTCGGATCGCGATACGAGCATAACACCATATCGCCGTTATCATAAAAGCGCGTAAAAGCACCGTATGCGCCACCCTGCACGCGGATTTTAGTCCACAAATACCCGTACTGCAAAATCGTATCAAGTACCATCAAAGAACCTGTATAGGAATAGCCATGATCGCGGAAATTGCCGCCTTTGGCTACGTACTGGACTTTGCCGCTGGTCATAATGCCTTCGTTTTTCTGCGTCAGCGCAAACTGGCACAGCGACGTCTGTTTTTCACCGGCCGGCAGAGCCTGCGTCCATGTCGGCAGCAGCGACACGGCGTCGTTCTTATCGTTTTCACTGCTCGTAATTTCCAGTGTCATGGCAGCGCGCGTAAATATCTTTTTCATCGTCTGTTCCAAACGATCTGCTACCGATGTGCTGTTTTCACGGATTTGGGCCGCTATCCGGCTGATAAATTCATAGTAAGATAATTCACCGGCATCACAAAACGCTTCGACCGGCGATACATAAGACAATACACGGTGCATGACAATCGTATGGCCGCGGCGGAAGGCATCCATATCCCAGCCGGCTTTGGTTTCTTCAATCAATTCAATCAAGCGGTCTGTATTGGTAAAGACAGTATCCAGCGAAATTTCTTTGAGCAGTGAAATGGCCTTGTCCAAATTTTGGCTTAATACTTTTGTCTTCAATTTGAAAACCGGCGTATAATTTTTGTTGTCTGTCCGGTCTGAAAATGCCGATACCGTACTGTCAACGCCGCCAGTATGCAGGTCAATCAGCGAAGCGATTTCCATATACGAATGTTCTTTCGTATCCAAATCCCCAAGCAGGTCACTGAGCAAATAGACATACGGAATGTCTTCAGCCGTCATGCCGTGCAAATCAAAATAGGCATTGAGATAAGTAATGCCGTTGGTAAAATCAGGTACATGGCAAAGATGAATTCCTGCTGCCTCTTCTTCGTGCATGACAATAGATTCAGCTTTCTGTTCCAAGTCGCTGCGGGACAGCGTAGGAATCGTCAGCAGCGCTTCAGGAGAATCCGGCGTAGCCTGCCGTTTTTTCAATGCCTGCGTAGCCGCCATAATCTGTTCTATGTCCGCTGCTGACAACGTATCCTTGTAGGCTGCCAATTTTTCTGCCATTGCCTTGTCATGTTCTTCTGTCAGTCCAGGCTGCGGTACTAACGATACCAAGGCAAAATAAGGATTATCGAGAATATATTTCTGCAAAATATGTTCATAATAGCCATTTTTCATACCTGCGCGCAATGTCTTGAGTGCTTCTTCATAGCGGAGAGGTTCCAATGGGTCTTTGTCATACAGCCACGTATCCATGCAGCGGATGCCATAAATTAATCCTTTGGGCCGACCGGCAAAATCGGCTTCACGCAGTGTAAATTCAACACGGTTCAATGCGCCTTCCAGCATCGTCTTGTCGATACCGTGCGCCACCATGTCTTCCAGCACCTGCCGTACTATCGGCAGAATTTTTTCCTGGGCTTCCGGGTCAGAGCCGTTGACAGCAATGCTCCACAGCGGCTGCAGCAGTCCATCTTGGAAATCACCGGAAATATCCTTGCCTACACCGGCATCAACGAGTGCTTTTTTCAGCGGAGCAGCCGGAGACTGCAGCAGTACATACGTCAACACTTTAAAAGCCAGTCCCAGCGTCGTGTCAATGGCGTCATCTACGACATAGGTCAAGCTGTGCAGTGTTTTATGGGCCGTTTTTTCCTCTTTGGCAATGCCGTACGGATAGGACTTTATCACGCTGCCGGTCGGAATCTGCCGTGCAATAGCCGAATCAATTTCTTCGACATGAAAATGGCTCAAATATTCATCATTAATAAATGCCAGCGTGCTGTCTATATCCATATCGCCGTACAAGAAAATATAACTGTTGGCTGGATGATAATATTTGGCATGAAAAGCGGCAAAGGCTTCCTGCGTCAGCTGGGGAATGCAGTCCGGATCGCCGCCCGATTCTACGCCATACGTCGTATCGGGGAACAAGTTATCCATGACATGCCGTTCCAGCTGGGCATCCGGTGAAGAAAATACGCCTTTCATTTCGTTATAGACGACACCGCTGTACGTAAGCGGGCTGTCAGCCGATGCCATTTCATAATGCCAGCCTTCCTGCATCAACACTTCTTTATCTTTCAGCATATTGGGGAAAAATACAGCATCCAAATATACATCCATCAAATTTTTAAAATCAATCGCATTGCGGCTGGCTACTGGATACATTGTTTTGTCCGGAAAGGTCATGGCATTGAGGAAGGTATTCAGCGACCCTTTGACAAGTTCGACAAAGGGTTCTTTCAGCGGAAATTTTCGGGAGCCGCAAAGCGTAGAATGTTCGCAAATATGCGGCACGCCCGTGCTGTCTGTCGGCGTCGTGCGAAACGAAATAGAAAATACTTTGTTGTCATCTTCATTTTGGATATATAAAAGCCGTGCGCCGGACTGAACGTGGCGCATTTCATAGGCCTGACTGTCTAATTCTTTGACATATACGGCACGGTCTACCTGAAACCCATGTATCATCATGCCTGTTTTTAATTCCATAAAAATACCTCTTTTCTTTATGCATCTAAAAGAATCTGCTGCAAATCCGTTACAGTAGGCGCAAAAAAGTCTGCCGGATGTTCTTCCCGTTCGCGTTCATTGCCATACCCATAGCCGACGGCAATGACGGGAAGTCCTGCAGTCCGCGCGCCGATTACATCAAACTTTCTATCGCCGACCATGACAGTATGTCCCTGATAAGCCGGTCCGATATACGTTAAAATACGCTGTATAATATCGGCTTTCGTGTCCGTGCCGCCGACAGCCGGCCCGGCAATTTTTTCTACATACGGCGCAATGCCGAATTTTTCACAAATCGCCTGGGCATGCACCTGCGGCTTGGAAGTCGCCACAAAGGAGCGAATCCCCTTTTTCTTCATCTGCTGCAGCATCGGTACAATCCCGTCAAACGCCTTGTTTTCAAATTTGCCAATCGTACTGTACCGTTCTTGAAAATACGCATACGTCTTCTTGGCTTTTTCCTCTGAAAAACCAAATACCTCTTGAAAAGTCGTAAGAAGCGGCGGCCCTACAATCGTATGCTGGTCCAGCCGTCCCTGCGTCGATTCTCCCATTTGAATCAACGCATATTCTACAGACTTGATAATTCCTTCTTTGGAATCTGTCAACGTCCCATCCAAATCAAACAATACATAGTTGTACATATACAACCTCCTATAAAACCTTTTCATACATTATATAATGATACCATGTTTGTCTTGTTCGGGCTAGTAAAAAGCATTTACAATAGATGATTTTAATAGATACATGCCGCAGGCTGCCTGCCCTCCTGCGTTTTGCTGCGCGTACACCGCTTGTCCAAGACTGCGTCACCGTAAAAACTGCGTTATTCGTAAATACACAACGCCATATGTGCGATATGCGGGATAAAATATATACAAAAACAGAGACCGCGCAGGGCAGTCATTTCCCTGCAGCAGTCTCTGTTTTATTTTTCTAAGAAAACATTTATAACTTTTTCAAAATATGCTGTGGAACATGTTTTACATCACGAACTCCCGTAATCATCATGGCGTCACATAATTCCCGCTTATATGTGTCCAACAACATGCGAACACCTGCCGCGCCGCCGCCAATAGCCGCTACGGCTGCCGGACGGCCAATCAAAACCGCATCGGCGCCAAGAGCCAGCAGTTTCAATACATCTTCTCCATGACGCACGCCGCCGTCCGCAAAAATCGTCAGGCGGCCTTTGACGGCTGCTGCAATATCCGGCAGTACATCGGCAGTCCCTACCATGCCATCCAGCACGCGGCCGCCATGGTTACTAACAACAATACCTTGGGCGCCGGCTTCTGCACACGCGGCCGCTTCGTCTGCCGACATAACGCCTTTGACAATAAAAGGAATCTGTACCGCCGCAGCGATTTTAGCAATGCTTGCCGCACTCTTCGGACCAACAGGCTGTCCAAAAATCCGCATATTAATCAATGTAGCCGCATCAATATCACTTGCTACGGCCGGTGCGCCGGATTGTTCTGCCAGCACAGCCTTCTCTATAATTTTTTCATCTTCCCGCGGCTTAATCGTCGGAATGACATACCCCGATCTCTTTTTACAGGATGCAATCCCGGAAGCGTACATATACGGAGCGCCGCTATCTCCGGTAAAGGCCATGGTTCCCGCTTCCATGGCTCCCTGCGTCACGGCTTCGTCATAGGCTTGTTCTACTGCTGCCGGATCTCCATCTACCTGCGCGTTGAGAACAATGCCGCCAACCGGAGCTACCAAGATGGGCATACGCAGCGTATTGCCAAACAAAGGAATCGTCGTATCCGGTTCTTCCACACCGGACATACTCCGCATAATCAAGCCGTATTCTTGAAGCGACGCCAAATTCCGCCGAAACGAGCTTCCCGTCCGCAGTCCGCCAAAACCGGGAATCATGCCGGCACAGGCTTTGCCATCACAAATCGGACAGACATGACATCCTTTCATCTTGCTTCTGGCTGTATCCCGTATTTCTTTCATATTCATACATATCCCTCCTTATAACAGAAAAAGCTTACCATTATGATAGTAGCACATAATGGTAAGCTTGCCTACTGCAGGTGATTAGTCCATTTTGACGAAGTCTTCTTTGCCAGCGCCGCAAGTCGGACATACCCAATCTTCCGGCAAATCGGCAAATTTTGTGCCAGCTGCTACGCCTGCATCAGCATCGCCTTCTGCTTCATCATAAATATAACCGCAAATCGAGCATTCGTATTTATCCATGTGTACGACCTCCTAAAGGAAATTTCAACAAATAACTTTTATTAATTACCTGTTATTATCATATCATATGTTAGTTTATTTTGCAATATATCCAAACGAATACCTTTTTATGCTTTCTTACGTCGTATAAGCCAACATCGGTCTTGGTCATCATGTATCAACGTTCTTTTCCGGTCCATAGACAACACGCATGCATCTTCACGCTGTACTGCCGCTTTATTTGCAGTAAAAACGGATTATTTAGCTTTCTTATTCATGGGAATATCAATAATGCCCGAAGAATACGGGGCAATTTCATATTGGTTAAAAATGAAATGAATCGTTTGATTTTTATCAAGATAGTAATTTTTCGGCAGCTCTGTCAATCCGTTAAAATAGCTGGACAATACGTGCTTGCTCGTAAAGATTTTCATGTTGATATTTTTTAAAGAAAACGCCTTTGCATCTTCCGGACGGATAATATCTTGCCATGCTACGCGTTTCCCCGTTTCCATATCAAACGTTACGCCATTTTTCCAGCTGGTCGGATGGGCCGCTTTATCATAGTAAATATATCCCTGATCAATGAAAGAGAGATATTTGCCATTATTTAAGGTAACCGTGTAGGATTTTTCTTCGGTCATTTTCATGCCGTTGACGGCTTCTTTATTAAAAAATGCCGCTGCTTTAGCCTGTTCATCCATAAAATACTGCATAATCAGCTGACTGGCCGTTTGATTGCCCGGCACCGTGACAGCAGGATATTTGACCGTAAGCGAGCTGCCGTCTGCACGGGTTTGCACGTACTGCGGCGCATCTGTCACGGCAGCCGGTGCTGCAGCCACGGCAACAGAGCCGGCAAGCAGGCAGGCACATAACGCTGTCATGATTTTGTTTTTCATAAAAATACCTCCTTTAGTTAGGCAATGGATTCGTATTCTTATTGTATACCAAGACTCTTTTTCACGCTACTAAAAAAATAGATATTTTACAGCATATATTTATAGCAAGGTGCTTGCAGCATTCGCTGTGCCAAGAAATCATATCGTATGCTTTACCATGCTCTTAATGGGCTCAAAACTGCGGCGGTGAATGGGACAGGGACCATATTCATGCAGTGCATCCATATGCCGCTGGGTCAAATATCCTTTGTGCACAGCAAAACCGTACTGCGGATACGTTTTATCGTAAGCGACCATCAGCCTGTCCCGCGTGACTTTGGCAATAATCGAGGCTGCCGCAATCGAAGCGCTGACGGCATCACCATGTACGACGGATTGATGCGGCACGGTCAAGTCCCGCAGCGGCATGGCATCGATGAGAACGGCTTCAGCAGCTGTATCCAATCCGTCAACTGCATCATACATGCCCTGCATCGTCGCATGATAAATATCCAAGGCATCGATTTCTTTTTCTGATTTAGATACGCACGAAACAGCTACCGCTTCCGCCATGATTTTATCATACAGCGCATCTCGTTTAGCCGGAGACAGTTTTTTGCTATCATTGAGTCCCGGACATTCCCAATACGGCGGCAATATGACGGCAGCAATCATTACAGGACCTGCTGCCGGGCCGCGGCCGGCTTCATCGACGCCAGCCACATGATACACGCCTTTATTATAATAGGCTGTTTCCATGGCATACATATGCAGCACGCGTTCCCGTTCAGCTTCTTCTTTTTGTTTTCGTTTCAGGTACGATTGTGCCAATTTCTGCACCGATACCCGTTTATCTTCTCTCATGGCCTGTACAAAGGCCGCTTCGTCTTCAACGCCCTGCGCCAGCATGCTTTTTATATCGGCTGTTTTTAAGCTGCTCAAATCCATCATGCATCTTCCTTTGCTTCTTCTACTCTGTCCAAGGAAATCCGGCCAATTTTGCCTTCCCGGTATTCTTTTAAAATTAATTTATATGTTTTTTCCAAGTCTACTACGCCGCCGGCAACAATGCAGCCGCGCTTACGGCCAATCGCTTCTATCGTATCCAAAGGAGCTTCGCACAGGCTGTCCAATTTAAACCTGGCCTTTACTTCTTCCGGATACCAAGTACCCAGCTCGGTAATCAGCTGTGTAATAACCGTTTCCATGTCAAACACAGTATCGGAAATCGCTCCCGTCGCAGCGAGCCGATAGGCACTGACCTGATTTTCCAGCTTGGGCCACAACACGCCCGGCGTATCCAGCAAGTCCAGCTGGTCGCCAATATGAACCCACTGTTTCCCCTTCGTTTCCCCCGGCTTATCCGCAGTTTTAGCTGCACTGCGCCGTGCCAGTTTATTAATCAATGTCGATTTTCCTACATTGGGAATCCCCAAAATCATCGTACGGACAGAACGGTTTTTGAGGCCTCTGGCACGCCAATGTTCCAGCTTAGGAGCTGCCAGCCTGCGGACCAGCGCCATGAGCGATTTGACGCCCTTGCCGTCTTTGCTGTTGAGAGCCATAACAAGGCGTCCCTGCGTTTTGTAATAGCGAATCCAATCATCCAGCACGGCTGCGTCTGCCAAATCAGCCTTATTCAAGACGACAACGGACGGTTTCTGCCCAATGAGCTGACTAATCATAGGATTGGTGCTGCTCCAAGGAATGCGTGCGTCTACCAGTTCAATCACTACGTCGATAATCTTTAAGTTCGCTTGAATCAATCGTTTGGCTTTTGCCATATGTCCCGGATACCAGTTGATAATCATATGATGTGTTCCCTCCATGTCTTATGCGCGTTTCTTTAAAAAAAACAAGGACTGGAATCGCTTCCAATCCTTGTTTTATGTGTTCTTGCCAGGAAATTACCGACGTTCGCGAATACGAGCAGCTTTACCCGTAAGACCGCGGAGATAATTCAATTTTGCACGGCGAACTACGCCACGGCGAACGACTTCGATTTTTGCAAGACGCGGGGAATGTACCAAGAAAGTACGTTCAACGCCTACACCGTAGGAAATACGACGAACCGTAAAAGTTTCACGGACACCGCCGTTTTGACGGCCGATAACAACGCCTTCAAAAACCTGAATACGTTCACGATTGCCTTCGACAACCTTTACATGAGCCTTGACGGTATCGCCAGGACGGAATTCAGGAATGTCGTTGCGAAGCTGTTCTTGTTCCAATACGCTGATAATGTTCATTTTCTTTTTCCTCCTATAAGACATTCGTTACTCCCCGTTGCCGCCACATACGCAGCAATCGTCAAACGAGCAGAGGACTGCCTAAATTAACAAGAAATATTTTATCACATTGTTGTAAATATAGCAAGGAAATTTGTGAATTATTTTTTCATTTCTTCTTTTTGGGTTTTGGCATCATGGAGGATGTGTTTTTCCGGCGCCGGTTCAGCATGGCACGATGAACAGCTGCCGGAGCAGCCGCCTCCGCAGCAGCCAGTCGTCCCCTTAAACAATCCGCGTATATGCCGTATTGTATATACAACGGCAATCACGACGACAATGCCTACAATAATCGGTGCAATACTCATGCGATGACCTCCTTTTCTATATAATGAAATATAAGGGATTGCCGCAGCAACCCCTTATATATACTATTTGAAAATATAGTAACTATCAAGCACCTAAGCCTAAAAGCAATGCGCCATGGTACGTAACGAAAGCTAATACATAGGATAAAACAAGGCACAAACCATCGACAGCAAAAAGCATTTTCCAAGAGTTTGTTTCTCGCTTGATAACAGCCATTGCAGCAACGCAAGGCATATACAGCAAGCTGAAAACCATCAAGGATAAGGCAACAGCCGGATTAAAGTTCGGGTCATTTGCCAAATATTCTACCAAGTTAGCTTCGTTTTCATCGTCAGCTTCAACACTGTAAATCGTAGCCAATGTAGAAACCATAACTTCTTTTGCAGCAGAGCAAGCAACAATACCTACGCCAATTTTCCAGTCAAAGCCCAGCGGTGCAATAATCGGTTCAATAGCATGACCAATCGTAGCTGCATAGGACTGAGATAATTTTTCAGAGTTCATCTGATCGTCTAATTTATCGTTAGCATCATCTGCTTCTGCTTTTGCATCAAAGAGCGGCAGTGCCTGTTCATATACTGTCGGATTCTTTTCCTGCAAATCAACAAATGCATCCGGATATTCCGGTTTTTCAGCTTCTGCTTCTTCTACTTGTGCTACACTTTCAACTTCTTCATCTTCGCCGTCTTCAGCATCTTTTGCTTCATCGGCAGCAGCAACCATAGCTTCATACATTTCGTTTAATTCAGCATTGTCTTCCAAGTTTTCAATACCATAACCTTGAAGAATGGCAGCCTGTTTTGCTTCCATCTGTTCTTCCACCTGGTCATGAGCCGCATCAAAATCCTGTGAATATTCAACATCCATCGGATAGGCTGTCAAGAACCAAACGATGATAGATGCGCCCAAAATAAACGTACCTGCTTTTTTAATGTATAATACCGTACGTTCCCACATATGTGTCAAAACGCCTTTGACTGTCGGAATGTGGTACGGCGGCAGTTCCATAACGAACGGTTCCACTTCGCCTTTATATACTGTATGACGCAGAATAACTGCCACGAGAACAGCAATGATAATCCCCAGCAAGTAGATGCCAAAGAGAACCGTGCCGCCATAGCCGGATGCGCCAAAGAAAGCCGCAATCAGCAACGTATATACAGGGAGACGAGCACCGCAGCTCATGAACGGGCAGGCCATAATCGTTACCAAACGGTCTTTTTCATTGTCCAAGGTACGAGCGGCCATGATACCGGGAACGTTGCAGCCAAAGCCAAGAATCATCGGGATAAAGGATTTGCCGTGCAGTCCAAGCGCCCGCATCGCGCGGTCAATCAAAAATGCCGCACGTGCCATATAGCCCGTGTCTTCCAACAAGCTGATAAAGAAATACAGTAAAACAATCAACGGTACAAAGCTCAAAACAGAACCAACACCGCCAATAATGCCGTCGACAACCAACGATTTGAGCTGTTCATCGACAATGACATCGCTGAGCCAGTCCCCCAGCATGCCAAAACCGGCATCCAGCCAATCCTGCGGATATGCGCCCAAATCAATAACAGCAGTAAACATGAGCCACATCAAGGCTAAGAAAATAGGAATCCCCAAAATACGGTGCGTCAGCACATTATCGATTTTGTTGGACAAGGGGTCCGGCGTACCGGCACTGATAATAGAATTATTAAACGCCTGTACAGCGAACTGATGGCGGCACTGTGCAAAATAGAAATCCAAATCTACTTTATCTTTCAAGCTGTCCCGCATTTTAGCTGCCAGTGAAATAATATTTTGCGTGCCTTCCATAGCTTTTACTTTGGCAACGACATCTGCGTCGTTTTCCAGCAGTTTAACAGCCAGCCAACGGACAGGATAATTAATAATGCCTGTTTTCTGAATAGCATCCGTTAATTCAGCGATAGACGGTTCAACGTCTGCACCGTAATCGACAGTCGCATTGACCAAATTCTGAGTATTTTCAACATGGGAAACCACTTGAAGCAGTTCTTTCGTACCGATGTTTTTGCTGCCGACCAGCGGTACAACAACGGCTCCCATTTGCTGCCCCAATTTTTTCAAATCAATTTTGACGCCCATGCGTTCAGCAATATCCATCATGTTTAACGCGACAACCATAGGGCGGCCCAATTCAACAAGTTGAGCGGCCAAATATAAATTTCGTTCCAAGTTGGATGCGTCTAATACATTTACGATAATATCCGGTTTTTCATTAATAATAACATTTCTTGCAACAACTTCATCCAACGAACGAGCCGTCAAGCTGTATGTACCCGGCAAGTCAACGAAAAGCAGTTCTTTGCCGTCAAAAGTACAATGCCCTTCTTTCTTTTCTACAGTAACGCCAGGGTAGTTCCCAACGTGCTGTTTAGCACCTGTAATATTATTAAAAATTGTCGTTTTGCCGCAGTTCGGATTGCCGGCTAGGGCAATCTTAATTTTTCCTGCATCTTCCATAACTACTATTTACCCCCTTCTACAGCTACGGTAATCATAGCTGCTTCGTTCATTCTCAAAGCCAACGCACAACCTTTTACGTTCACTTCGATTGGATCACCCAACGGTGCTTTTTTGACGACAGAGATATGGGACCCTTTGACAACGCCCATGTCAACAAGCCGATGCTGAATGTTGCCATGGCCCTGCAGGGCTTCTACAACACCTTTTTCACCGACTTTCATGTCTGCCAATGTAACGATGCTCATCTTCTTACCTCTCCTTCATTGCCCAGATGTTATCCGCAGCAGCTGCTGCGTTCTGCGCGGGATTCTAATATACACTTAAGCGAGTTAGAACTGCTGGTATGAGAACGCACAACCTCTACGTTCTTGCGCTGTGCCTCTTTGAGGGCGCAGCGTACCATGCTGTGGCTAACTGTGCTAGTGAACAAAATAACTAAATCCGGCGATCCGATTTTTGATTTAAAATCGCTCGGAACCTGTGTAAATACTTTTGCCTTATACGAATATTTTTTGCATATGGTTTTATACTGACAAACCATACAGTCATTTCCTCCTACGATGACGACACTCATTTACATCGCTCCTTTCTGTTAGCTCCGTAAATAATACTGGCACTTCCCTTCTGTTGATAACATATTTCATTACCATATTTAGTATATAAAATACGGTTTTGTCTGTCAAGTAATAAAAGTGAATATTATTACTTTAATTCTATTTTCTGATAAAACAGGCGTTTTCTTTATAATACATACATTTATTGTTCATATAAATGATAATGGTTTTGATATTCCATTACTCTTTATTATTAATATAATAGTTTTCATTATAATAAATAATTTTTTACCATTTTCTTCTTGATTTATTAGAAAAAAACTTGATACAATAAGTGATTGTAAAGAATATGTAAAAAAATAACGATTTCCTACATATAGATAAAAAGAGGTTGAAAGAACAATGGATATACATACGGCTGCATTCGAATCAGAAGTAAAAAAGCAGATACATGCCCACCCAGCATCGCGCATCCAATCATTTTGCTGGCAGGGAGAATCTTATTTTATCAAGCGCTGTCTTTCCAACGGCCGCAACCGATTTGCCAAAAATGATGCCGTGACAGCTTTTCTGATTGAAGCTTACAAAATTACTGCCGTGAACAGCCGCCTGCCTTTAGCCCCGCATATTGTATTATGGGGGCCCGATTATTTTGTCATGAAAGACTGCGGGCAGCCTTTGCAGCGTATTGCCAAAAACAATGCATGGGGCTCTTTGCGCCAGCATGTTTTCTTCGAAGCAGGCAAAAGCTTAGCGCGTCTTCATCAAGCCGGTTTTCATCACGGCCGGCCAGCACTTCGTGATATTGCCTATGACAAAATATCGGATACTATCACATTTTTAGATTGGGAAAACGAAAAAATCTTTGTCAAAGCATCGCCGGCTGTCTTGGATTTATTTTTGTTTATTCACAGCTGTTTTCGTGAAGAATGGGACACGACGCAGTGGATAGACGAAGCCGTGCGCGGCTACTTATCTGTTGACGGCAGCACAGAGGTATGGAACAAATTGCGTGAGTTTATCAATCAGCACGCTGTTTTGTTTGCCGTCTGCCACTG
>DJEN01000042.1 GCA_002431345.1 Megasphaera sp. UBA5897 | reverse complement strand
CCGCGTTCGATTTCTTTACGGTCTACGCCGCGGAGCAATGCACCGATGTTGTCGCCTGCTTCAGCAAGGTCAAGGATTTTACGGAACATTTCAACGCCTGTAACAACAGTGTCTTTCGGTTCATCAGCCAAGCCAACGATTTCAACAGCGTCGCCAACTTTGATTGTACCACGTTCAACACGGCCAGTAGCAACAGTGCCGCGGCCTGTGATGGTGAATACGTCTTCAACAGGCATCAAGAACGGTTTGTCAGTCGGACGATCCGGTGTCGGAATATATTCGTCAACAGCTTTCATGAGGTCGAGGATGTGCTGTTTTTCAGTTTCATCGCCTTCGAGAGCTTTCAATGCAGAACCTACAACGATAGGTACTTCATCGCCAGGGAAATCATAGGAGCTGAGGAGATCGCGAACTTCCATTTCAACGAGTTCGATCAATTCCGGATCATCAACCTGGTCGGATTTGTTAAGGAATACTACGATAGCCGGTACGCCAACCTGACGAGCCAAGAGGATGTGTTCACGAGTCTGCGGCATTGGGCCGTCAGCTGCGGATACAACGAGGATAGCGCCGTCCATCTGCGCTGCACCAGTGATCATGTTTTTAACATAGTCAGCATGCCCCGGGCAGTCAACGTGTGCATAGTGACGAGTATCTGTTTCATATTCAACGTGTGCTGTGTTGATTGTAATACCACGTTCACGTTCTTCAGGAGCCTTATCGATATCAGCATAATCTTCGAATTTAGCGTAGCCTTTTTCAGCCAATACTTTTGTAATAGCAGCTGTCAAAGTTGTTTTACCATGGTCAACGTGACCGATAGTACCAATGTTAACATGCGGTTTGGTTCTTTCGTAATGTTCTTTAGCCATTTTGCAGTTCCTCCAATGTAATTAAAATTATTAGCCTTTGTCGCTGATGACTTTTTCAGCTACGTTTTTAGGAACTTCTTCGTAGTGGTCAAAAGTCATTGTATAAACGCCACGGCCCTGCGTTTTAGAACGCAAATCCGTTGCATAGCCAAACATTTCAGCCAATGGTACAAATGCATTGATATGTTCAGCGCCACTGCGCATTTCCATACCTTCCACACGACCACGGCGGGAGTTTAAGTCGCCGATTACATCGCCCATGTATTCTTCAGGAACGACAACTTCGACTTTAGTATACGGTTCGAGAAGAACCGGGTCTGCTTTTCTTGCGCCTTCTTTAAAGCCCATAGAGCCTGCAATCTTGAAGGCCATTTCAGAGGAGTCGACTTCATGATAGGAACCATCATAAACGACGACTTTGATGTCTACCATCGGGAAGCCAGCAAGTACGCCTGTTTCCATAGCTTCTTTTACGCCTGCTTCAACAGAGCCGATATATTCTTTAGGAATAGCACCGCCAACGACTTTGTTTTCAAATTCGTAGCCTTTGCCCTGTTCCTGCGGAATGAGTTCGAGCCAGCAGTCACCATATTGGCCGCGGCCGCCGGACTGACGTTTGAAGAAACCACGGGATTTGACATCTTTGCGAATTGTTTCGCGATATGCAACCTGCGGTTTGCCGACATTGCAGTCTACTTTAAATTCACGGGACATACGGTCAACAATGATGTCCAAGTGAAGTTCGCCCATACCAGAAATAATGGTCTGGCCTGTTTCTGCATCTGTCTTAACTTTGAAAGTCGGATCTTCTTCAGCAAGACGAGCGAGGGCAATACCCATTTTTTCCTGGTCAGCTTTTGTTTTCGGTTCAACGGCAACAGAAATAACCGGATCCGGGAATTCCATTTTTTCAAGGATAATCGGGTGTTTTTCATCGCAGAGAGTATCACCAGTTGTCGTGTCTTTCAAACCGACGATAGCACCGATATCACCTGTATATGCTTCCTGTACTTCTTCACGGTGGTTAGCATGCATGCGCAGGATACGACCAACACGTTCTTTCTTTCCTTTTGTGGAGTTGTAAACGTATGTGCCAGCCTGCAGCGTACCAGAATAAATACGGAAGAAAGCTAATTTACCAACAAAGGGGTCAGCCATGATTTTAAATGCCAAAGCAGAGAACGGTGCTTTGTCATCAGCTTCACGGTGATCTTCTTCCCCAGTATCCGGATCGGTTCCGTCAACAGGAGGAATATCGAGCGGTGACGGCATGTAGTCGACAACAGCATCGAGAAGCATCTGAATCCCTTTATTCTTATAAGCAGAACCGCAAAGTACAGGGAACAATCTGTTTGTTACAACGGCTTTACGGATTGCTTTTTTAATATCTTCAATCGAAAGTTCTTCGCCATCCAAATATTTCATCATGAGATCGTCATCTGTTTCGCAGATAGTTTCAATCATGATTTGATGATATTTTTCAGCTTCTTCTTTCATATCATCAGGAATATCAACGATTTCGATTTCTTTACCGAGAGCATCATCATATACTTCAGCTTTCATCGTGATGAGGTCGATGATACCACGGAATTCTGTTTCTGCACCAATCGGAAGCTGTATAGCTACCGCATTTGCCTGAAGACGATCTTTCATCATGTCGACAACGTTTAAGAAGTCGGCACCAGTTGTATCCATCTTGTTGACGAATGCGATACGGGGAACATGGTAATGTTCAGCCTGACGCCATACGGTTTCGGACTGCGGTTCAACGCCGCCTTTAGCAGAGAAGACAGCAACAGAGCCATCAAGTACACGGAGAGAGCGTTCTACTTCAACGGTGAAGTCAACGTGCCCCGGAGTATCAATGATGTTAATGCGGTAGCCTTTCCAATGAGCTGTCGTAGCAGCGGACGTGATTGTAATACCACGTTCCTGTTCCTGAGCCATCCAGTCCATAGTAGCTGCGCCATCATGAACTTCACCGATTTTATGAACACGGCCGGTGTAGAAAAGGATACGTTCTGTTGTCGTGGTTTTACCAGCATCGATGTGAGCCATGATACCAATGTTTCTCGTTTTTTCCAAAGAAAATTCTCTTGGCACGGTTTTTTCCACTCCTCAAATAAAAAATAGCTTAAATTACCAACGATAATGTGCAAAAGCTTTATTTGCTTCAGCCATTTTATGTGTATCTTCTTTTTTCTTAATAGCTGCGCCGGTGTTGTTGAATGCATCCATTAATTCAGCAGCAAGCTTTTCTTTCATAGTACGTTCGCCGCGTTGACGAGCATAGCCTACAGTCCAACGGATACCGAGGGAGAGACGGCGGTCAGCACGAACTTCGACTGGTACCTGGTAGTTTGCGCCGCCTACACGACGAGCACGAACTTCCAATACAGGCATAACATTGTTGAGAGCCTGTTCAAAAACTTCCAAAGGATCTTTATTCATTTTAGAACGGATGATGTCGAATGCATCATATACGATAGTTTCTGCGACACCTTTTTTACCGTCCAGCATAACTTTGTTGATGAAGCGTGTTACCAATTTAGAATGGTACACCGGATCCGGCAGCACATCACGCTTCGGTACTGGGCCTTTTCTTGGCATGTCTAATTCCTCCTTATACTATGTAAGTCATCCATTTCATCTAGCACGGTAACTCTTATTTACCTTTTTTAGCGCCGTATTTAGAACGGGACTGCTGACGATCTGCTACGCCAGCTGTATCCAAGGCACCGCGGACGATGTGATAACGTACACCAGGAAGGTCTTTGACACGACCGCCTCTGATTAATACAACACTGTGTTCCTGTAAATTGTGACCAATGCCAGGAATATAAGCAGTTACTTCGATGGAGTTCGTCAAACGAACACGGGCAACTTTACGCAATGCAGAGTTAGGTTTTTTCGGTGTAGCTGTGTACACACGAGTGCAAACACCACGTTTCTGCGGGCAGTTTTTCAAAGCCGGTGCTGTAGATTTTGTTACGGAAACCTGACGACCCTTACGAACTAATTGGCTGATTGTTGGCATATGGGCACCTCCTCTCCAAACAATTAGATTTATAATGTAATCATCACCGGATTAAATCCGTTAGATGATACTACCAAAATTATTTAAGTAAACCAACGGCTGCTGCCTTGACCTTGATGCGGCAAGCCATGCCGAGCTCCATCATGGAATACGAACGATCTAAGGGAATTCCCATTTCCTGCGCGCATATGATAAGCGGCTTTCCGACTTGTTCATCACAGTCTTTTGCAACATACAGCTGGGTGACTTCGTTTCGTTTCATTGCTTTCAGCGTTTGCTTTGCCCCCACAGTCTTGCGGGCACCGCTTACGAGTTCTAAGCTCACGAAACATCACTCCTTACTTTTCACAATTGGACGCAGTATTCACTGCGACACTTAGATATTTTAGCATTACGTCCGTAGTATGTCAATGAGTTTTTTCGTAAAAACTGCGTAACTACAACATTTTTTATTACACTTGCCCGTGTGTATCAATTACAGCGCAAAAAAACAGAGACTTGTTACCAAGCCTCTGTTTGCATATTTCTTAGTGTCCTGCTTCCGGAGCGTTAGTTTCACTGGCTTCGGATACATCAACCGGATTGCCATCTTCGTCTTCATACGAAATCGTCGGTACGGTTTTTACTACTTTTACCTTGCGGTAACGGCTCATGCCAGTACCTGCCGGAATCAGCTTGCCGATAATGACGTTTTCCTTAAGTCCCAGAAGTGGATCGATTTTGCCTTTAATAGCAGCATCCGTAAGAACACGTGTTGTTTCCTGGAAGGATGCGGCTGACAAGAAAGATTCTGTAGCCAAAGCAGCTTTCGTAATGCCAAGAAGCATTGGTTTGCCAATAACAGGCTTGCCATTGGCTGCCTTAATGCGGCGGTTTGTATCTTCAAATACATTGACATCTACATAATCTCCCGGCAGCAAATCAGCATCTCCGGCGTCTTCGACTTTCATCTTGCGAAGCATTTGACGAACAATGACTTCGATATGTTTATCGTTGATGCCAACACCTTGAGATTTGTATACTTTCTGTACTTCGTATACGAGGTACCGCTGTGTTGCTTCGACACCCAAAATGTGAAGAATATCGTGCGGGTTAATAGAACCGGAAGTAATCCGGCTGCCCTTTGTGATTTCATCGCCTTCATGGACAACTAAATGAGAACCGTACGGAATCGTATAGCTCCGTTCTTCCCCATCTTTGCCGACAACATGGACGATATTGATATCGTGGTGATCTTCTTTTTCAGTAATGGATACAACGCCGTCAATTTCCGTGACGATAGCATTGCCCTTTGGTTTACGTGCTTCAAACAATTCTTCGACACGCGGAAGACCTTGTGTGATATCACCAGCAGATGCAACGCCGCCCGTATGGAACGTACGCATAGTCAGCTGTGTACCCGGTTCACCAATGGACTGTGCCGCAATAGTACCAACAGATTCACCAACATTAACTTTTCCGCCTGTGCCAAGGTCACGGCCATAGCATTTTGCGCAAACACCGTAACGGCTGCGGCAGGTAAGCACGGAACGGATACGTACTTTATCATAATATTTAGCAACTTCTTTAGCTGCAGCATCGGAAATTTCTTCATTCAGCGGAACGATAACTTCTCCCGTGTTCGGGTTGATAAGCGTTTCTGCAGCAGTACGGCCTTCAATACGTTCTTCCAACGGTTCAATAACGCCGTTGCCTTCTACAATAGCCGTAACTTCTACGCCGCGAATATCATTGTTGCGCACTTTAACTTCGTCTACATCGCTGGAAAGAATGCGTTCAATAGCATCTTCCGTAAGCGGTGTGCCAGCTGCGCAGATTTCCATGCCGTTGGAATCAATAACATCGGATTCAATAGTCTTGCCAAGCATATTGTCGACCATGGATTTGCGGATAGCTGCACGGAAGCCTTCTTCCGGCGCACCCAATGTTACGGTTTCAATGAGGTTGGTATGATTCATATCATCATTGATATCCATTTGGCTGCCCTGGAGATAAATCTTCGGCAATTTATGTTCGATAATGGTATCCATATCGTCCGTTGTCAAAAGATGTCCCTGTGGGAAGATGACTTCCTGGGTTTCCGGATCTACCGCTTCCCGTGCCAATACACGGTCAATCAGTTTATCACGCAGGAGATTAACAGCTTGACGGCAGGAGCTTGCCAAACGGGCACGTTCACGAACGAGATCGATGCCAAATACATCGCAGTCATCTTCACGAACGATAACGTCCTGGGATACGTCAACCAAACGACGGGTCAAATAACCGGAATCGGCTGTACGAAGTGCTGTATCAGCCAAGCCTTTACGGGCACCATGACTGGATGTAAAGTAATCCAATACGGACAAGCCTTCACGGAAGTTTGCTTTAATCGGCAAGTCAATGATTCGGCCGGACGGGTCAGCCATCAAGCCACGCATACCAGCTACCTGACGAATCTGCTGTTTATTACCACGGGCACCGGAATCAGCCATCATGAAGATAGAGTTGAACGGATCCATATTATCCATCATGACTTCTGTAACATCATCTGTTGCTTTTTCCCAAATAGCACAGGTCTTGCGGTACCGTTCGTCTTCCGTAATCAAGCCACGGAGATACATCTTCGAGACATTTTGTACTTGTTTATCAGCTGCGCCAAGGATTTCCCATTTTTCTGCCGGAATCTGAATGTCGGAAATAGCAATGGACATACCGGCTTGACGTGCATAATGGTAGCCAATCGCCTTAATGCGGTCCAGAAGAGCGGCTGTTTTGGTATTGCCAACAAGATGGAAGCAAGCATCAACCAATTTGCCAATTTGTTTTTTGTTCATCAATACGCCCAAGCAGTCAACATCGACAAATTCTTTGCCTTCTTTGAAAGCAGCTACAGCTTCTTTATCAATTTTGTGAGCCGGCAGCGGACGAAGGGACAGCAAGTCTACGCCGAACTCAGCTTTTAATTGTGAAAAACCATAATCTAAGATACGACCGTCCTGCTGTTTAATCTTAACCAAATGCGTAGAATCAATAACGCCGTTTTCATAAGCAAATTTCGTATCTTCCGGATTATCAAATACCATGACTTTATCTGTATGGTACAGACGAAGTGGTTCATAAATCTGGAAGTTGTACAGCAGTTTGCCTGCTGTCGTTTCAATCAAGCCATGGCCAGGAATACGTACCTTGATCAAGGCTTCAATGTCAATAACTTTTGCATCATATGCCAACATGACTTCATCGTAGTTGGAGAACATCTTGCCTTCGCCCATAGCACCTGGTTTTACGAGAGTCAAATAATATGCACCCAAAACCATATCCTGTGTCGGAACGGCAACTGGCTTGCCGTCTTTCGGTGCCAAAATATTATGAGCAGAAAGCATCAGTGTACGAGCTTCAGACTGCGCTTCTACAGAAAGTGGCAAATGGCAGGCCATCTGGTCACCGTCAAAGTCCGCATTGAAAGCGGTGCAGACCAACGGATGCAATTTGATGGCACGTCCTTCCCAAAGAATTGGTTCAAATGCCTGAATACCCAAACGATGCAGTGTCGGAGCACGGTTCAGCAGGACTGGATGTTCTTTAATAACATCTTCCAACACATCCCATACTTCATTGCTGACACGTTCTACCTTCTTTTTCGCATTTTTAATGTTGGTAGCAATGCCTTTTTCGACCAGTTTTTTCATGACAAACGGCTTGAAGAGTTCCAATGCCATTTCTTTTGGAAGGCCGCATTGATGCATTTTCAATTCAGGACCAACAACGATAACGGAACGGCCAGAATAGTCAACACGTTTACCTAACAAGTTCTGGCGGAAACGGCCTTGTTTCCCTTTCAGCATATCCGAAAGGGATTTCAGCGGGCGGTTGCCAGGACCTGTAACAGGACGGCCGCGGCGGCCGTTGTCAATCAGGGCATCGACAGCTTCCTGCAGCATACGTTTTTCGTTGCGGACAATGATGTCCGGTGCACCTAATTCCAACAAACGGCTTAAGCGGTTGTTACGGTTGATAACGCGGCGGTACAAATCATTCAAGTCAGACGTTGCAAAACGGCCGCCGTCAAGCTGTACCATTGGACGCAGTTCCGGCGGAATAACCGGAATAACATCCATAACCATCCATTCCGGTTTATTGCCGGAATGACGGAATGCTTCTACTACTTCCAGCCGGCGAATAGCACGGACACGGCGCTGACCGGAAGAATCACGCAAATCATCGCGCAATTTTTTGTCCAATGCATCCAAGTCCAAGTCCTGCAGTAATTCTTTCACGGCTGCAGCACCCATGCCGACACGGAATTTATCGCCGTACATATCCAAATATTGACGATATTCGGTTTCTGTCAAAAGCTGCTTTTTCGTCAGCGGTGTGTCGCCTGGATCCAGCACGATATAGGATGCAAAGTACAAGACTTTTTCCAAAGACCGCGGAGAAATGTCCAAAATAAGACCCATTCGGCTTGGAATGCCTTTAAAATACCAAATATGAGATACAGGAGTAGCCAATTTAATATGGCCCATACGTTCACGACGAACTTTGGCACGCGTTACTTCAACACCGCAGCGGTCGCAAACGACGCCTTTATAACGGATACGTTTATATTTGCCGCAATGGCATTCCCAGTCTTTGGTCGGCCCAAAAATGCGTTCACAGAATAAGCCGTCTTTTTCTGGTTTCAATGTACGGTAATTAATAGTTTCCGGTTTTTTGACTTCACCGTGTGACCATTCCAGAATTTTTTCTGGAGAAGCCAGGCCAATCCGCATGGAATCAAATTCGTTCACATCTAGCACTAATACCGCTCCCTTCTATCGATCATTATTCATCTTCATTAGTAGTATCATCGTCATGTGCTTGTTCTGCTTCAGCTACTGCATCTAAGCTCATAGCACTCATAATATCATCTTCACCGCCATTGCTGGTAGGTTCTTCAGCAGCGGTTTCTTCACCTGTTTCCTCTGTCGGTACTGCCGGTGTGCTGTCACTTACAGCATCGCCTTCCATGACACGGCGGAGTTCATCTGTCTGTTCCGGTTCTACTTCGTCTTCATCGTCCAATTCTTTAATAATGACTTCTTCTCCATCTTCATTCAGAATTTGAACATCTAAGCCGATAGCCTGCAGTTCTTTAAGCAATACCTTAAAGGATTCCGGTACACCCGGTTCCGGAATGTTTTCGCCTTTAACAATTTTTTCATAGGCTTTAACACGGCCCACAACATCGTCAGACTTAACAGTAAGCATTTCCTGCAGCGTATACGCTGCGCCGTATGCTTCCAAAGCCCAAACTTCCATTTCCCCAAAACGCTGGCCGCCGAACTGAGCTTTGCCACCCAAAGGCTGCTGCGTAACCAAAGAGTACGGGCCAGTAGAACGAGCATGGATTTTATCATCAACCAGATGATGCAGTTTCAGGAAGTATGTATACCCAACCGTAACGCGGCGGTCCATCGGTTCGCCTGTGCGTCCATCATAGAGTACGGATTTACCGTCTTCCGGAAGTCCTGCAATTTTTAACGCTTCAAATACATCTTCAGCCTGGGCACCGTCAAATACAGGCGTAGCAATATGAATGCCTGCTTTATCCGGTTTCGGCATGCCGTATTTATCAAAATCATAGCCGGCTTCACGAAGTTTAGCTTCCAAATTCGGATTCATTTTCTTAATCTGAATGCCTAATTCATGCATAGCCCAGCCTAAATGCGTTTCCAAAATCTGCCCGATGTTCATACGAGAAGGTACGCCTAACGGATTCAGTACAATCTGAACCGGTGTGCCGTCCGGCAGGAACGGCATATCTTCTTGACGCATTACGCGGGAAACGACACCTTTGTTCCCATGACGGCCGGACATTTTATCGCCTTCATGAATCTTACGTTTTTGGGCAATATATACACGAACCAGCCGGTTAACGCCTGGCGGCAGTTCATCATTGTTTTCACGAGAGAAAATACGTACTTTAACAACTTTACCGGATTCGCCGTGCGGTACACGCAGGGACGTATCACGCACTTCACGTTCTTTATCACCAAAGATAGCGCGGAGCAAACGTTCTTCCGGCGTCAGTTCCGTTTCACCTTTTGGCGTAACTTTACCAACAAGCACATCTCCCGGGAATACATCAGCACCAACCATAATAATGCCGCTTTCATCCAGGTTCTTCGTGCTTTCTTCACTTACGTTTGGAATTTCACGCGTAATTTCTTCAGAACCTAATTTGGTATCACGGGCATCGCATTCATATTCTTCAATGTGAATGGATGTATACAAATCATTTTTCGGCAAATCTTCACTCAACAGAACAGCATCTTCGTAGTTATACCCTTCCCAAGGCATGTACGCAACGAGGATATTATAGCCAAGTGCCAGTTCGCCGCCATCCGTAGCCATGCCGTCAGCCAAAACCTGACCTTCTGCTACGTGTTCATTTTTATACACAAGCGGACGCTGGTTGATACATGTACTTTGGTTGGAACGAACAAATTTAATTAATCGATATTTGTCAACAGAACCGGATTCTGTACGAACTTGAATTTCATCACCGGTTACACGACTGACAACGCCTGCATGTTTAGCTAATACACAAACACCGGAGTCACATGCTGCTTTGTATTCCATACCGGTCCCGACGAGAGGCGCCTGCGTACGGAGAAGCGGCACAGCCTGACGCTGCATATTGGCACCCATCAAAGCACGGTTCGCATCATCGTTTTCCAAGAACGGAATCATAGACGTGCCGACAGAAACAACTTCCTTAGGCGATACGTCCATGAAATCAACGCGGTCTGCCCGGAATTCACGGGTATCTTCACCATGACGGCAGGCAACACGTTCATGTACAAAATGGCCGTCTTCCGTCAGCGGTTCGTTAGCCTGGGCAATAATATACTGTTCTTCTTCATCTGCCGTAATATAATGTACATCTTCTGTAACTACGCCAGTTTCTTTATCTACGCGGCGATATGGTGCTTCAATAAAACCAAATTCATTAACTTTACCAAAACATGCTAAAGAAGAAATCAAGCCGATATTTGGACCTTCAGGCGTTTCTACAGGGCACATACGGCCATAGTGAGAATGGTGTACATCTCGAACTTCAAATCCTGCGCGTTCACGGGACAAGCCGCCTGGCCCCAACGCACTCAAACGGCGTTTATGCGTCAATTCAGCCAACGGGTTGGTCTGATCCATAAACTGGGATAACTGGCTGGAACCAAAGAATTCTTTAATCGCTGCTACAACAGGACGAATATTGATTAAGACCTGCGGCGTAATGCTTTCTGCATCTTGAATCGTCATTCGTTCGCGAACGACACGTTCCATACGGGTAAGACCAATACGGAACTGATTCTGCAGCAATTCGCCTACGCAGCGCAGACGACGGTTGCCTAAATGGTCAATATCATCAATCGTGCCAAAGCCATCCATCAAATTGAGCAGATAGTCAATGTGAGCAATGATATCTTCTCTTGTAATAGTACGGTGATCATATGGCAAATTGCTGTTGTTGCAAATGATTTTATATACAGAGCCATCGGGTTTTTCTACGAAGGTTTCTACAAGTCCTTCGCCAGAAAAGACGCCGCTTTCTTTAATTTTTTCAACTTCGGCAGCACCGATTTCCGTATGCGCATCGACAACAACTTCACCAGTTTCTGCGTTTACAATCGGTTCATGCAGCGTGAGGCCAAAGAGCCGACGTTCCCAGCCCAATTTTTTACCTGCTTTATAGCGGCCGACACGAGCCATATCATACCGGCGCGGATCAAAGAATAAGCCTTCAAATAAATTGCGGGCACTTTCTACTGTCGGCGGTTCGCCCGGACGGAGCTTTTTATAAATTTCAACTAAGGCTTCATCTTGATTTTCAGTTGTATCTTTTTCAAAGGTAGCTTTCAATCGCTTGTCATCAAAGAACAAATCCAAGATTTCTGCATTAGAAGACCAGCCAAGAGCGCGAATCAAAACAGTTACAGGAATTTTACGATTACGGTCAATACGGGCATAGACAATATCGTTGGCATCTGTTTCCAATTCAATCCATGCGCCGCGGTTTGGAATAACCGTAGAATTATACAAGCGAATGCCCATCGGGTCAATTTCGCGGCCATAATATACGCCAGGAGAACGAACGAGCTGGCTGACAATAACACGTTCTGCCCCATTAATAATAAACGTACCTGTATCCGTAATCAGCGGAAAATCGCCCATGAATACTTCCTGGTCCTTAATTTCCCCTGTTTCATGATTGACAAGGCGGATTTGGACGCGGAGCGGCGCGGCGTACGTCGTGTCCCGTTCCTTACATTCACGGATGTCATATTTAGGTTCCCCTAATTTAAAATCTTCAAAGGACAAAGACAAATTACCCGATGAATCTTCAATAGGAGAAATGTCTTTGAATATATCTTTCAATCCTTTTTCCAGGAACCATTCGTAGGACTTATTCTGCAAATCCAACAAATGAGGCATTTTCAAGACCTCGTTAATCTTAGCATACGTGTATCGAGTCCTTTTCCCTACTTGTACAGGTTTGAACATGCTGATTCTTCACCCCTTATAAAAAGTAAACCATGATGATAGCGTCGCAAAAGCATCTCCAAAAAGCGACAAAAAAGCAAGGCTCTGTATTCGTACTTGAACCTTGCTTAATTTTTTGCTTCCCGGAAACGCTTCCTCCATGTATCTCATAATATATCATATTGAACATTTTGCAATGAGTTATTATAGCATACGTTTTTGTTTCCGTCAATATTTTATTTTGATATTTTTATTTGTTACGTTTTTATTATTGATGTACCCGTGCCAATGTATACTTCTTCTTACCCTTGCGGACAATAACAAATTTACCATTGGAATTTTTATGGGGTTTAACAATTTCATCCAGCGATGTAACTTTTACACCATTAATCGTAACGGCACCGTTCGTAACATCTTCCCTTGCCTGCCGTTTTGATTTGTAAATAGTAGAATCTACCAGCCAGTTGACAACATCTTTATCTGCATTCGATACGTCTACTGTCGGCATTTTGCCAAACGCCTGCAGCAGTTCGTGTTCGGACAAATCAGCAATGCTGCCGTGGAATAAAGCTTCGGTAATATTTTGAGCTTCTTTCAACGCTTCCGGACTGTGGACAAACGTCGTAACTTCTTCTGCCAAACGGCGCTGTGCCAATCGTTTTTCCGGTTCGTTCTTAACAGCTTCCGCCAAGGCATTAATTTCTTCTTGGCCGAGGAACGTGAAATATTTCAAGTATTTGACGACATCTGCGTCATCCTGATTAAGCCAGAACTGATAAAATTCAAAGGGAGATGTTTTTTCCGGATCCAGCCATACAGCACCGCCGGCAGTCTTGCCAAACTTCGTGCCGTCCGATTTCAGCATCAGCGGAATCGTTAAGCCGTAAGCTTTCGCATCGCTGCCGTGGATTTTATGAATGGTATCAATCCCTGCCGTAATGTTTCCCCACTGGTCTGCACCGCCGATTTGAAGCTGTACATCATGGTGCATAAACAACTGTTCAAAGTCGATGGACTGCAAAATCTGATAGGAAAATTCCGTAAAGGAAATCCCTGCTTCCAAGCGGCTGGCGACTACTTCTTTAGCCAGCATCGTGTTGACACTGAATAATTTGCCGTAGTCACGAAGGAAATTCAGCAAGTCAATTTTGCTCAGCCAATCGTAGTTGTTAACAAATGAAATATTAGACGATTCACCAAACAAGTGCATAAACTGGGCTTTTAATTTTTCTGCATTTTCATGAATCTTTTCAATCGTCTGCAGCTGCCGTTCTGTTTTACGGCCGCTGGGGTCACCGATAACACCAGTGCCACCGCCAATAACAACATACGGATGATGTCCTGCCAAGGCAAAGCGCTTCAACATCATAAAAGGAATCAAGTGCCCAATATGCATGCTGTCGCCAGTTGGGTCTACGCCGCAGTACAAGGAAATGCTCTTTTCTTCTGTCAGTTTGCGCAACCCGGCTTCATCAGTCATCTGGTTGACGGCACCGCGCCAAGACAATTCATCAATAATATTCATCGAACCCGCTCCTTTTTTACTTTGCAAGTTTATATTTTTATATCATTAGTTATATTAATTATAACTATCACAGAGATGTACGTCAACAAAAGGGCGGGGATTTATCCTTCCTTTTATTTTTTCTTCATTCCTGCGGCCTGTTATATTCGCTTAAAAACCAGCGTTCCCGCCAAGCCGGACAATACGGAGGCGATGACAACTGCCGTCTTGGCTGTCATTAAATCTTGTTCACTGGCAAATGCCAATGATGCGATAAATAAAGACATAGTAAATCCTATGCCGCCCAAAATTCCGGCACCTAAGAAATGACGAATTCGGACTCCCTTCGGCACAGCCGCTATGCGCAGCCGCAGCAAGGCATACACCGTACCAAAAATTCCCAGCGGTTTTCCTATAAACAACCCTGCCATGACCCCTATTCCAACAGGGGAAACGATTGCCTGCAAACTACCTGCATCCAAGGCAATACCGGCATTTCCCAACGCAAAAATCGGCATAACAAAAAAAGCAGACCAAGGCGTCAAGCGATGTTCCCAGCGAGCCAATAAACTGGCATCATGCGTTTCAGCCGTACCTGCCGGCATCAAAAAGCCCAACAATACACCGGCTATAGTCGGATGAATACCGCCTTGTAAAAATGCATACCATAATCCTAAACCGCCGACTATGTATACGGACATTTGCCGCAGACGCAGCCGGTTTACTATTCCCAGCACCGCAACAATACCAGCACCTGCCAGCAAAGCCGTTACGTGCAATTCATTGGAATAGAATAACGCAATAACCAAAATGCCGCCCAAATCATCTACAATAGCCAATGCCGTCAGAAAGACAACAATCGGACGCGGTGCTTTAGGTGCCGCAAAAGCCAGTACACCTAAGGAAAAAGCAATATCCGTCGCCATCGGTACACCCCAGCCAGCAAGCGACGGCCTGCCTACATTACATACACTGTATAATACTGCCGGTACCACCATCCCGCCTACTGCCGCAGCAATCGGCAGCAGCATAGAAGATGGAGATTTTAATTCCCCAAAAAGGAACTCGCGTTTGATTTCCATGCCGACTACAAAGAAAAACAACGCCATCAAGCCGTCGTTAATCCAATGCAGTAAGGACATGGACAGACTCCATGTGCCATATCCCAGCGTAATTTGCTGGTGCAGCAGATGCTCATAGGCTATGCCAAAAGAAGAATTCGCAATCAGCATTGCTACAACAGCACAAAAAAGCAGCAGGATTCCGCCAGCCGACTCCTTTCGGAAAAACCATAAAAAAGCTGCCGTCACATGCTGCGTATTTCGTTTTACATTTCCATATATTTTTTTACGCACTACAGTACCACCCTTCTTTCTTTCAATTTATTTTTTCTATGCATTCATTATATCATGGGGTCTTATCATTTCCCCAGCATACATGCATACTAAAAATGCAAGTGCAGTTTCATAAACGATATGTAAATTTGTATATAAGCCGTACTGCATTACGTTTTTTCGTTAGTACATACTATGTGTTTCCTTTATAAGTTTGGATTTGAAGTCTGAAAAACATAAACCGTCTGCTGTAAACTATGCATGCAAGACTGCACAGCAAAAAAGCTGCAACAAGATGAACTAAGAACTTTCATTTTGCTGCAGCCCTACATTATCCCTACATTATATAGATGTTATCTTTTTATTCGATTAATATTCCACATTATTGCGTTCCATGATAATGCCCTGCCGATATGCCTGCAGCAGTGCGTTTAAGTCGTCAATCATCTGCAAAATCTTTTTGCCGTTATCGGTGTCTCCAATCATGACCCGCTTTGGTTCTAATTCGACCTGCGTAGATTCGGAATCAATATCTGCATTATTCATCAATACTTGATTGACATCCTTAAACGGATAATGCGCTTTGATTCGCATGCCGTGCGAATTAAAAATCAACGTATAGCCGGCAATCCCTGTAGATCCCTGATAAGCCTTGCAAAAACCGCCGTCAATACAAATTTCTTTGCCTTCTGCGCGAATCGGGCTTTCTCCTTTTTTCACTTTGACCGGCGTATGCCCATTAATAATATGTCCCTGCGGTGAGTCAATGCCAAATTCATGTAAGATTTTGATGCATTCATTTTTATCCCGATTGAGACGATAATACGCATTTTGCGGTTCTTTCCACGTCGATTCGTCTTTGATATAGCTGCGTTCAAACGTTTTGACGATGCGGCCTGATACAGGTGAGTCCTGGCCACACCACATGTACCACATATAATCCAAACTGTCTGTATCCCGTTTGTTATATGCCTGCCGGGCCATAAAATCAGCCATATCCATAAAAGCTTTTCCTTTATACGGTTTGCCGTAAAAGAAGATTTCCTTAAACGAACCGTCTTCATTTAAAGGTACGCCGCCGTGGAATAAAAGGTTATTATTATATCCCCGGTACAGTGAACCATGGCTGTAAAAGAAACGAATATGTTTATGAAGGCGTTCGCTTTCCAAAAACTCCGACGTAATCTGAGACATAATGCGATGTTCTTCCGGCGATAATTGATACGGGTCTTTAGGATTTACTGTAGGAAAATCCTTCGTCGTCAGCGGATACGTTTTCCCTTGAATCGTAATCGTTCCGTTCTGCCAATCAATCGTATGGAATAAAAGCCGGTCGTCCATATTGTATTCAGGATGGCGGATAATGACCTGCCCTTCCAGCTTAGATAAAATAACATTAATCGCCTTGACCATCGGCTCAATGCCATCAGGCTGCGTATACGTACGCAAGGCAAACAGAGCCAGTGGCCGCAGGCTAATGCCATAGCCGCTTTCTAATATTTCCAAATTATGGTATCGTATGTTATTTCTCAATACATTGGCAATACAAGCCTGACTGCCGGCAGCCGCTCCCATCCACAGTACATCATGGTTCCCCCATTGAATGTCCAATGAATGGTGATGCATCAAATAATCCATAATTTTATCGGCATGCGGCCCGCGGTCATAAATATCGCCAATAATATGCAAATGATCGACAGCCAATCGTTTAATCAAGCTTGCTAAGGCATAAATAAACTGTCTTGTACTTCCTGTTTCCAAGATAGTATCCAATATTTTCATATGATATACACGCCGATTTTTATCTTCATCAGGCTGGGCATGCAGTAATTCATCAATAACAAAGCGAAAAACCGGCGGCATTGCCTTACGCACTTTAGAACGGGTATATTTGGAAGACAAGAGTTTAACTAAGCGGATTAGATGATTTAATGTCGTCAGCGCCCATTCATCTGTAATGACATGGTGCCGCTGAAGCATGTCTAATTTTTCTTTAGGATAATAAATCAAGGTCAGCAGGTCATCTCGTTCTTTTTCCGTCATCGAATTAGCAAAAATCATTTCAACCTTTTCACGAATAACACCGGAACAATTATTCAGAATATGGTAAAACGCTTCATATTCTCCGTGTAAATCACTCATAAAATGTTCTGTCCCCTTGGGAAGATTGACAATAGCCTGCAAATTAATAATCTCAGTAAATGTCGCTGCCTGATTGGGATATTCTTTTGCCAACAATTCCAAATAGCGCACATATTGGGGGGAATAATTTTTACATGTTTCCATGATGCCATACTCCTTTATTATTATATAGTATACTATATTTTCTTATTTTGTTTCTATTGTACACTATCTTTGCTATTGTGACTAGATTAAAATGTAATTCTGCATTGCTGCACATCTGAAATTTCTCATGCCACACTTTTTTTCTTTATCTTTTCGTATATTCTGACTATATATATGGGAATAAGCATATACTTACATAGCTATTATATGTAAAATATGCTATACATTTCAAAATAAATAACCTCTTTTTCCATCTATGACTTTCATGTATTTTGCAAATATTTTTTAGGAATACAGTTGTCTTTTTATTTGTTTTATATAAAATTTTTAGAAATATGGTGAAAATTTTTATGTTTTTTATTACTTTTTCTCTTTTTGTTTTCCTTGAGCAAAATTAATTTTCACATTGCGGTATTTGCAAAACAAAAAAAACATGGTATGATGTGGTCATAGGAAGCATTTAGGGTGAATATAGTATATATTTTAAAAAACTAACGAGGTGATTGTAATGAACAAATATCTTGAATCTGTAATCGAAAAAGTAAGAACTAAATATGCAAATGAACCGGAATTCGTACAAACTGTTGAAGAAGTTTTTTCATCGCTGGAACCCGTTGTAGAAAAACATCCGGAATACGAAAAATTTGATTTATTAAATCGCCTGGTAGAACCAGAACGCCAATTTACATTCCGCGTCGTTTGGCAGGATGATCAGGGAAAATACCATACGAATACAGGGTATCGTTTCCAATTCAACGGCGCTATCGGGCCATATAAAGGCGGCCTTCGTTTCCAGAAAAACGTATATCCTGGCATCATCAAATTCTTGGGTTTTGAACAAATCTTTAAAAACGCCTTAACAGGTCTCCCCATCGGCGGTGCAAAAGGCGGTTCTGATTTCGATCCAACAGGTAAATCCGATGCAGAAATCATGCGCTTCTGCCAAAGCTTTATGCAGGGCTTATACCGCTACATCGGGCCGGACATCGACGTACCTGCTGGTGATATGGGCGTTGGCGGCCGCGAAATCGGGTATTTGTTCGGCGAATACCGCCGCTTGAAAGGCGCATTTGAAAACGGCGTATTGACCGGCAAAGGCTTCAGCTTTGGCGGTTCCCTCATTCGTCCGGAAGCAACCGGCTATGGTGCCGTATATTTCTTGGAAAATGTATTAAAAGACGACGGACAGGATATTAAAGGTAAAACCATTGCTGCTGCAGGCTTTGGCAATGTTACATGGGGTATCTGCAAAAAAGCTGCTGAACTCGGTGCCAAAGTGGTTACGTTATCCGGTCCTGACGGATACATTTATGATCCTGACGGCGTCGTAACAGAAGAAAAAATCAACTACCTGCTCGAAATGCGCAGCAGCGGCCGCAACCGTGTGCAGGACTATGCGGATAAATTCGGCGTAGAATTTTATCCTGGTGAAAAACCATGGAACAGAAAAGTGGATATCATTATGCCGTCTGCAATGCAAAATGACGTTCATTTGGAACAAGCAAAACAAATCGCAGCAAATAAAGTTCGTTACTATATCGAAGTTGCCAACATGCCGACAACAAACGATGCATTGAAATATTTATTGGACCAAAAAGACATGATTGTCGCTCCTTCCAAAGCCGTAAACGCCGGCGGCGTTGCAGTATCTGCTTTGGAAATGAGCCAGAACAGCGAACGTCTTGTTTGGACAGAAGAGGAAGTCGATACACGACTCCATCACATCATGAATACGATTTACAAAAACTGCAAAGAAGCGTCTGCCCGCAACGGGTTAGGCTACAACCTCGTTGCCGGTGCCAACATTGCCGGCTTTGAACGGGTAGCTGATGCAATGCTTGCACAAGGTGTTTTCTAATCACCTCGTATTCACGCGAGCGGTTATATCTCCCTAAAAAAGAAAAGGCCTCGGACTATGTGTCCAAGGTCTTTTCTTTTTGCTGCACAACGTATTATATATCATGGTGCTGAAGAAATTCTTCGCGAATAGCCCGCCGCAGCGGTTCTTCTGCTGCCAATTTCAATACCAAACGCCCCATAATTTCCGCTCCCTGGCGAATAGTATTTTCAATAGACGGGCTCTTTACCATATTGGCAATTTGTACGGAATGTTCCGGGCAAGCTGTCGTGCCCATTGCTAAATGCAGATGCAGTGCCGGGCACTGATGACTTACATTTCCGATGTCCGAACTGCCGCAGTCATTCGTGTTTTGATAGGGTATGTTCATGTCATCCAAAACAGCTTCGACAGCCTGCGTTGCTGCTTGATTCCAAATCATATTGTCAAACTTATAGCCCACTTGTCTGACATCATACGTAGTATCCGTTGCCATCGCAGCTCCTGCAAAACATTTCATAATTTTGGCTACGACTGTATCCAGATAAGCTCTTTCCGTATGCCGGATACAGCATTCCAGTTCCGCATAATCCGGAACAATGTTCGACGCCGTGCCGCCTTGTACCATGTAGACGCCAATGCGCGTTTCCGGCCGTACATGCTGGCGCAGCATATCAATAGCATGCATCGCTAAGACAGCTCCGTTCAAGGCATTGCGGCCATTCCACGGTTCACTGGCTGCATGCGCAGTCTGCCCGTGAAAGGCAATACGGTAATCATCCAATGCCAAAAAATGAGAATTTGATGTCGTTTTATTGGGAGACATATGAATCATCACAGCCAGGTCATATGCTTTAAATACATTTTCTTTGCACATGCCGACTTTGCCGCCGTGAAGTTCTTCATCCGGCGTTCCCAACAAATCTATGCTGACCGGTATATCCATATGCTGCAGGGCAGCCGCTGCCAAAAAGCTAATGGCACCGCTTGCCGAATGGCCGCATCCATGACCGACTCCCGGCAAGGCATCATATTCTGCCAAAAGTGCAATTTTCATCACTGGTTTTTCTGCACGGCGAACTACGGCTTTAAAAGCTGTCGGTTCATTGGCAAAATGTTCTGTTACCTCCATTCCCAAAGACCGGCACAACGCAATGTACGCAGCGCACGCATGATATTCCTGCCCTGATAATTCCGGGTCATTGGCAATCTGATAATTTAGCGCAAACGCTTTTTTTTCATATTTTTTACTATATTTCAACATCAACTCTACAGACATGATATCCTCCTGCAATATATTTCATCTTACCACTGCAATATAAACATATATAAGGGAATCACAATTAGCCCCAGCAGTACCGAAAGAAAGCTGACCTGCGTCGAATAGCTGACATCAGCACCCACTGACTTGGCAACAACAGTCATTTGCGTCATAGCCGGCATACTGGCCTGCATAGAAAAGACCTGTGCCGACATCGGCGTAACCGGAATCAGCGGGAGCAGTACCAGCACGCACAGAGGGCAAACGATAAAGCGGCCGGCCAAAGCACCTATCAAATCCCTGTCCCAATGCACAGAAGCCAAGGAAATACGGCTCATTTCAATGCCAATGACCATAAGTGACAACGGCGTCGCCATATTCCCTACATACTGAAACGATACCAGCAGAAAATCCGGCAGAGGGATGTCTAAAAGAATGAGCAGCAGTCCGGCTAAAAAGCCCAATAACGGCGGTGACAATACTTTTTTGATCGTTTGCAAAGAAAACAGCGGCATATTCCCGCTGCCGCCGGTACTGTCATTGACGATATGATAGACCCCCAGCGTCCAAAACATGGTCGTATTGGCCATATAATACAACATGACAGACGGTACGCTTTGCGTACCAAATAATGCCAAGTTAACCGGCAGGCCAATAAAAATCGTGTTGGCAATAAAAAAGCACGTAATAAATATTCCCTGCCGTTCCTGCCGTATATGCAGTACCTTAACAGCCAGCCGTCCTACTGCATATGCCAATAAAATAGAGGCAAAGGGCAGCAGCAAATCCGGTGCAATCTGCAGCAGTGAATCGTGAGTAAAATCTTTCTTTAGTTGGCACAGCATGTACAGCGGCAATGATATTTTCATAACCAGTTTGGTCAGCAGCGCACTCGTATCTGCTGAAAACCAGCCTTTTTTCGCCAACACAAAGCCAATGCCAATAATAAATAATATTTCAAAAATTCCCTGCAGGCCATGAATCATTCCCGCCATATAAATCGCTTCCTTTATCAATGAATCTGATATAATTCCGGCCGTCTGTCACGGAATACATTTATTTTTTCGCGGACAGACGCAATGCAGTCTATATCCACATCAGCCGTTACGACTGCCGGTGTTTCTTGTCCTTCTCCCAATACCGTTCCTAATGGATCAATAATCATAGAATGCCCGCCAAAATGAAAGTTTCCTGCTGTCCCGCAGTTATTGACTGCCACTACAATCATTTGGTTTTCAATCGCCCTGGCACGATTTAAAATCCGCCAATGGTCTATGCGCACATCCGGCCAGGCTGCCGGTACAAAAAGCACTTTTGCTCCTGCCAGTGCTGCCATGCGGACCCATTCTGCAAACCGCAGGTCGTAACAAATAATCGAAGCCATCGTCACACCGTCCAAGGTAAATACATTTAATCTATTGCCGGCGTGAAACGCTGTGTCCTCTCCTCCCGGCGTGAAGACATGTACCTTATCATATGTACCGGCTATCTCGCCTTCACGATTGACTACATACGTCGTGTTGTATACGCCATCCGCCTTGCAGTTGGCTACAGAGCCTCCTACGATATGAACATGATATGTTTGAGCCAGCGACGTTAGAAACGCCTTGGTTCGTCTGCCGTCATTATCGGCTAATTGCTGTACATTGTCCGGATAAAAAGACGTGTTCCACATTTCAGGCAGCACCACTATATCGGCACCGGTACGCGCAGCCTGGGTTATCGCCCTTTCTGCTGCTGCGTAATTCGTATCTACATCTCCCAATACGACATCTAACTGAACTGCTGCAATGTTCATAGATGCACCTTCTTTCTGCATACGTTTATACTGTAAAATTATAAAAGAGTTGTGCTCAAAATACAATATAAAGGAATATACTTTTCATTATTTTCCTTCTCGGCAGCTATCTTGAAAAAATACCTATATGTTGCTATAGTTAAAGTAGTTTCTATACTAAAGGATGTGAAGAAAATGGCAAGGCTGAAAAAGACGAATGTCATGCGGATTTTAGATAAACAAAAAATTCCATATACAGCAAAAGCCTATGACTATACAGAAGAAGACCTTTCCGGCATACACGCTGCAGCAGAACTCGGCATGCATCCGGGTCAAGTATTTAAAACACTCGTTGGACAGGGAAATAAAACAGGCCCTGTTGTCTTCTGCATTCCCAGCGACAAGGAATTGGATTTAAAAAAAGCCGCTTCCTGCAGCGGAAACAAAAGCGTGCAGCTTCTGCATGTCAAAGACCTCCCCGGTCTTACAGGCTACATTCGCGGCGGCTGTTCTCCTATTGGCATGAAAAAGCACTTTCCTACCTATCTGGACCTCGCTGCAGCACACTGCGATACGATTAGTCTCAGCGCCGGTATGCGCGGACAGCAGGTTTTGGTTGCGCCACAGCGGATTGTGGATTTACTGGGCGCCGCATGGTGCGACTTAACGATAAACGACATTACATTGACGGAAGGAAGAGTACGATGACAAATGAAGAAATGAAACCATGGCTGCACGATCTCATGCAGTGCACTGCCTGCAAACTGCGCCATGAGGGAAACCGAGGCCCTACGCGTTACTCCGGAGATGTCAATTCTCCCCTGATGTTTGTCGGTGAAGGACCTGGCGGTGTGGAAGATGAATACGGCGTTCCTCTCGTAGGACCGTCGGGACAGTTATTAGACAAAGCCTTGTGGAGTGTCGGCCTTACGCGCGACCACGTCTACGTGACGAACATTGTCAAATGCCGGCCGCAAAACAACCGCACGCCTACCTTGGAAGAAGGTAAATTCTGTGCCAACATCCATTTAGTCAAAGAAATCGAACTCATCCATCCCCACGTTATTGTTTGTCTTGGCAAAGTCGCTTTTCAATATTTCTATGGACGCACAGCCAGCATTATGCACAACCGCGGCAAGTGGTTTGACTATCACGGCATTCCCGTCATGCCGACATATCATCCGGCATTTCTCCTGCGCCAAACAGGGAAAAATCTCATCGAATCCAAATGGCAGGTCTACTATGATTTCAAAGCAGCTGTAGAAAAAGCAAAAGAAGCCATGCCGGACTATACATACCAAAGCCCGGAAAAGCCGGATTTACTGGCACAATACGCAGATTTAAAAGAAACTCGTCATTTTTAATTTTTTCTTTACAAGTACCTATGTATTCTGTTATACTATATAGGTACTTGCGGGTGTAATTCAGTGGTAGAATACGAGCTTCCCAAGCTTGGTACGAGGGTTCGATCCCCTTCATCCGCTCCATATGCAAAGCAAAAAGGAATGCAAGAAAATGGTGAAAGATTATCTTTTCTTGCATTCCTTTTCGTATATAGTTTTGAGTATATAGTTTGTCGTATTGCGATTTAGTTTCTTCAAAAAAAGATGTCCCATGACACTACCTGTTTCATTGCCATGGAACATCTTTTTTACATTATTCGTCTATTTTGTTCAGTACTTTTTCAATCCATTTTGCAAATAGTTCACTGACTATCAATCGTTTGTCATCATAGGCATGATTGGTATTCAACGTATCATACGCCTGCAGGGCATCTGTTGTATGCTGCTGCAGCTGATTCCACAACGGTTCAATCATTTTCGCTGCCGGTGCTACATCGTCCTGAGAAGCGCCGATAAAATATAGATTGCGGTCTTTTAAGTCTTCATATGCCTGGAAAATGCCATAGCCTTTTTGGCAGCAGTAGTCTATATTCTGATATATCGCTGCCGGTGATTCAATATGCAGCGCATATAAGTTTTCGTCAATGACCTGCTTCATCGGTTCGGTTTCCTGATGCAGCGGCCAATACGGCAAATCATACGGTGACATGACAGCCGTGCCGCGAATCCATGGCAGCCGCCGCGTCGCGTTGATAGAAACAAATCCGCCCATGCTGTGTCCTACAAAAAACATATTATTTCTATCAATATGGTACTGCGCCGCGATGTCTTCCCGATGTGCCCATTCTGCTACACAAACGGCATCATCAACAGCCCCGGAAAACGTATAATTGCCTTGGCTTCCCCAACTGCCGCGATAGAAAAAACTAATAACTACGATACCCGTACGCCGCAGGCTTTGCGCAATATCAAATGTAGCAGCAAATCCGGGAAATCCGTGCAGCAACACAACGCATGGATAGGTCTGATTTTTTTTGCCGCCAGGAATCAATACTGTTCCGTACATTTGCGAACCGCCGCTTAAAAATGTCATCGATTCCAACGATGCACTTCGTTCTTCTTTTTCCCACTGTGGGTCATTTTTTATGTTTTCTATCTGTAATTTCATGGTATATGTATCTCCTCTATTTATATAAAGCGTCATTCATGGGATATGGATCGCTGCCTTGGTATTTAACAATAGCCGTTCCTATGATAAATCCAATCACAGAAGGCACAACCCAGGCAAATCCATCGGCCGCAAACGGGATGCACTGATACAGTTGTATCAATGCATCTAACGGCAGGTTGGTAATCTGGCTTTTATTGAGCTGCATCAATCCTTCAAATAAACCAATCAAGGTTGCCATGGAAATTGCGCCCTTCCATGAGCCGTGATTCGGTATAAACTTGGCAAATACGCCTAAGAGCATCAAAGCAATCGATACAGGGTAAATGGCAATAAAAATCCAAAATGTATAGCGAATAATTCCCTGCACACCTATGCACGCTTCTAAAAGGCCAAAAACACAAACAAAAATCATCATGGCTTTAAATGATATACTGCCATGAGAAAGGTCTACTGTCAAATTGGCAATAGTCGAACCGACGCCAATGGTCGTCGTCAGGCAGGCAAGAAAAATGCCTAATCCCAAAACAACGTTGCCTGTAGTCCCCGTCAGCGCATGCACCAGCCCATTGAGCAGTGCGGTCTGATCCATGGTACTGGCAAACATGCCGGAACCGGTAGCACCTAAATACAGCAAGCCGCCGTATACAATCAGCAGTCCTAAAAAAGCAATGACTGCCGCTTTCAAGGTCATGGCATGTCTTTTAGCCACATCCGTATATCCTTTAGCCTTGATAGACGCAACAAACATACCGGCAATCGCTATACCGACAGCGACATCACCGGTCTGATACCCCTGCAAAAAGGAATAGGAAAATACCGTGTCTACCTGCGGTGCCACAGGTTCTCCCAACGGCTGCACAAAGGCCAGTACAATCATTACTACCAGGCAAACCAACAAGAACGGCGTTAAATACTTGCCGACAATATCTACAATTTTAGACGGCCGGAATGTCAAAGCCAAAACAACTAAAAAATATAAAACCAATAAGCCAATACGCAGCCCGTTACTGCCCTGCAGTGCCGGAAATACGCTGAGCAGTCCGCTTTCAATTCCTACACCGGCCTGCCGCGGCACACCGCAGGTAAGGATAAAAACAATCCACATCACCATATAGGCTTTGGTAAACCACGCGGCAACAGGACGGCAAATCCCCTGTAATGTTCCCCCCATATTATCGACAGCGATTATCGTCGCAATAGGAAATAAAATAGCCGATACCGTCAATCCCGCTACGGCTATCTGCCAGCTATCACCAGCCATAAGACCAATGAGCGGCGGAAAAACTAGGTTGCCTGCCCCAAAGAATACAGCAAACATAGCAAATCCAATAATTAATGCATTGGCATTTTCATTGTTGAACACCATATCATCCCCCTCTATATATTGTCCTCAATGCGAGGATATTTGTCCTCAGTATATACCATTGCATACGTTAACACAATATGATAATAAAAAAAGCGTGATTTTTTATAAGGAATTTTCCCAGTACCTGCTCAGAGCAGCAAAACATAAACTGCAGTACTCCTATGCATGTCCCTGCATCACAAAAGAGCTGTCACATCGTCGTTTTTTGCAGCTGTCCTTTGTTACTTTTTTGTTACAATTTTGCCAAACCTCTTATTTCTTTCATATGTGTATGGTATAATAACCATACTTCTTCTTATTAAGATGTACATACGAGAAAGGTGGATATATACGATGAAAAAACTAAAAGCTCTACTGGCACTCTGTTCTGTATTGGCCTGCAGTTCCTTATCTGCCATAGCCATGGATTCTGACACACTGCAAAATAATCCGTACCGGTATCGTGTGGTAAGCACGCAGCCTGACGGCATTGTTTACATGGACATGGATTCTGTGCAAGCTCTGCAGACACGGGATTTGCCGAGCAGTATTGAAAATATTTCCTGCACGCTGTATGTTGAAAAGTATGCCAAAAAGGTGGACGCCATGGCCTTTCAGCAAAATCAGCTCATCAGCCAAATCAGTGAATACAAAGCAGACATCCATGCCAATAAAGTAAAAGACAAGTACCTGATAGATGCGGATTTCCAAGGAGCATATACAGCAGACGGCAAAAAACTGGACGGCAAGAAAGACAAGCTTCGCATCAAACAAATGAAAGCTTTTTATATGTATGCTCATCGGTTAGTTGCATTGCCTTTCCAAGATACTACAACGGAAAAACAAAAACCTGTTTCTCTATAAATAGTAACGAATACATAGCAATAAAAACGCAGCAAGTCCCATGTCTGACCTGTCATGATGTCAGACATAGGACTTTTTGCATGCTGCAAATACTACTGTATGACATGTAAAAAGGGAGCGATAAAATATAATGATAGGGTTGGGAACCTTTATCAATGCATTTGCTATTCTTTTGGGAGGAATACTAGGCATTGTATGCAAACAATTTTTAAAAGAAAATTATCAGGATACGATTATTAAAGCAACGGGATTTTCCGTCATATTTTTAGGTGCTGCCGGTACACTATCCAAAATGCTGACAGTTCTTCCAAATGGAAGTTTAGCCAGCAATGGTTCAATGGTTATTATTATATCGTTAACAGTTGGCGCACTATTCGGAGAAATCATCAACTTAGATGCTCAATTTGAACGATTAGGAAATTGGCTCAAACACAAAACCGGCAGTGACGGCGACAATCAATTTACGAATGGATTTGTATCTGCCTCATTGACAGTTTGTATTGGTGCTATGGCAATCATCGGCTCTATCCAAGACGGCATGTATGGCGATTATTCCATCCTGCTGGCCAAAGCCATTTTGGACTTTATTATCGTCTTGATTATGGCTTCGTCTATGGGAAAGGGCTGTATATTTTCCTTCATTCCCGTAGCGGTTTTGCAGGGAGCCATGACCCTATTGGCAGCCAGTGTATCTGCTTTTATGACAGATGCTATTTTAAGTAATATTTCGTTAGTCGGAAATATTTTAATTTTCTGTGTTGGCATCAACCTAGTCTGGCCCCAAACCATCAAAGTAGCCAATCTGCTGCCTTCCCTTTTGGTAGCCGTCGTCATGGTGCGGCTGATATAAAACAACCTACATATAGTAAATCCCCCTAAGCCGGATACCAGCTCAGGGGACTTTTACTATATTCTTCTATGAGCAAATAGAGTATACACGTTATTCTTTTCCTGCCAATGTCTTGTACGATTCAAGACGCGTTTTCATATCCGCCGCTGTTTTATCAAAGAATGCGTCTGCTTTTTCCGGGAACACGTTCTTAAGCGAAGCATACCGTACTTCACCTAGCAAGAAATCTTTGACATCCTGTGTCGGTTCTTTGGAATCGAGGATAAATGGATTTTCACCTTGTTCAGCACGGGTCGGGTTATAGCGGTAAAGATGCCAATAGCCTGCGTCAACGGCTTTCTTTGCTTCAATCTGGCTGTTGGCCATGCCGGCTTTAATGCCGTGATTGATGCACGGCGCATAGCCAATGATAAGGCTTGGGCCATCATATGCTTCGGCTTCCTGAATAGCTTTCAGGCACTGATTTTTGTCGGCACCGAGAGCTACCTGCGCGACATATACATACCCGTAGGTCATGGCAATCCGTCCCAAATCCTTTTTGCGTGTCTTCTTGCCGCCTGCGGCAAACTTGGCAATCGCAGATGTCGGCGTAGCTTTGGAAGACTGGCCGCCTGTGTTGGAATATACTTCGGTGTCAAAGACAAAGACGTTGACATTTTCGCCTTGCGCCAGCACATGGTCTAAGCCGCCAAAGCCAATATCATAAGCCCAGCCGTCGCCGCCAAAAATCCATTGGCTGCGTTTGACCAAATTGTCACGGCGTTCATAAATTCTCCGGCAAATCGGGCACGCATCTTTGGCTGCTTCTACGACAGCCAGGACTTTATCTGCCCGCTGCCGCGTGCCTTCACTTTCATCTTTATGGTCAAGCCATTCTTTGAAAACGGCTTTTGCTTCTGTCGGCGTATGGGGACTGTCAATCGCTTCCTGAATATCCATAGCCATTTTGTCCCGCATCTGTGTTGCCGCTAGGAACATACCCAGTCCAAATTCGGCATTATCTTCAAATAGAGAATTTGCCCAGCCAGGGCCATGACCTGCCGCATTGGTCGTATACGGCATAGACGGAACACTGCCTGCCCATACAGAAGAGCATCCTGTAGCATTGGCTACCATCATGCGGTCGCCAAACAACTGCGTTACCAGTTTGGCATAAGGCGTTTCGCCGCAGCCTGCGCAGGCACCGGAAAATTCAAGAAGCGGCTGTTCAAACTGGCTGCCTTTGACAGTAAACTTATTCATCGGGTTTTCTTTTGCCGGCAGACCTATAACGTAGTCCCAAAGAGCGGCATTTGCTTCCTGCGTAGCAAACGGCTTCATTTCCAGTGCTTTATTCTTCGCCGGGCAAACTTGAGCACAGCTGCCGCATCCCAAGCAGTCCAATACACTGACCGCCATCGTAAACTGCAGTCCAGCAGCTCCTATGGCCGGTTTGACAGACAAGCCTGCCGGAGCTGCCGCCGCCTCTTCATCTGTCAATAAAATTGGGCGAATGGCTGCATGCGGACAAACAAAGGCACACTGATTGCACTGAATACAGTTTTCTGCCTGCCACTGCGGGATGTTGATAGCTACACCGCGTTTTTCATAGGCTGCCGTTCCCTGCGGGAATGCGCCGTCTTCCAAGCCAATAAACGTACTGACCGGAAGAGAGTCCCCTTCTTGGGCATTAATCGGTTCTAAGATATGGTATACAAAATCCGGTACATCTTTCTTCGGCTGCGGCACATCTTTAGCCTCTGCCCAGTCTGTCGGCACGTTTATTTTGACAATGCCGGCTACGCCGTTGTCAATTGCGGCATTGTTCATATCCACTACCTTTTGGCCTTTTTTGCCGTACGAGGATACAACGGCATCCTTCAAATATTTCACGGCATCATCAATAGGAATAATATCGGCAATTTTGAAGAATGCTGCCTGCATAATCATATTGAAACGGCCGCCTAAACCGATTTTCTGCGCGATGCTGACTGCATCAATCGTATAGAACTGAATATCGTTTTGGGCAATATACCGTTTCATCGCAGCCGGCAAATTGCTGTCCAGTTCTTCCGGTGTCCAAAGCGTATTTAACAGGAAACTGCCGCCTTTCTTTAACCCTGCCAGTACATTGTATTTATGTACATACGACTGCTGGGAACAAGACACAAAAGCTGCTTTATTGATAAGATATGACGAACGAATCGGCTCGTTGCCAAACCGCAGATGCGAGACCGTAATGCCGCCTGATTTTTTAGAATCATAGGCAAAATATGCCTGGGCATGCATGTCCGTGTGGTTGCCAATAATTTTAACAGCGCTCTTATTGGCGCCGACTGTGCCGTCTGAGCCCAATCCCCAGAATTTGCATGCTGTTGTGCCTTTGGGTGTCGTATCAATATCTTCGCCCACAGGCAGTGAGGTAAAGGTAACGTCATCGACAATACCAATCGTAAATTGATCTTTCGGTGTATCTTGCTTGAGGTTTTCAAATACAGACAAAATATGGGTCGGCGTCGTATCTTTGCCGCCAAGACCGGCACGGCCGCCTACGATAACAGGCTGCTGCGGTTTTCCGGAATACATAGCCTTGACATCGAGGAAAAGAGGTTCTGCGACGGAACCCGGTTCTTTAGTACGGTCGAGAACTGCAATTTTGTTTACTGTTTTAGGAATATATTTGAAGAAATATTTTTCTGAAAACGGCCGATAGAGATGAACCGACAGCAAGCCAACTTTTTCGCCGCGCGCATTCAAAAAGTCCACGGTTTCAGCAATGGCATCGCACAAAGACCCCATGGCAATAATCATGCGATCGGCATCGGCTGCGCCATAATAGGTAAAGGGATGGTATTCCCGGCCGGTAAGTGCCGTAATCTTGCACATATATTCTTCCACAATATCCGGCAAGGCTTCATAATATTTATTCTGCACTTCCTGCTGCTGGAAATAGACGTCTGAGTTTTCCAAAGAGCCTTTCGTCGTCGGATGATCTGGGCTGGTAGCGCGGTCACGGAACGCTTTCACGGCATCCATATCTACTAACGCAGCTAAATCACCATAATCCAAGGCTTCAATTTTTTGAATTTCATGGGATGTACGGAACCCATCGAAGAAGTTAAGGAACGGCACACGGCCTTTAATTGCTGATAAATGGGCGACAGCAGACAAATCCATTACTTCCTGAACGCTTGCTTCTGCCAACATGGCAAAGCCTGTCTGCCGGCACGCCATTACATCGCGCTGATCTCCAAAAATACAGAGCGTATTGGTCCCCAGCGCGCGAGCTGCTACATGAAATACACCGGGGAGTAATTCGCCGGCAATTTTATACATATTAGGAATCATCAACAGCAAGCCCTGGGAAGCGGTATACGTTGTCGTCAACGCGCCTGCCTGCAGTGAGCCGTGCACGGCGCCGGCTGCCCCTCCTTCGGCCTGCATTTCCTGGATACGGACAACTTGGCCGAACATATTCTTTACGCCCTGTGTAGCCCATTCGTCCATTTTTTCTGCCATCGTAGACGACGGCGTAATCGGATAAATAGCGGCAACATCAGTAAATACATAGGATACGTATGCTGCTGCCGTATTCCCGTCCATGGTCATCATTTTCTTAGTCATCTTTTCTGCCTCCATCTGCAAAATAGAATTAAGTGGTATCGTTAGTCCTATTGTAGTGTACATAAAAGTATTTGTAAAACAAATGCTTTTAATTGTATCCATCAGTATTTTTGATGGATACAAGAGATAAAAAAAGATTGACGGCAGTGAAAAAATATTACATAATCAGTATAAATAAGCATACAAAAGAAAGGATGCCCTCATGGAAATACGCAATCTGACTACTTTTTTACAAGTCGTTTCTATCAAAAATTTCACCCAGGCAGCACATACGCTTGGCTACTCGCAGTCCAATGTCAGTGCCCAAATCCAGCAGTTGGAACGAGAAGTCGGCGCCCCCCTTTTTAATCGTATTGGCCGCCAAGTAACTCTGACACAGTATGGCGAAGAATTGATTCCTTATGCGCAAAAGATTGTATCGACAGCGCTGCTAATGGAAAATTTTTTGAAATCAGAAAAAGCGTTAGGCGGCACCATCCGCATCGGCATGGTAGAATCTCTGTACGAAATTCTTTTTGAATCTTCCCTGCTGCGGTATCACCAACGCTTTCCTCACGTCAAAGCAGAACTCATCGTCGATGATACAGCTGCCCTCAAAGATGGCATGCAGACAGGTATTCTCGACTTTGCCTGTTTGATTGCAGAACCACTGCCGCAGACACAATGGCAAACTTGGTATTCCAAGCCGGAGCAAGTCGTCGTCATTGCCAATCCTGACAATCCACTGAGCAAACAGGCATCCCTTTGTCTTGCTGACATAAAAGACGAAGAATTTATTCTCATGGAATTGACTGCCCCGTACATCGTTCATTTTCAAAGCGCTATCGCAGCGCAGCATATCAGACTCCATCCCGTGTTGACCCTGCAGAGCGCCGATACAGCTACACGCCTTGTCAGCAAAGGGAATTTTCTTTCCGTTCTCCCCTTGTATACGGTGATGCAGGCGGCTAAACAAGGCCTGGTCTGCATTCTTCCGATTAAAGATTTTCAAGAAGCCCCGTCTGTGCAAATGGTTCTGCATGCCAACAAGGTCATGACGCCGCAGATAGAAGGATTTTTGCAGGAAATCCGCACGACCATAGAGACAGAAGATTTGTATTTATAAAAATATGCTCTATGTTTTCTCATTATTTTACTTTATAATGTAATGATATAAAATGTAATTACTTTTTATTTTTTTCATCTATCTATAAAGAAAGAATGTGATTTGTATGAAAATCATGATTACCGGCATTGGCGGCGTCGGCGGCTACATTGCTTCTGTATTATGTGCCAATTATCCGGACGTAACGCTGATTGCCCGCAGAAAACGCAAAGAATCCATACAGCAGAATGGCTTAGTCCTTCATAGTGACTTCTTTGGAGAACACGTATTTCATCCGGCTGCAACCGATACACCGGCAGATGCCGGCATACAGGACATCATTTTTGTCTGCGTCAAAAATTATTCCTTAGTATCTGCGCTGGAAGCCCTGCGTCCCTGCGTAGATGCACATACAGTTATTGTCCTCGTTTTAAACGGCGTAGACCATTTGGAAACAGCCAAGACCGTATTTCCCCACGGACGCTTTGTCGATACCTGCATCTATATTACATCTGCCTACAATGACGATTTTTCTATCAGCCAACATGGTCATTTTGCCCGCATCTACTTGGGTTCTGCTGATGAAGATGCCGCTCAAACAGCGTATGACGTACTCAATCACGAAGGACTGACAACGCGAAAAGCTGCCCATATTGCCAAAGAAATTTGGAATAAATACATTCTCAACTGTGCGTATAATGTCATCACAGCCTATTACGAATGCACGATTGGCGATGCGCTGAACAAACCGAACGGTAAAAAAGAATTCCGCCAGCTCATCGAAGAAGCCTACACCGTTGGCAAAGCGTTAGGCATCCCCTTAGATGACACGCTTGTCGACAGCATTTACGACCGCATCCTCACGCAGGAAGACAAAAACGTCTACAGTTCCCTGGCCCGTGACGTCATGAACGGTCATCAAAGCGAACTCGATACCTTCAGCGGCTATTTGGTCCGCACAGCACAAAAGCTGCACATTGCCATTCCCTTTTCCCAGCAATGTTATCAAACCATCTCGCAGCGAAATCACTAGGACATGGTCAAGCACAGCTATGTCTATCTGCATATGTGCATGATTTATCATATCATTTGAACAACAAGAAAGCCCTTTACATGGGTTCCTGGGGCAGTGGGTTTCAGGAACCGGTAAAGGGCTTTTTGTGTAAGCAAAACATATACTATGTGTATAGAGCTGTGTTTTACGAGTTTTATTGACTGCCGCACCAATTTGATCCGTATTTTGTATGCACATCTACAACTTCATACTGCATGTACCTCACGTAACACGGCGCTGCTGCATAAAGGAACTATTCCTCGTGCACAGCGCCGTGTTTTTATATGCCGCTGTACGGCTGCCTTTTGACGCCATATACAATCATATTCCCTAATTTCGCGTATCGTTTTGTGCTTATTTTCACGTTTATTGTTCTTTATATATGCACAAGCCATTATATTTCGTCTTATTTATTGTTTTGTATACAAAATTTATGTCTATCATATCTATTTTTATTAAAATATTCCCTACCTATCTTTCTGTTTTGTTTATTCTTGTACGGAATTGACATAGTTATTCTCTATAAGAATAGTGAATCGTTCTTAAAAAACATAAGAATATAGTAAATATACCTTGGTTTATTATTATTTCGTTCCAAAACTTTTAAGTATAATGTTCTCTCATGTATTACAAAAAAGTCTACAATAATTTTTACATTATTCCTTGACGCTATTATTTTTTCGTGATAGTATTCTTACAGGTAATACAAATGCAGTGAAGTTGAATCGTACTGCTTTGTACGAATTTCCATTACATTCTCCGTGCGAATCTATTATTTATTTATAAATTCTTTTGTAGAATTGAAAAAGCATTTCAAAGGGAGATAAAAACATAGGAGGTTACATTCGTCAATGAAGAAAGTGAAAATTATCACAGCTGCTGACGCAGCAAAGCTCGTTAAAGACAATGACACGCTTACATCCATTGGTTTCGTAAGCTGCGCCCATCCTGAAGCACTGACCAAAGCATTGGAACAGCGTTTTTTGGAAACAGGCAGTCCTAAAAACTTAACATACATTTATACGGCTTCACAAGGCAAACGTGATGGCCGCGGCGGTGAACATCTGGCTCATGAAGGATTGCTCAAACGCGCTATCTTGGGTCACTATCAAACCGTACCGGCAATTGCAAAATTAGCCGTAGAAAATAAAATAGAAGCATATAACTGCGCTCAAGGCACGCTGCTCCATTGGTTCCGCGCATTGGCTGGACATAAAATGGGGGTTTTCACTGATATTGGCTTGGAAACCTTCCTCGATCCTCGTCAGGGCGGCGGCAAATTAAATGCTGTTACAAAAGAAGACATCGTAAAACTTCTTACGATTGAAGGACAAGAACAGCTCTTCTATCCTACCTTCCCCGTTAACGTTGCTTTCCTCCGCGGCACCTATGCAGATGAAGTCGGCAACATTACAATGGAAGAAGAAGTTGCTCCGTTGGAAAACACATCGGTTGCACAAGCCGTTCACAACTGCGGCGGCATTGTTGTCGTACAAGTTAAAGGCGTCGTAGAACACGGCACCTTGGATCCACGTCTGGTAAAAATCCCGGGCATCTATGTTGACTACGTCGTCGTCGCTGACGAAAAAGATCATGAACAAGCATTTGGTTGTGCTTTTGACCCGACATTGTGCGGCGAACGCCGTGCTCCTCTCGGTGAATCCGGTGCTCCCTTGCCAATGAGCGCAAAGAAAATTATCGGCCGCCGCGGCGCATTGTTCCTCACAGAAAACGCTATCGTCAACCTCGGTGTCGGTGCTCCTGAATACGTTGCTTCCGTTGCCGGTGAAGAAGGTATTGCCGACACGATTACGTTGACAGTCGAAAATGGTGCTATCGGCGGTGTTCCGCAGGGCGGTGCACAGTTTGGCTCTACACGCAATGCAGAAGCTATTATCGACCACCCCTATCAGTTTGACTTCTACGATGGCGGCGGTTTGGATATGACCTTCCTCGGCTTGGCTCAGTGCGATGCTACAGGCAATATCAACGTCAGCAAATTTGGTACAAACATTGCCGGCTGCGGTGGTTTCCCGAATATTTCTCAGCAGACACCAAACGTATTCTTCTGCGGCACCTTTACTGCCGGTGGCTTAAAAATCGCTGTGGAAGACGGCAAAGTCAAAATCCTGCAAGAAGGCAAAGCTAAGAAATTTATTAAGAATGTTGACCAGATTACATTCAATGGTTCCTACGCTATGCGCAAAGGCCAAAAAGTTCATTACATTACAGAACGCTGCGTCTTTGAATTGACCAAAGACGGCTTGAAATTGACAGAAGTCGCTCCTGGCATTGATGTAGAAAAAGACATCCTCGCCCACATGGACTTCAAACCTATTATTGGCGATTACAAAACAATGGACCTCCGGATTTTCCAGGACGGCCCCATGGGATTAAAGAAATAATCTGCTCTATCGTATATATATAACAATTATAAAAAAGGAGACATGCATATCATGAAACCAATGAGATTGCACCACGTAGGTATTGTACTTCCTACATTACAACAAGCACACGACTTTATTCAGGCTAATGGTCTTGAAATTGACTATGCCGGATTTGTTAACGCCTATCACGCTGATTTGATTTTCACTAAAAAAGGCCCATTCTGCAGCCCTCTCGAAATGATTATCCCTCATGAAGGCGTTTTAACCAAATTCAATGGCGGCAAAGGCGGTATCGCTCATATCGCTTTTGAAGTCGACGATGTCGAAGCGGTTCGTCAGGAAATGGAAGCTGAATGCCCGGGTTGCATGCTTGAAAAGAGAGCCGTTCAGGGTACAGACGACATTATCGTCAACTTCCGTCGTCCAAGCACAAACCAAGGTATTCTCGTAGAATACGTACAAACAACAGCTCCTATTAAGGGTCACGGCGTAAATCCATTTGAAAAATTAGGGAAAGCCGGCGAACTTCATGATACATGGCATCCAATGCGTCTCCACCATGTCGGCATCGTTCTTCCGACAATGGAACAGGCTCAGGCTTTCATCAAAACAAACGGCCTCGAAGTAGACTACTCCGGCTTCGTCGATGCATACCATGCAGACCTCATTTTCACTAAGAAAGGTGAATACAGCACACCGCTCGAAATGATTATTCCGCACGAAGGCGTGTTGACTAAATTCAACAACGGCAAAGGCGGCATTGCCCACCTCGCATTTGAAGTCGATGATGTCGAAGCCGTTCGCCAACACATGGAAAAAGAATGCCCAGGCTGCATGCTTGAAAAGAAAGCCGTTCAGGGTACTGATGACATTATCGTCAACTTCCGCCGTCCGAGCACAGACCAGGGTATTCTCGTAGAATACGTACAGACTGTCGCTCCGATTAACTACAATAAATAATAAGTACATCAATATATACTTGATGTCGGCAGTATGTGGAAAGGATATAAGAAATATGTATACACTTGGAATTGATGTTGGCTCTTCATCTTCTAAAGCCGTTATCTTAGAAGATGGTAAAAATATCATTGCACAAGCAGTCATTGAAATTGGTACCGGCTCTACTGGTCCGGAACGTGTCTTAGAAGAAGTATTTAAAGATACCAATTTGACATTAGACGATATGGCAAATGTTATTGCCACAGGATATGGCCGTTTCAATGTCGTCGCAGCCAAAGGTGAAGTGAGTGAAATCACGTGCCATGCCAAAGGCGCTATATTTGAATGCCCCGGCACGACGACCATTTTGGATATTGGCGGTCAGGACGTCAAAGCGATTAAGCTAAACAACGCAGGTTTGGTCATGCAGTTTGCCATGAACGATAAATGCGCCGCTGGCACAGGTCGTTTTCTCGATGTCATGTCTAAAGTATTGGAAATTCCAATGTCTGAAATGGGTGACTGGTATTTTAAATCCCAGCATCCGGCAGCTGTCAGCAGCACTTGCACTGTATTTGCTGAATCAGAAGTCATTTCCCTACTGTCTAAAAATATTCCGAAAGAAGACATTGTAGCCGGTGTTCACCGCTCCATCGCCAGCAAGGCCAGCGCTCTCGTGCGCCGTGTTGGCGTCGGTGCAGATCTGACAATGACCGGCGGCGGTTCCCGCGACCCCGGCGTTGTCGATGCCATTTCCAAAGAATTGGGCGTTCCCGTCCGTGTAGCAGCTCACCCACAAGCAGTTGGTGCCTTAGGTGCCGCCTTGATTGCTTATGAAAAAGTTGCTAAATAAAAATAAGGTTATGTCTTCCCTCTTGGGAAGATGACATAAATAGTACATTAGCTTATCCAACCGATAAAAGGAGAGATTGTAATGAGTGAAGAAAAAGCAGTAGATATCGAAAGCATGAGCGCCAAAGACGCGCTCGGCTATTTCCTGCCAAAAGTCGATGAAGATGCTAGAAAAGCAAAAAAAGAAGGCCGTCTCGTATGCTGGGCTGCTTCTGTAGCACCTCCTGAATTCTGCACAGCTATGGACATTGCTGTTGTATTCCCTGAAACACATGCTGCTGGCATTGGCGCACGTCATGGTGCTCCGGATATGCTCGAAGTTGCTGAAAACAAAGGCTACAACCAGGACATCTGTTCCTACTGCCGTGTCAACATGGGCTACATGGAATGCCTCAAACAACAGGCTTTAAACGGCGGTGAAGAACCGGACGTATTGAAAAAATCTCCGGCATCCCGTATTCCTTTGCCGGATGTTATCCTCACATGCAACAACATCTGCAACACGTTGCTGAAATGGTACGAAAACTTGGCAAAAGAATTGAATATTCCTTTGATTACCATCGACGTACCGTTCAACCACGAATATCCTGTTACAAAACAGTCTAAACAGTATATCGTAGGCGAATTCAAACACGCTATTAAACAGCTCGAAGAACTCTGCGGCCGTCCGTTCAACTACGAAAAATTCTTCGAAGTACAGAAACAGACACAGCGTTCTATCGCAGCTTGGAACAAAATTGCTTCCTACCTCTGCTACAAACCATCCCCGCTCAACGGCTTTGACCTCTTCAACTACATGGGCCTTGCCGTAGCAGCTCGTGATCTCGACTATGCTGAAATCACATTCAACAAATTGATCAAAGAATTAGATGCTAAAGTTGCTGCTAAAAAATGGGCTTTTGGCGAAAACGAAAAAACTCGTGTAACTTGGGAAGGTATTGCCGTATGGATTGCTTTGGGTCACACATTTAAAGAATTAAAAGGTAAAGGTGCTTTGATGACAGGTTCCGCATATCCTGGCATGTGGGATGTTTCCTACGAACCGGGCAACCTCGAATCCATGGCTGAAGCATATACCCGTACATACATCAACTGCTGCCTCGAACGCCGCGGTGAAGTATTGGAAAGCATCGTTCGTGATGGCAAATGCGATGGCTTGATCATGCATCAGAACCGTTCCTGCAAAAACATGAGCCTCCTCAATGATGAAGGCGGCAAACGCATTCAGAAAAACCTCGGTGTTCCGTACGTTATCTTCGACGGTGACCAGACAGATCCGCGTAACTTCTCGGAAGCACAGTTTGATACGCGTGTAGAAGCATTGTGCGAAACAATGGACGAAAAGAAAGCCAATGAAGGAGGCAATCACTAATGAGCAAGATTGATGAACTTATCAGCAAATTACAAGAAGTAGCAAACCATCCTAAAAAAACGGTTTTAGAATATAAAAAACAAGGCAAAGGTCTTGTAGGTATTATGCCGTACTACGCTCCGGAAGAAATCGTATATGCCGCAGGTTATCTCCCTGTTGGTTTGTTCGGCGCACAGAAACCGACCATTTCCGCAGCTCGTACATATTTACCTCCATTCGCTTGTTCTTTGATGCAGGCTGACATGGAATTACAGCTCAACGGCACATATGACTGCCTCGATGCTGTTATCTTCTCCGTTCCTTGCGATACACTCCGTTGCATGAGCCAGAAATGGCACGGTAAAGCTCCGGTTGTTGTTTTCACACATCCGCAGAACCGTAAAATCCAGGCTGCTGTTGACTTCCTTAAAGCAGAATACGAACACGTTCGCAGCGAATTGGAACGCATCTTAAACGTAAAAATTACAGATATGGCTCTTCAGGAAGCTATCAAAGTCTACAACGAAAACCGTCAGGTTATGCGTGAATTCTGCGATGTCGCTGCTCAGTATCCGCAGATCTTCACTCCTGTAAAACGTCATGACGTTATCAAAGCTCGTTGGTTCATGGACAAATCTGAACACACCAAATTGGTTCGTGAATTAATCGACGCTGTCAAAGCTGAAAAAGTACAGCCTTGGAATGGCAAGAAAGTTATTCTTTCCGGTATTATGGCTGAACCGGATGAATTCCTCGATATCTTCAGCGAATTCAACATCGCCGTCGTAGCTGATGACCTCGCTCAGGAATCCCGTCAGTATCGTAACGACGTTCCTTCCGGCATTGATCCGCTCGAACAGCTCGCTCAGTGGTGGCAGGACTTCGATGGCTGCCCGCTCGCTATGAACCCGGACAAACCTCGTGGACAGATGCTTATCGACATGGCTAAAAAATATGACGCTGACGCTGTCGTTATCTGCATGATGCGTTTCTGCGACCCTGAAGAATTCGACTATCCTATTTACAAAGTTGAATTCGAAAAAGCCGGTCTTCGTTACACTGTTGTTGACGTTGACCTCGAATCTCCTTCTCTCGAACAGATTCGTACACGTATTCAGGCTTTCTCCGAAATCCTCTAATAGATACGTATATTTCTCATTCATTACGAATGACTATGACTGCCAGCGGGAACCCTTCGGGATTCCCCTGCAGTGGATAGTATCTGATACATATCAGGTACTATCCACTGCAGAAATGATATATCTACCCTATTTCTGCATGTTATTTTGATTTAAAAGCAACTGCTTTTAAATATATATGTATAATCTTAGGAGGAATTACATCATGGATTTCAAACTTAGTGAAATGCAGCAGGATATCGCTAATCTTGCAAAAGATTTTGCTGAAAAAAAATTGGCTTTAACGGTTAAAGACCGCGACGAAAAAGAAGTTTTCGATCGTTCTATCGTAGATGAAATGGGCACACTCGGTCTTCTCGGTATTCCTTGGGAAGAAGAAAACGGCGGTGTTGGCGCAGACTTCGTCAGCGTTGTTCTCGCTACAGAAGAAGTTGCTAAAGTTGACCCTTCCATCGCATTGAGCTTTGAAGTTCACACCATGCTCTGCTCCTGGCCTATTTGGAAATTCGGCACAGCTGAACAGAAACAGAAATTCTTAAAACCGTTGGCAGAAGGCACAAAACTTGGTGCATTTGGCCTTACTGAACCGAATGCCGGCACTGATGCATTGAACGGTTCTACTGTTGCTACGAAAAACGAAGATGGCAGCTACACATTGAACGGCTCCAAAGTCTTCAACACAAACGGCGGCGAAGCTGATATCACAGTTGTATTCGCAGCTACTGATAAATCCAAAGGTGCTAAAGGCATGAGCGCTTTCATTGTAGAAAAAGGCATGGAAGGCTTCACCTATGGTAAAAAAGAAGTTAAAATGGGTATCCGCGCTTCCGTACAGCGTGAACTCGTTTTCCAGAACGTTCGTATCCCTGCTGACCACCTCCTCGGTAAAGAAGGCGAAGGCTTCAAAATCGCTATGATGACATTGGACGGCGGCCGTATTGGCGTTGGCGCACAGGCTCTCGGCATTGCAGAAGGTGCTTACAACGAAGCTGTTAAATACGCTAAAGAACGTACACAGTTCGGCAAACCGATTGCTAAATTCCAGGCTATTGCTTTCATGCTCGCTGACATGAAACTCAAAATTGAAACAGCTCGTTTGGCTGTATACAAAGCTGCTTGGAAAATGGGCCAGCCTGACGTTAAATCCTACTCTGTAGATGCTGCTGTTGCTAAAAAATATGCTTCTGATATTGCTATGCAGGTTACTACAGATGCTGTACAGGTATTTGGTGGTTATGGCTTTACTCGTGAATATCCGGTTGAACGCTACATGCGTGATGCTAAGATCACTCAGATCTACGAAGGCACCAACCAGGTTCAGCAGATGATTATTTCTGGCGCTATCCTCCGGTAATCAACTGTTTTACAAAAATCACTTCCTTTCAAAATCCCATTATCAAAAATAGATGCATACGTGAAAAAAGGCTGTCGCTTCGGCGATGGCCTTTTGTAGTTTGCAGTTTTCTCTTTTTTTCCATATATTCTCCCCTATCTGTTTAAATATACTTTTTCTTTCTGCGCGGCTAGAATGCAGGGAAAGTATCCCTGCGCCCTCGAGTATTCATTCTTTTTCGTGCCGCCGAAAAAAAAGATACGGAGTATAAGGGAATATCCCTTTGACCTACATATGAGTTGGTAAACTTGCCATTTACATATGCAATGTACTTTTCTTTCTGTGCGGCCAGAA
>DJEN01000013.1:56951-58077 GCA_002431345.1 Megasphaera sp. UBA5897 | reverse complement strand
TCAACAGCCTTGGCATTGCGCATGAAAAGGACGACGCCCAATTCTTCTTCCAAGGCTTTAATGGTGCGGCTGATTGCAGACTGTGAAATATGAAGCGTGCGGGCCGCTTTGCTAAAAGATTTTTTGTCGGCAACTTCTACAAAATACTTAAGATGATGAAAATCCATATTGCCACCTCCTGTATAATTACACCCAAACGGTATATGTTTACAAAATAGCACTATCCAATGTTCAAAATCGCATCGTGTTCCTATTGAATTTCGCCTTGCCAAGGCATATAATTAATTCGTAAGGAAAAGTTACAAAGTCGTTCGGATGTGATGGTCAGAAATAATGAATAAAAGAAATTGATGTGCAAAACTGTAATACTATCATTATATTATTACAATTTCGCAATAATATCAATACCTTTTTGAATATATTCCGTACCTTCCTATTATGATGTGTATTAGGACGTGTGTGCATCGTGACGGCCGGAATGCAGACTGGAAGCTGGATTGCGGTTTTTGCATGAATGCATGTGAGTGAGCAGGGAATGTCTTTTAACTTTGTCTACAATATAGGAAATCCTATATTGAGGTATATATTTTTATAAGGAGCGTGTTTTATCTATGAGCAAATTTAAAACCATGGATGGTAACGAAGCTGCTGCATGGGTGTCCTATGCATTTACTGAAGTTGCCGCAATTTATCCGATCACGCCGTCTTCTCCTATGGCAGAACATGTCGATGATTGGGCCGCAGCAGGAATGAAAAATATCTTCGGTCACAAAGTAAACGTTGTTGAAATGCAGTCCGAAGCTGGTGCTGCCGGCGCATTCCACGGTTCTTTACAGGCTGGTGCTTTGACAACTACGTACACAGCATCTCAGGGCTTCTTGCTGATGATCCCGAACATGTACAAAGTTGCAGGCGAACTCCTTCCTGGCGTATTCCACGTAGCTGCTCGTGCTTTGGCTAACCATGCATTGAACATTTTCGGTGACCACCAAGACGTTATGTCTGCTCGTGCTACAGGCTGCTGTCTCTTGGCCGAATCCAATGTTCAGGAAGTTATGGATATCGGCGGTGTTGCTCATTTAGCTGCTATCAAAGGTTCTTTGCCTTTCATTAACTTCTTCGATGG
>DJEN01000013.1:13002-56923 GCA_002431345.1 Megasphaera sp. UBA5897 | reverse complement strand
TTCTTCGATGGTTTCCGTACTTCTCACGAAATCCAAAAAGTTGAAGTTATGGACTTCGAAAACTACAAAAAACTCGTTGACTGGGATGCAATCAAAGCGTTCCGTAAACGTGCTTTGAATCCGGATCATCCGGAAATCCGCGGTACTGCAGAAAACCCGGACGTTTACTTCCAGCACACAGAAGCTAGCAACAAATTCTATGACGCTATGCCGGATATTGTTGCTGACTACATGGACAAAATTTCTGCAATCACAGGCCGTACATACAAACCGTTCAACTACTACGGCGCTGAAGACGCTGAATATGTTGTTGTCTGCATGGGTTCTTTGGCTGACGTTGCAAAACAGACAGTTGAATACTTGCAGAGCCAGGGCGAAAAAGTTGGCTTGATCAACGTTCACCTCTATCGTCCGTTCTCCAACAAATACCTCCTCAACGTATTGCCGAAAACAGTTAAGAAAATTGCTGTTGTCGATCGTACAAAAGAACCGGGCTCCCTCGGCGAACCGCTGTACCTGGATATCGTTGGCTTTGCTAAAGAAGAAGGTCTTGACGTTGACATCATCGGCGGCCGCGCTGGTATGGGTTCCAAAGACGTATTGCCGGAAGACTTCCTCGCAGTATTCAAAGAACTCAAAAAAGAACATCCTCTCAACGGCTTCACACTCAGCATCGAAGACGACGTTACAAACCTCTCCTTGCCGCGTGAACCGAAAATGCCGCTTGATACAACAGGTCTTACATCCTGCAAATTCTGGGGCTTTGGTTCTGATGGTACTGTTGGCGCCAACAAATCCGCTATCAAAATCATCGGCGACCACACAGATATGTATGCACAGGCATATTTCGCTTATGACTCCAAAAAATCTGGCGGCGTAACAATTTCTCACTTGCGTTTTGGTACGAAACCTATCGATATGCCGTACCTCATCGACGCAGCTGACTACATCGCTTGCCATCGTCAGTCCTATGTTAAACGTTTCGATATCCTCCGCGGTATCAAAGATAACGGCACATTCATGTTGAACTGCACATGGACTGATGAAGAACTCGATAAAGAATTGCCGGCTAAAATTAAACGCGCAATTGCTAAACATCATGTTAAATTCTACACCTTGAACGGTGACGCTATCGGCCAGAGACTCGGCCTCGGCACTCGTATCAACATGGTTATGCAGGCTGCTTTCTTTGCACTTGCAAAAATCATTCCTATCGATGATGCCGTTAAATACTTAAAAGACTCCATCGTCAAGAGCTATGGCAAGAAAGGCCAGAAAGTCGTTGACATGAACAACGGCGCTGTTGATGCTGGTATCAAAGAATTCCACGAAGTTAACTACCCGGCTTCTTGGGCTGACGCTACGGATGAAGTTGTTGAAGGCCGTCCGGCTACGAAATACTTCACAGACGTTGCAGCTCCAATGCTCGGCCAGGTTGGCGATGACCTCCCGGTTTCCGCATTTGCTGGCCGCGAAGACGGCACCATGCCTTCCGGTACTGCTAAATTCGAAAAAGCAGGCCCTGCACTTCACGTTCCGGCTTGGGATGCTGAAAAATGTATCGGCTGCATGCAGTGTTCCTTCGTCTGCCCGCACGCTACAATCCGTCCGGTATTGACAACAAAAGAAGAAACTGCAGCTGCTCCAGCAGGTTACAAAGTTGCTGCTAAAGCTAAATCTGGTAAAGAATATGATGTTTCCATCATCGTTGACCAGCTCGACTGCCTCGAATGCGGTTCCTGCGTAAACGTCTGCCCGGTTAAAGCCCTCACAATGGTTCCGAACACAGACGAAGAACGTGCTAAGATGGAACTCTGGTACTATGGTACTGAAAAAGTTACTCCGAAAGCTAACCCGCAGAACAAGAACACGGTTATCGGCTCTCAGTTCGAAACTCCGCTCCTCGAATTCTCCGGCGCATGCGCAGGCTGCGGCGAAACACCGTATGTCAAAGTTGTTACACAGCTCTTTGGCGATCGCATGATGATTGCTAATGCTACAGGCTGCTCCTCCATTTGGGGTGCATCTGCTCCTGTTTCCCCGTACACAATGAACGCCGCTGGTCATGGTCCTGCTTGGGCTAACAGCTTGTTCGAAGATGCTGCTGAATTTGGTCTCGGCATGTTCTTGGGCGTTGACAAAGTACGTAAAGACTTGGTTGCTAACGTAGATGCTGCTAAAGCTGTTGCATCTGCAGACCTCCAGGCTGCACTCAGCGATTGGGCTGCTAACGTAAACGAAGGCGAAGGCTCTCGTGAACGCGCTGACAAACTGACAGCTGCTCTTGAAAAAGAAGCTGCAGGCAAAGCTGTTCTTGAAGACTTCCTCGATAAGAAACAGTTCTTCGTTAAACGTTCTCAGTGGATCATCGGTGGTGACGGCTGGTCCTACGATATTGGTTACGGCGGTGTTGACCATGTCCTCGCTGCAGACCATGATGTAAACGTTCTCGTACTCGATACAGAAGTTTACTCCAACACAGGCGGACAGTCTTCTAAAGCTACACCGACAGCTGCTATCGCTCAGTTCGCTGCTGCTGGTAAACGCACGAAGAAGAAAGACCTCGGCATGATGGCTATTTCCTACGGCTATGTATATGTAGCTCAGGTAGCTATGGGTGCTGATAAGAACCAGCTCATGAAAGCTCTCACAGAAGCTGAAGCTTATCATGGTCCTTCCCTCGTTATCTGCTATGCTCCTTGCATCAACCATGGTATCCGCAAAGGCATGGGCAAGAGCCAGACAGAAGAAAAACTCGCTGTTGAATGCGGGTATTGGGATCTGTTCCGTTACAATCCGGAACTCAAAGCCGCAGGTAAAAATCCGTTTAGCCTCGACTCCAAAGAACCGGATTACAGCAAATTCCAGGAATTCTTACAGGGTGAAGTTCGTTACGCTTCCTTGCAGAAAGCTATGCCTGAAGAAGCTGCTAAATTGTATGCTAAGACAGAAGCTGATGCTAAGAACCGCCGCGAAACCTATGTACGTTTCCAGAAAGGCTTCGAAGCTTAATCTGACAACTGTACGCGCTGCATAGCGCTTGCATAATAAAAACATCCGCACTATCTGAGTGTAGTGCGGGTGTTTTTTTGTTTTTCAAAAAAATGAAAATAAACAGTAGTTTTTTCGATAATTTTCTTTATTTTGAGAATGGAACGTGGTAGAATAGACATATGATTATTGAAAGTGATTATTCGTGAGAATGTGTTGTGGTATAATGCAAAAACGTTGGCAGATCATGGAGCCTTCACCGGCTGCCGTGCAAGCACTAACAGGACAATTACATATATCGGAAATTTTAGCAAAAGTTTTATTAAATCGTACTATTTCATCAGCAGAAGAGGCGCGGCATTTTTTGTATGATACAGGCGCTGAGGGACACGACCCGTTTTTGATGAAAGATATGGAGAAAGCGGTAAAGCGCATCAGCCAGGGGATTGATGCGGGAGAAAACATAATTATTTATGGCGACTACGATGTAGATGGTATTACGTCTACATCGTTATTATATATGGTGCTGACGGAGTTGGGTGCCGTACCGTCTTTTTATATTCCGGAACGGCAAAACGAAGGGTATGGGTTGAATAAAGAAGCCCTGCAGCATCTGACCGACCAGCAGACGGATTTAGTGATTACTGTTGACTGCGGCATTTCTTCCTATGAGCTGATTGAGGCATATAAAACGAAACTGGATATTATCGTAACAGACCATCATGAACCACCGGCACAAATTCCCAACGCCTATGCCGTTTTAAATCCCAAACAAACCGATTGTGCCTATCCGTTTAAAGACTTAGCAGGAGCCGGCGTGGCCTATAAATTGTGCCAAGCTTTATGGACATACCGGAAAAAAGAACCTCTTTCCGGGTACACTGAAATTGCCGCATTGGGAACGATTGCCGATTTAGTGCCACTGCGAGATGAAAATCGTTTGCTGGTACAGCACGGCCTGAAGCAGATGAAAGAAGGACATAATACAGGGCTGCAGGCATTATTGGAAGCTTCTTCGCTGGATAAACATACAATCAGTGCCGGACGCATTGCCTTTACGGCAGCACCGCGCTTGAATGCAGCCGGCCGTATCAGTCATGCCGAGCAGGGAGTGCGGCTGCTGCTGGAAACGGATAGTGAAAAAGCGAAGCACATGGCACAGACATTGAGTGAACTGAATCGGGAACGGCAGGATATCGAGCATACGATTGCCAAGCAGGCCATCGAACAAATTGAAAAAGAAGGCCGGGAACATGACGGCGTGCTCATTGCTTCCGGCACGGACTGGCATGTCGGCGTGATTGGCATTGCGGCTTCCCGGCTGGTAGAGACGTATTACCGTCCGGCCTTGGTTATCAGTATTCATGACGGCGTAGGGAAAGGGTCATGCCGCAGTATTGCGGGCTTTAATATGTACGAAGCGCTGCAGTATGCCGATGATTTACTGCTGCAGTACGGCGGGCATCCCATGGCGGCAGGCTTTTCGATTGAAGCCGGCCATATCGAAGCCTTCCGGCAGCGGCTCAATGAGTACGCGGCTAAGACGATGACGGCCGATGACTATATTCCTGTCGTCACAATCGATACGGCGTTAACCGGTACAGATATTACCTTGGATTTGATTCAGGAATTGAGCTGTTTGGAACCGTATGGCATGGGCAACAGCCGGCCTGTATTTTCTCTGGCGCAGTGCCGTGTCGAAGAAATCCGGCCGATAGGCAGAGATAAGCAGCATGTACGTCTTGTACTGGCTGCAGACCATACTAAGATAAGCTGTGTAGGCTGGTCGATGGCAGCCCTTTGCGAATCCGTCATGGAAGGCGACGTAGTCGATGCGGCATTTCAACTGGAACGCAATGACTTCAACGGCATGTCCTCACCGCAGCTGGTACTGCAGGACGTTCATCTTCATGAGCCTGTGATTCATCTTGACCGGACAGTCATGATTGACATTTATTTGGCATTAAAAAAGATTATTCCTGATTGGGGCATGCCGATTTGGCAGACCCAGCAGCGGATATTGGCTGCCGTATCGGACATGTATGCAGCCCATGATATTTATGCAGCCATTCAGGTATTAAAAGAAATCGGCGTGCTGTGCATCCGGCAGCATGCTGACGGACCGGCGTATTATTTTCCCATGTTATCAGGAAAAATGTGCCTGGATATGTCTGAAACATATCAAAAATATAGTCAGGATTAAGGGGGAGATTCGATATGGAAATGAAAGATAAGGACCAGGCATTCCAAAAATTATTGGATACGATTCACAGTTATCAGCCCGACGCGCCTTGTGAAGACGTAAAAAAGGCATTTCATTTAGCTGAAGAAGCCCATAAAGACCAACGTCGTGCAAGCGGTGAGCCGTATATCATCCATCCCTTGGCAGTTGCGCAGATTTTGGCTGATATGAAAATTGACACCAAAACGATTACGGCATCCCTGCTGCATGATGTCGTAGAAGATACGAGCTATACGCTGGATGATTTAAAAAATTTATTTGGCAAAGAAGTAGCATTTTTGGTAGACGGCGTTACTAAACTGAGCCGCCTGAATTATCGGACCAAAGAAGACCAGCAGCTGAACAGCATGCGGAAAATGTTTTTGGCAATGGCCAAAGATGTCCGCGTCGTCGTCATCAAACTGGCAGACAGGCTACACAACATGCGGACCCTGCGGTATATGCGCAGTGATAAGCAAAAGCGGATTGCCCAGGAAACCTTGGAAATTTTTGCCCCGCTGGCACATCGACTGGGGATTTTCAATATTAAATGGGAATTGGAAGATTTATCGTTCCGCTATTTGGAACCCGATAAATACTACGATCTCGTGGACCAAATGAAACAAAAACGGCATGTCCGGGAAGAAATCGTCAATGAAGCCATCGATGTATTGAAAAAAGCATTGGATGAAGCCCATATCAAATGTGAAATCAACGGCCGTCCGAAGCATTTTTACAGTATTTATAAAAAAATGAAAAAGGATAACCGGGATTTAAGCCAAGTATATGACTTATTTGCCGTCCGGGTTATTGTCGATACGGTAAAAGACTGTTATGGTGTTTTGGGGATTGTCCACAGCCTGTGGAAACCGCTGCCGTACCGCTTCAAAGATTATATTGCCATGCCGAAGCCCAATAACTATCAGTCGCTGCATACGACGGTTATTGGGACACGGGGGCAGCCTGTAGAAATTCAGATTCGTACATGGGAAATGCATCATATTGCCGAATACGGCATTGCAGCCCACTGGCGGTATAAAGAAGGCAATCAGACGGCGACTAAAAATGAGTTTGATGAAAAAATGGGCTGGCTCCGCAATTTGTTGGAATGGCAGGATACGAGCAACCCGAAAGAATTTGTCAATGCCTTGAAACTGGATGCCTTTTCGGATGAAGTATTTGTCTTTTCGCCGCGCGGCGATGTCATCGATTTGCCGCAGGGGGCTATCCCCATTGATTTTGCCTACCGTATTCATACTGATGTAGGGCATCGCTGCGTAGGTGCCAAAATCAACGGTAAAATCGTGCCGCTGGATTATCAGTTAAAGAACGGTGATATTGTCGAAATCATTACCTCCAAAGTAGGCAAGCCCAGTCTGGACTGGTTGAATATTGTCGGCAGTTCGGAAAGCCGTTCCAAAATCCGCAACTGGTTTAAGAAAGAAAATCGGGAAGATAATATCCTGAAAGGCGCGGAAGCACTGGAACGGGAATGCAAGCGTTTGGGACATGACTGGAAAGTGCTCAACACGGCAGGACGGCTGGCCCGCGTTGCCAAGCAGATGAACGCCGGTACGGAAGACGATTTGGTAGCTGCTGTAGGGTATGGCGGCTTTGCTGTCAATACGGTGTTGATCAAGCTGCTGGAACTGCACAAAAAAGATGTGCAGAAGCAGGAAGAAAAAGGAAGCCTGGCAGCGATTGAAAAACTGAAGCCGAAAAAGCAGGTCAAATCCAACGGCAGCGGCATTTTAGTCAAAGGAGAGCCAGGTCTCTTGGTACGTTTGGCCAAATGCTGCAGTCCTGTACCGGGCGACCCGATTATTGGCTTTATTACGCGGGGACGCGGCGTATCCGTCCACCGGGCAGATTGCCCCAATATCAGCAATAATCAAAATGATATTGACCGGCTGATTGATGTTGAATGGGATTATGGCGGCAATGAAAATTTCGAAGTCAATATGGAAATCGTTGCCTATGACAGAACGGGGATTATGGCTGACATTATGGCGACATTGGCAGAAATGAAAATTTCCGTGCTCAGTGTCAACGCTAAAGTGAATGATACGAAAAACGTCACGATTCATATGGGCATCAGTATCAAGGATTTGGCCCAGTTTGAATTTATTACGACCAAAATCCGCCGCTTGAAAGATGTTTACACCGTACAGCGGTATACAGGAGGAGCACAATAATGCGGGCAGTAGTACAAAAGACACTGTCATCCAGCGTGACGTCCGAAGGCATTGAAACAGGCCGCATTGGCCCGGGACTGACAGTGCTGCTGGGCGTAGCCGCTGATGACGATGAAAAAGATGTGCGATATATGGCTGATAAAATATCCCATATGCGTATTTTTGAAGATGAGGCGGGTAAACTGAATTTGTCGCTGCTCGATGTACAGGGACAGCTGCTGGTAGTATCCCAGTTTACGCTGTACGGCGATATACGGCACGGCAGACGGCCCAGCTTTACGCAGGCTGCGCCGCCGGAGATGGCTGAGCAATTATATACGCAGTTTGTAGCAGCCATGCAGGCTTTGGGAATTCACACTGAGACAGGGCGGTTCCGTACGGAAATGGTTGTCACGCTGGCCAATCACGGCCCGGTGACGATTTTGGTGGACAGCAAAAAGGTTTTTTAACACGAGGAGGAATATACGATGAGTATGCAATATATGTCGATGGTACTCGGTCCGGTCATGACCAACTGCTACATTGTCTATGACAGTGAAACCAGAGATGCCATGGTCATTGATCCCGCATGGGATTATCAAAAAATAGATCGGGCACTGCAGGATAACCAACTGCATTTGCAGTTTATTTTCCTGACTCATGGTCATGCAGACCATATTGGAGCGCTGCAGGAACTGCGCAACTATAAAAATGTACCCGTATATGTCGGAAAAGGCGATAAAGAGTTGATCAGCAATTCCCGCAACAACTTGTCTATGTTTATGGGGAAAGAAATCAAATGCGAATCGCCGGACCATATCGTAGCCGATGGTGAACATATTACACTGGGGCATCTAAATTTTACGGCATTGGAAACACCGGGACATACGCCGGGCGGCATGAGCCTGTATGGCGAAGGCGTCGTTTTTTCCGGCGATACCTTGTTTAGATACTCTGTAGGTCGTACGGATTTATACGGCGGTTCGGCCCAAACGCTGATTGACAGCATCAATACGAAACTCATGCCGCTGCCGGATGATACAGTAGTGCTTCCGGGACACGGACCGGCTTCGACGATTGGAGAAGAAAGACGGGGCAATCCGTATTTGGACGGAGGCTGGTAACCGATGTCTGTATATAAGGAATCACAATTTTGGCTGCGCGTGGTCTTGGCTGCGCTGGTGTTTGGCCTGTTCCTTTCTGTGCACGCTGTATATTGGCCTGTTGTCATTTCGCTTATTTTGACATTTATTTTGATTCCCATTCGGGATTTGGTACTAAAAGGATGTTTGCGCCTGACTCATCGGCATCTTCCTGTCGATTTGGCTATCATTATTTCCTTTTTCCTGTTGATTGTCTTAGTAGCGATTATTACCAACAGCATTCTCAAGCCACTGGTCATGCAGGTCAATTTATTGGCGGCCAATTTTAATACGTTGGTGGCGCAGACAGCCGCTTTGGTGAATCAGCTGGAAAATGAACAAACGCAGTTTTATATTCCAGAGCAGGTAAAAGGCATTATTAATGATACCTTTGTCAAGGTAGGCAATTACGGCATTGAAGGCGTAACTGACCTGATTCGGTCTGTATTTGCCATTGCCGGTACGGTCGTAGAATTTTTTGTCGTTCCCTTTATTACGTTTTACTTTATGAAGGACGGTAGCCGTATGGTGCGTTCGTTTGTCAAACTGTATCCGTCTGCGTATCAGGGACAGCTGCAGCAGGTATTTAACGAAATTGAACATGTGCTGAGCCGGTATATCCGCGGGCAAATCTTAATGAGCTGCATTATTGCTGCCCTGACCTTCTTGGGCATGTGGATTATGGGGGTACCGTATCCGATGGTCATTGGCCTATTGGCAGCCATTACCGAATGGATTCCCATTGTCGGGCCCATTGTCGGTGCCATCCCGGCTATTTTGCTGGGAGCGACGGTCGATTTATCCTTGTCGTTTAAGGTGTTGATTTTTTACATTGTCATTCAGCAGGTGGACAGCCACCTCATTATGCCGCAGGTAATGGGTGCCGTTATCAGTCTGCATCCGGTCGTGATTGTCATTGCTTTGCTGATTGGCGGCACGCTGTTTGGCGTTGCCGGTATGATATTGACAGTTCCGGTAACAGCCGTTTTACAAATTTTAGGCAGGCATTTATGGTTTTATAAAACATACAAAGAAAAGGCGATGAATAATTATGGAAAATAACAAAACCAGTAAAGAAGAAATTATGAGTGTCATGATGAAGCGCATGAAAGAAAAAATTAAAGACAAAAAATATAAGATGACTTCGCAGCGGCAAGTCATTTTAAAAGCTTTTGTCGAAAGTCCGATTCGTCATATGAGCGCAGAAGAAGTATTTGAATTAGTTAAGAAAATGGCCCCGGATATTGGCTTGGCTACGGTATACCGCACACTGGATTTATTTACGGAAATGGATTTGCTGAAAAAACTCGATTTTGATGACGGCTGCAGCCGCTATGAATTAAACGACCGTGATAACGAAGGCCATTTCCATCATCATCTGATTTGCCTGGGATGCGGCAAAGTATGGGAATGCCAGGATGACTTGCTGGAAACGCTGGAATCCATTTTACAAAAACAACTGCATTTTCATACGGTAGACCATCAGCTGAAAGTATATGGCTATTGTGAAGAATGCGAAAAGAAACGGCAGGCAGAAATGGGAGCCCATGACGATAAATAAACAACAGACTTATTGGTACAAGGGACCGGAAGCATATCATTCCCTTGTAGGACAGGTCATGGCTTCCTGCGGGTATGTAGGAGGACACGAAATACAGTCCGTAGGGGCTTCGGTCATCTTGGAAGAACAGGACGGCCGTCTCCATTTGGCTTGTACATATCAGCAGGAACAGACATCTTGGCAAAGTGAAGCCTGGATTTTTAGACAAGGCCACAGGCGGGATGATATAAAAGAATGTCTGCTGCAGTGGCATCAGCGGTTTTGCGGCATGCCGGATAGTCTGTGGGGCACCTTAATCGGCGTGCGTCCTACCAAATTGATTCACCGGCTGCTGGATCAGGGGCTGACGCCGGACAGTGCCAAAGATTATGTATGCCGTACGTATCACACGCAGGAAGAAACGGCGCAGGATTTGGTAGACATGGCTGTCATACAGCGGCCGTATGTGATGAATCCCAGCCGCACGATTTCTCTGTACGTAGGCATCCCGTACTGTCCTAGCCACTGCATGTACTGCTCGTTTCCTTCAAAGCTTATTTTTCAGGAAGATGCGTTTTTTTTGCAGCGCTTTGCAGAAGCTGTGGAACGGGATTTGGCTGATATTGGCCAGCTTTGCCGACAGTATGGCCTGCAGGTGCATTCTGTTTATGTAGGCGGCGGTACGCCGACTTGTCTGCCGCTGCCGCTGCTGCAGCGCATCATAGCGGCTATACAGTGCCAGATTCCTCAAGGCATCGAATGGACTGTAGAAGCCGGCCGGCCGGATACGGCGACGCAGGAAATGCTGGCCATGCTCAGGCAGTACGGTGTCAACCGCATCAGCGTCAATCCGCAGACGATGCAGCAGCATTTGCTGGATACGATAGGCCGGCAGCATACGGTAGATGCCGTGTATCAGATGTACGACCGATGCAGACAAATGGCTTTTCCCATTGTCAATATGGATTTTATTGCCGGACTTCCGCAGCAAACCGTAGAAGATATGCGGGAAAATATGGAAATCGTTTGCCAACTGCACCCAGAAAATGTTACAATTCATACGTTAGCATTAAAAAAACGGGCTCCCTTGTTCCATCATCCCCTGCGGGATGACATTCCGGATGCCGCTTCTGTACGGGCGATGCTGGCACTTTGCAGACACATGCTGCAGCAGGCATCCTATATACCGTATTACATGTATCGGCAGCAGTATATGGCCGTTAGTTTTGCCAACGTGGGCTATGCTCTGCCCGGCACGATTAGCGCATATAATATAGAAATGATGGAAGAACGGCAGACCGTGTTGGCAGCCGGTCCCGGCAGCGCAACGAAGTTTGTCTGCCGTGACGGGCACAGTTTGGAAAAACTGTATATGCCAAAAGATGTAGACCGCTATGTCGAAGGGCTGCCTGAGAAAATCAAGCAGCGTCGGCAATTGTGTGCTATGATATATGGAGGAGAGGATTTGTAATGGCAATTACTGCACCACGAGGTACGCAGGATTTCTTGCCGGAACAAACGGCTGAATGGCAGATTCTGGAACAAAAAATACGCCAGATTTGCTCGCTCTATGGTTTTGGTGAAATTCGTACCCCTATGTTTGAAAGTACAGATTTATTCTTGCGCGGTATTGGTGAAACAACGGATGTTGTTACCAAAGAAATGTATACCTTTAATGACCGCGGCGGGCGCAGCATGACACTGCGCCCGGAAAATACGGCATCGGTAGTCCGCGCATTTTTGGAACATAAATTATACGGTGATCCCAGCGTTCACAAGTTCTACTACATGGGGCCTATGTTCCGCCACGACCGCCCGCAGGCTGGTCGGTACCGCCAGTTTACGCAGTTTGGCGTCGAAGAAATCGGTTCCAAGGACCCGGCAGTAGATGCAGAAATCATTGCCATGGCGTTCCAGCTGTTCCATGAATTGGGACTCAACGACTTAGTACTGCATCTGAATTCTGTCGGCTGCCCTAAATGCCGTCCGGTATACCGGCAAAAATTGCTGGATTTCTTTGCAGACAAGAAAGACCAGCTTTGCGATGACTGCAAAGCCCGTCTGGAAAAAAATCCGCTCCGCGTATTGGACTGCAAAGAAGAAGGCTGCAAACAGGCCGCCATCGGCGTACCGGAATTGACAGATAATCTTTGTGACGACTGCAAAGAACATTTTGCCAAAGTACAGGAATATCTTACCAAAATCGGGATTCCCTTTGAACTGGACCCGCGCTTGGTTCGCGGCTTGGACTATTACACCAATACAGCTTTTGAAATTATGTATGCGCCGCTGGGTGCCCAGAGCACGGTCTGCGGCGGCGGCCGGTATGACGGCCTGATTGAAGAAGTAGGCGGCCCGTCCACACCGGGTATCGGGTTTGCCATCGGGATGGAACGGCTGCTCCTGACCTTGAAGGAACAAGGGCTGATGCCGCCGGTTCCCAAAAAGCAGCCTGTATTTATCGTCGCTCTTGGCGATGCGGCAAAAACACAAGCCTTTGATTTGCAGCAGCAGCTTCGTGCCAAAGGTATGTATGCAGAAATCGACCTGCTGGGCCGCAGCATGAAAGGGCAGATGAAATCAGCAAATAAGCTAAATGCCGATTATACCGTTATCATAGGGGAAGAAGAATTGGCCAGCGGCCAGGCGCAGGTGCGCAACATGGCCACCAAAGAACAAGTCAGCGTTCCCCTGGACGGAATCGTTGCATATATGGAAACACACAAGAAGGGATGATTAACTCATGGATACAATGGAAGGTTTACGCCGCTCCCAGTACTGCGCTGAAGTCAGTGAAGCGGACAATGGCAAGGAAGTAACCCTGTGCGGCTGGGTAGAACGACGTCGTGACCACGGCGGCTTGATTTTTATCGATCTTCGTGACCGCACCGGTATTGTACAGGTTGTTGCTTCGCCGGATTATGAAGAAACTTCCTTTAAAAAAGCAGAACAAGTCCGTACAGAATATGTATTGGCTATCCGCGGCATCGTTCGCATGCGTGACAAAGATACAGTTAACCCGAAAATGAAAACGGGCACGATTGAAATCCGCTGCGAAGAACTCCGCATTCTTAACTCGTCTAAAACACCGCCGTTCTATATTGAAGACAATATCGACGTAGATGAAAAAATTCGCTTGAAATACCGGTATTTGGATTTACGCCGTCCGGAAATGCAGAACAACCTCATCATGCGTCATAAAGTAAAACACGCTATGCGTACGTTCCTCAACGAAAACGGCTTCATTGATATCGAAACACCGGAACTGTGCAAGAGCACGCCGGAAGGCGCCCGCGACTACCTCGTACCGAGCCGTGTCAACGACGGCAAATTCTATGCGTTGCCGCAGTCTCCGCAGATTTTCAAACAGCTCCTCATGATTTCCGGCATGGATCGCTACTATCAGATTGCGCGCTGCTTCCGCGATGAAGATTTGCGTGCTGACCGTCAGCCTGAATTTACCCAGCTCGACATGGAAATGTCCTTTATGGATCAGGAACAGATTTTGACGCTCGTAGAAAACATGGTTCACTATATCTTCAAAGAAACCCTGGGCCATGACGTAGAACTCCCGATTCACCGCATGACATGGGACTATGCGATGGAAAACTACGGCTCAGATAAACCGGATATCCGTTTTGACATGAAATTTACGGATGTAACGGAATTAGTAAAAGACACGGACTTTAAAGTATTCCGCAGTGTTATTGACAATGGCGGCCAGGTCAAAGCCATTAACGTCAAAGGCGACGCAGACATTCCCCGCCGTGAATTAGACGGACTTGTTGAATACGTCAGCCACTACGGAGCCAAAGGCCTTGCTTGGATTGGCTTCCTCGAAGACGGCACGCTCAAATCCCAGATTAAGAAATTCTTTGGTGAAGATAAACTTCGTGAAATCGGTAAAGCCTGCGGCGCAGAAACGGGCGACTTGATTCTTATGATTGCAGACAAACCATCTGTTGTTGCCGCAGCTCTTGGCGAACTTCGTAAAGAAATGGCCCGCCGCATGAATCTTATTGACGAAAGCAAATTTGCCTTTACGTGGGTTGTCGATTTCCCCATGTTTGAATACAGCGAAGAAGAAAAACGGTTTGTCGCTATGCATCATCCGTTTACAGCCATTCGGGATGAAGATTTGGATAAATTGGAAACCGATCCGGCTCATGTATATGCGAAAGCTTATGACCTCGTCCTCAACGGCATTGAATTGGGCGGCGGCTCCCTCCGTATTTATCAGCCGGACCTGCAGCAGCGCGTATTCAAAGCGATTGGCCTGACACCGGAAGAAGCAGAACAGAAATTTGGTTTCCTGCTTCGTGCGTTTGAATACGGTGCTCCGCCACACGGAGGTTTGGCATTTGGTTTGGACCGCATGATTATGCTTATGCTCCACCGCAAGTCGATTCGTGATGTCATTGCCTTCCCGAAGACGCAGAACGCTATCGATCCGATGAGTGAAGCACCTTCTGAAGTAACGAAAAAACAGCTTCATGAACTTCACATTCAGGTAGAAGAAGACCTCGTCAAGAAATAATAAGACGTGGCGTACCAAAAAGGGGCTTGTCGCTTTGTGCGGCAGCCCTTTTTATTACGGGCATGCCACATACCCGAAGCACAACGGCATGAAGGAGGAACTATAGTGAAAGCAGCATCTTCACAAGATACACAATATCATATATATACCCTAAGAAAAAAAGCAAAGAAAGTCACCTATCCGTATACGCTCCAAACAGCACTGGCTGCATATACACGGGATGAACTCAAAGAAATAGGAGATTCACTGCACATTGATATTAAAAGCGCAGACAAAAAGCAGGAACGTATTGACAAAATATATGCAGGCATGACGGAAAACAACCGCATCGAACGGTGCCTGCTCTGCATGCACGAAGAAGAATGGAATTTGTTGAAAGACCTCGTGTCTTACGAAGAAGCCTGCCCGCTCATGACAGATACTGTGCTGCCGGCACTGGCTGTCAACCAGTACTTAGGCTATGATGAAGAAGGGCATATTGTTATTCCCCAAGAAATCAAAGAAGAATTTCAGGCAGCACAGCGGGATGAATTTTTACTGCGCCGTAAAAAAATGAACTGGCTGCAGCAATGCCTGGGTATGGCAAAAAATTTATACGGTGCCATGCCCTTTTATATTCTGGTAGAAATGTACAATCAGCACCACACTTTTCAAAGCAATGCCTTGGAAATCGGCTCGATGTTGCAGCTGATTCCCCAAGAAATGCAGACGTATTTTATGCAGGATGACCTTGTCTGCGATATTTTGATGACCAAAGAAAATGTAGACTGCCTGATGCGTGACCGTGCTATGGACGTATATTACATACCGGCACAGAAAGAAATTGAAAATCAAGCGAATGGCAATATGATCTATTTTAACCAGCAGATGATTAAGCAGGGAATGGCAAAACTCTTAAAATATACGTCTCTTTCCAAGCAGCAGACGCTGAACACGATGGGCGATATTATTGATGAAATGGCCAGCGGCTGGAGTGCGGAAGATATTTTGGAAGAACTGCACAACATGCATATTACAATTCGCAAAGGCGACAAAAAACGGCTGCAGGAATTGTTTGCAGAATGGAATTACCATACGAAAAAATGGGTGAACTGCGGCTATTCTGACGAAGAAATAAAACGATTCCACATCCACTAGGCAGCGGCGTGCCGACTGCGCGATGCATCCCTTTCGTGCGGTGCTGCACGTTTGGCTGTTTTTACAGAACGGGTTTAAAACTGCACTGTAAAGGTGTTGATTACGTTTCCCGTTCATGCTATAATACATAGTGAACAGAGTAATTAAAAATGATTATTCGTTAGATGAAAGAAGGGATATCATCATGAAAATAGAAGAAGGAACTGTTATCTCTGAAAAAGAAGACGGCTTGGTAGAAGTAAAAGTGGGCCGTCATTCCGACTGCATTGCCTGCGGTGCTTGTCCGGGGGCAGAACACATTGTCGTTTTGGCACTCAATCCGGTTGGTGCGCAGGTAGGCCAGCATGTCAAATTTGAAGTACGGGAAGTCAATATTGTCATTGGCGCTTTTGTCTGCTTCATCATGCCGCTGCTGGTAGCTGCCGCAGGGGCTCTGCTGGGACACTGGCTGGGCATATCGCAGGCTATGGATGCTACGCAGACGGCAATTGCCGGCGGGATTATTGGCTTTTTGCTGGGAGCAGTCGGCGTCAAGCTGTTTGACCGTTCGCTGACCAACGATGCCAATGCCAAACCTAAAATCATAGAAATCAGCAGCCGTTAAGCGGCAAATGCAAAAAAAAGAGTTGTGAATGATGGCAGCGCAACAGCGTGAACCATCGTCACAACTCTTTTTTTTATCATATGTCAAGGTGCTAGTGTCGTTTGCAGGGCATAGGTAGTGCCGTCACGCAGCGTTATCGACGTAAGGCGCAGCGTGCTGTCCGTTCCTTCCAGCGTATCGCGGCCGGCCAGGTCTTCCTGAGCCGGCATATGGGGATTTAGAGGAAACTGGCTCAGACGGGTCGTTGTATGGGAAGACAAAGAAAGACGGACCGGCGCCGTAAAGAGCAGCGTGTGGTCTGCGCGGCGGCGAAGCTCATAGACTCCCTTGGCTTCGAGAATGTCCTGCCGCGGCTGATGAAATACAGGTGTATACTGCATGCGCAGAAACACTTGGCCGGAATCCTCGCTGCGTACTAGGGATGAAGACACATCGTCTATCTCCAAGACGGCGTCTATTTTTTTACGAATCGGTTCATTTTCTTTTTCCAGTGCCTGCAGGTACGCCTGCTGCAGGGCTTGAAACATATCAGAAACCTGGATAATGTCTGTGATATGCCATTCTTTGGGGGCTGTGCGCTCCATGGCAATGGTGCAGGGAATCGTTCGCTGCAGTACGGGATGCGAGAGATGCAACGTGATTTCTGCATGGGCGTCGTCGATGCGGTGGCTCCAAGACACGGAAGCGATGCGCCAGCCTGTGACCGGCAGGGGCATTCCCAGGCGCTGCAGCTGATTGGCAAGTACGGACTGGGCGTGCTGTACGTCTTCTGTATCCGGCGACTGTGTCAGTTCATGATTTAAACAAAGCTTCAGCGCATCTGTCGTTTCATTTTGCAGGGGCAGCCAAGCAAGCTGCGTCAGTGCAGCTGCCTGCGGCTGACTCGTGTGAAACTGCATGGCGCCGCGGTACAGCGAGACGGCGATTTTTTCCTCATCCATTTGATTTGCCAGCCCGTCAGCATCGCTCTGTCCGGCAGTCTGCTGTATACGATGGAGCGAATAATCCGGCGTGGCTTTATATATGCCTTCATACGCATCATAGGCACCGCCGAGACAGCAGCAAATGACGGCAGCGGCTATGAGCAGTTTTCCATCTATTGGTGTATCTATCATAAGCTATCCTTCTTTTCATGAATACATATCGGAATTACAGTATATTATACCATAAAAAAGGAAACGGGATTTTTTTGCCGAATATCTTATTATGAGGAACTAGAAAGAAATCGTAATCCTGTTTGCCAACGAATCGGCTAAAGGAGGAATGTCATTTGATTACGTTAAAAGATACAACGAAAGGGACAGTGTATACGGTAGAAAAGGGAATGACGCTGCTGCAAATCTGCAGGGAACAGTATCCCGATGTCCAGCCGCAGATTGCAGCTGCCTTATATAATAATGAATTTGTCGGCCTGCAGACCAAAGTAGAGAAGGACGGCGACATTTCCTGGTTTTCATTGGGAACCCTGGAAGGAAACCAATGCCTGATTCGGACGGCGACTATGCTGCTGACGCGGGCTGTCGGTGATTTATATCCCCATGGTCGCGTTTTTGTCAAGCATGCCCTGCGCAAGGCACTGTATTGTGAGCTAGATATAGGCCACTCTGTTACCGTGCGGGATGTAGATTCCATCAAGCGGCGCATGAAGGAGCTCGTTGCGCAGGATGCGGAAATTTCCCAAGTCGTAATCAGTGCCGAAACAGCCATGGATATGTGCCGCAACCGCCATTTGGACCGGGAAGCGGAATTGCTGCGCTATGTCAACATCAATCAGATTATGGCGTATCAATGCGGCCCTGTTTTTGATTATTACATGGGTCCATTGCTGCCGAGTATGGGCTATTTGACCTGTTTTAATCTGCGTTCGTATGCGCCGGGCGTTATTTTGGAAACGCCGACGCCGGACCATCCGGACACGCTGCCGCCGTATAAAGAAATCCCCAAAATGGCACGGCTTTTTTTGGATGCCGAAGAATGGGGACGGATTGTGCGCTGTGAATATGTATCCGACTTGAACCGCTACATTGCCGATGATTCGATTCAGGATATTGTCGATATGGCAGAAGCTCTGCAGGAAAAGAAACTGGCCCAGATAGCGGATTACGTCGTTACGCGGCGTCCCAAAATCAAAGTCATTTTGATTGCCGGACCGTCTTCTGCCGGCAAGACGACTTTTTGCAAACGATTAACTACGCAGCTGCGCGTCGTCGGCCTGCGTCCCGTCAAGATTTCGCTGGACGATTATTTCCACAATCGGGAAGAAACACCTAAAAATCCGGACGGCAGTTATGATTTTGAATCACTGCGTGCTGTCAATGTGCCGCTGTTTAACCAGCAGATTGATGAGCTGCAGCAAGGCAAGGAAGTCCATTTGGCGCGGTATGATTTTGTTACGGGCAAACGGTACTTTGATGAAAAGCCTGTCCGTCTGGAACCGAATCAACCCATTGTCGTCGAAGGGCTGCATGCCTTAAATGATTCGCTGACGTACATGCTGCCGCGGTATGAAAAAGTAAAAATCACGCTGGGCGTATTGACCCAGATTCGGATTAATGACCACAACCGGATTTCTACATCGGACACGCGGATTATCCGCCGCATGGTACGGGATCAGCAGTTCCGCGATCGCGGCCCCCAAGCTACGATGGATATTTGGGCTGATGTACGGCGCGGTGAAGAAACCAATATTTACCCCTATCAGGAAGATGCCGACGTAATTTTCAATACGGCCCTGCCGTATGAACTTTCGGTTCTCAAACCGTATGCAGAACCACTGCTGGCGACGATTCCCAAAGACAGTCCGCATTATACAGAAGCACAGCGTTTGCTCAAATTCCTCAAGCCGTTTCGGGGATTGGATGCGTCTGTCGTACCGTCCAACTCGCTGCTGCGGGAATTTATTGGCAGGGACAGCCATGGAAGTACAAAAAAACATTGACAAAGTATTTACGGATAGATATAATAGTATGGTCGAGGTAGAAATATGAAACTACAAGTCGAAGAAGCACTCAAAGAACAAGGCAAGAAATTTCCTTTTTCTTTTGAAAGACCGGCTGCCGAATTGGGTGATGTAGATACCCTCCCATGGCATCAGTCGATGATGACCGTAGAAGGGAACTACTGGTTTGACGGCAATCACTTGGTTGTCCGTGGGACCATACATACCAGCGGTATGTATACATGCAGCCGCTGCCTGACACCGGTATCGGTGGATCGGAATGCAACACTGTCTGAAGTCTATGGTACGGAAGCAGAGCTTCCTGATGACGTATTGCCTTACAATGGGGAATACATCGATTTGACGGAGACAATTAGAGAAACGTTGATCCTCAGCGAGCCAATGAAGGTCTTGTGCCGACCTGACTGCAAAGGCCTGTGCCCGCAGTGCGGCGCAAACTTGAATGAAGGACCCTGTAGTTGTCCTACCGACAGGATCGACCCAAGACTTGCGGTCTTGGGGGATTTATTAAAATCAAAGCACTAAAATACGTACCATGATTTAAGGAGGTGCAGAACATGGCAGTACCAAAGAACAGATTATCCCAGACGCGCCAGAAAATGCGTCGTGCAAACTGGAAATTGACAGCACCGGGTTTTGTTGAATGCCCGCAGTGTCACGAAGCAATGATGCCTCATCATGTATGCCCCACTTGCGGCTTTTACAAAGGCAAACAGGTTGTCAACAACACAACAGCTGAATAAGACAATGAATATAAAAAGAGCGTCCTCGCAGAGGGCGTTCTTTTTCTCTTTACAGCCGTAAGAAAAGCATACGCATCTGATACTTGTTTGACGCATGCAACAATGAAAGAGGAGAATACCGAATGGATTTTGTTACGACTACCATAGGCTATGAACTGAAATATGGCGGACCCCATATTCATTTTCTAGCCTTCATCTTGTTTATTATCATTGGCATATTGATTTTACACGGCCTTTTCCGCCTCTTGATAGAGGCACTGTGCCGGATGACGCATGTGTCGCGCGCCAATTGGCGCAGCATATTTCGCTTTATGCCGACGCTGCTGGGGATTTTGCTGGGGATTCAGCTGACGAAGGATATACTGAATTTGCCGGAGTTTGTACAAAATGCCCTGTCCTATCACTATCACAGCGTCGTGATTATTACGATTACCTTTTTCTGTGCCCATATGGCGTCGTCGTTTTTGAAAGATAAGCTTTCCAAGAGCGGCGATAAAACGGCAGGCACATCCATTTTGACGACTGTCGTGGATTTAGGCGTCTATCTTGTCGGTGCGCTGTTTATTCTCAGCTCGTACGGCATTTCTATATCGCCTTTGCTGACAGCACTGGGCGCCGGCGGCTTGGCATCTGCCTTGGCACTGCAGGATACCTTGGCCAATCTCTTTTCCGGCATTACGACGCTGGTATCCAAACAAGTCCACATGGGCGATTACATCCGCCTGGCCAGCGGCGATGCAGGCCGTGTTGTCGATATGAACTGGCGCAACACGACTATCCGGACGGCGACGGGAAACATGGTTATCGTGCCGAACAAAAGCATTGCTACGGCAACGTTGACCAACTATGAACAGCCGTTGGCAGAATGCACGATTTTTATTCCTTTGACCATTACGTATGACAATGACCTGCAGCACGTCGAAGATGTCACCCTGGCTGTAGCCCGTCATATTTTGGATCACAGCAAATACGGCGTGACAGGTTTTCAGCCCCTCGTGCGCTATGACAAAATGGGGGAATACGGCATATCGTTTAAAGTTGTGCTGCGCATCCGCAATATTGTCGATGAAGCCGTTCTCAAACATCAGTTTATCAAAGAAATTTATACGACGTATAAAAAAGAACACATTCACCTGCTCATCCGTCATGATTGATGCGGGAGTAACATAAAGACATACTTTTGCTGGCGTGATGCGCCAAGAAAACGAGCCTGCTGTGCGAAATCATTTCGTGCAGCAGGCTTCTTGTATACTTGCAGGCTATTTTTCAGGAAAAAGACTGCAGATGACGGCGCGTTCCTTGGCATGACAGCAGCCGTAATAGGTTACGTTGGCAGCCTCATCGGCAATGGGAATGATGACACGGTCGGCCGGCACGCCTTCGCGCTGCATGGCAAGGTCACTGGTAAAGGATGGTAGTACAGAGAATTTGACCAGTTCCAGAAATGCCGTATCTTCCTGCACCAGAAATTTCGTGTCAGGCAGGGCGGTATCGACGATAGGACGCCAAAATCCGAGCTGAGAGCGCAGCAGCATAGTTTCGCCGTTGAGGTCTGCCAAATGCAGCGTTTTTTGAGAAGCCAACGGATGTGTTGGCGGCAGGGAAAAATAGAGATGTTCTTCGCCGCAGCGGCAGCAGAAAATACCGGGTTCATCGACGGCATAGGGCAGAAAAATAACTTGGTATCCGCCTGCGTGAAATTTTTCCAGCAGATAGTCAGGATTTCGTATTTCCGATGTAATGGTCAGGCTCTGGCAGCATGTGGTGAGCGTCGGAATTGCTTTCCAAAGCGGGGCAGGCGCGCAGGAACCGACAAAAAAGGTATGCTGTGCCCGGTCGTATTCCTGCAGGCCGTCTTTCATTTCACGGGCTTCATCCAAGACGCGTTTGGCGTATTTGACGGCAAGCTTGCCCGTTGCATTGAATTCAATTTTATTTTTTTGACGCACAAAAAGCGGTACGCCCAGCTCTTCTTCCAAGTGCTGCATCGAACGGCTCAAGGCAGGCTGCGAAAGATGGAGCTTTTCTGCTGCGCCGGATAAGGTGCCGCAGGCAGCAACAGTCCGTAATTGGTACAGCTGGTTCAATTCAAACATCGTATCACCTCAGGGCTATTGTACCATTGCCGCCAGGCTTTTCCAAGAATGACTATGCATAAAAGTTAGAGCAGTCTGCAAAATAGCAACTGTACTTTGCCCGCTGATTCCTCTATGATAAAAACAAAAATAAAACAGGATAGGGCAGCTGCCGCAGCAAGAAAGCAGCGTGCGCAGCCGTGGCAATCCGTATAGATGACATGACAGACAGGAGGAAATCATATGAATGATGTAACGTTAAACAATGGCATTACTATGCCGCAGCTCGGCTTCGGCGTCTATCAGACTGCGCCGGAAGAAACAGAAAGGGCAGTCAGTGACGCATTGGAAACGGGGTACCGGCTGATTGATACGGCAGCTTCATACGGCAATGAAGAAGGCGTCGGCGCGGCAGTAGCCCAAAGCGGCATTTCTCGTAAAGAACTGTTTATTACGACCAAACTTTGGGTACAAGACCATGGATATGACAATACGCTGCGGGCTTTTGACACGTCGATGAAAAAACTGGGACTTGATTATCTCGACCTGTATCTGATTCATAAGCCGTATGGCGATTATTATGGTGCCTGGCGCGCAATGGAACGCCTGTACAAGGAAGGGTGCATCCGGGCGATTGGCGTTACCAGTTTTTGGAATGAACGTCTTGCCGATTTGTTTACGATGAATGAAATCAAGCCTGCCGTCAATCAGATTGAAATCAACGTTTGGAACCAGAAATGGCAGGAAGAAGCGTTCATGAAAGTACATCATATTCAGCAGGAAGCATGGGCTCCCTTTGCCGAAGGCAATCAAGGCGTGTTTACGAATCCGCTTCTTCAAGCCATTGCCCAAAAGCATGGCAAAACGACGGGCCAAGTTATGCTTCGCTGGCTGCTTCAGCGCGGCATCGTCGTCATCCCCAAAACCGTACATAAACAGCGCATGGAAGAAAATATCCAGGTCTTTGACTTTGCCCTCGATGCAGAAGATATGCAGCAAATCCAATCGCTCGATACAGGCCGCAGTACGATTTATGATGAAATGGATCCGCAGAAGGCCATCGCCATTGGCAACATGAAAATTCATGACTGAGCGTTTTTTTAACAGGCAGTTTCTATGACAACGACTGCTGTACGGAAAAAGAGTTTCGTACAGTAGTCGTTTTTTGAATTTTTTGAAAAAAAGCTTGACCGGTAGTAATTACCGGATGCTACCATACTCATGTCACAGAAAAATAAATGATGCAGGTTTGCAAACGAATACTGCAGCATATTCATTATGGGAGAATATGCAATAGAAAAGAAACTGCTGCCGCAGATTGCTGCTTTTTGTGCCGTTTCACCGGGAAGTTATAAGCAGCTGGACAGCCAGTTGTTTGGTTTAGCATCGTACTAGGACAAGAAAGGATGGATAGTATGAAGTACCGTACATTGGGAACAGATTTTGTCGTATCAGCAGTGGGATTGGGATGCATGGGCATGAGCCACGGATACGGCAGGCCGAAAGATAAAAAAGACATGACAGAATTGCTGGCACAGGCTGTTGATGTTGGCTATACGTTTTTTGATACAGCGGAAGTGTATGGCACGCCGGAAGATCCGCATGCCAATGAAATCTTATTGGGGGAAGCACTCAAGCCGTTTCGCAGCCGCATTCAAATTGGAACGAAGTTTGGCATTCATTTTGACATGACTTCAGCAGCACCTAACAAACCGATTGTACCGGATGCCCGTCCGGCTGGCATTCGAAAATCAGTAGAAGATTCGCTAAAACGTCTGCAAACAGACCATATTGACATATACTACCAGCACCGGCAAGACCCGAACGTGCCTGTAGAAGAAGTTGCCGGTGTGATGGCAGAATTGATAAAAGAAGGAAAAATTCTGCATTGGGGCCTTTCGGAAGTCGATGCAGATACGCTGCGCCGGGCGCATGCCGTCTGCCCCGTTACGGCCGTACAAAACAGGTATTCGATGATGGCCCGCTGGTATGAATCCCTGTTCCCTGTATTGGAAGAACTGCATGTGGGCTTTGTAGCCTTTTCACCGATGGCTAACGGTCTGCTTACGGCCTGTTACGATAGTCATACCCAGTTTGAAGAAGGTACGGATTATCGCACGGTCATGCCGCAGTTTCAGAAAAAAGCAATGGAACAAAACCAAAAATTATTGCAGTGGATTCAAAAACTGGCGGCAGAAAAAGACGCCACACCGGCACAGATTTCTTTGGCTTGGATGCTTGGCAAAAAGCCGTGGATTGTACCCATTCCCGGCACGACCCGCAGCAGCCGCATGAAGGAAAATGGAGCGGCAGCAGATATGGTACTGACAAAAGAAGAAGTCCAGCATATCGATGATACACTGGACCAGATAGACATGTCTGCTGTATTCAGCGGTACGCCTGTACGAAGCAAACCTTCACCTGCTGCCAAGTGAGAATTTTTAAACCATGTTGCCGCAGCTCTTTTATGATACCCATTTTAACAGCTTAGTTTACAGCATTACGATGCATTTACTTTACATTTTGGAAAAGAAACAGCATATATGATGCAGTGATTGATGTTATTACTGCAATAAATCCTTATATAGGATTTCCGCGAACGCTGAATTGTTTGCGTATTGCCAACGAAGTGTTCCAGGAAACCAAATAAAAATGCAAAAACTGTCCTGCTGTACGAGTTTCGTATTCATGGGACAGCTTTTGCATAGGCGCATGTTTGCTGCAATTATTGTGACGTATCAGGGTCATCGTTATACTTGGGGAGCAGGTCACTGATATAGGGCCGTTTTCCTTCCAGCACTTCATGATAGAAATGCTGCTTCCAGCCAATATAGTCGATGGATTCTTGTATTTCGTTTTTCTTTTCCTGCAGGATAGCTAGTTTCTTTTCCAGCATTACGTTGCGAACGGGAATCGACGATGGCCCTTGCAGACAGTACGCTAGATACTGTTTCATTTCTTCAATAGTCATGCCGCATTTTTTTAAGCATGTCAAGCTCTTAATCCAGGCAATGTCATGGTCGTCAAAAACGCGGCGGTTGTTGGACGAACGCTTTATGTTGGGGACGAGACCTATGTTGCAGTAATATTTCAGTGTTTCATACGACAGTCCGGTCTGCATGCAGGCTTCTTTCATTGAATGCAGTTTTTTCTGTTTGGGTAATGTCATGCAGGCACCTTCTTTCTTTGAAATTTTACTTTTATTGTGCAATACTTTTTTGAAAAACGCAAGAATAAATCATGAGTTTTCCCTTGACCGGTGGTAACTACCGGATGATATGCTTTTTTACAGCAAGACCAATATTTTTCTTTTCAATTCGTACATTTTGTAATCGGCAGCAAACATATAAACCAGCAGCCGCGACAAATAGGAGGGAGCAGATATGATGAAATGGATGACACGCAACTGGATTGTATTAGCCGGAGCCGTTGCCGTATGGGCAGGGCTGACTGCCTGCGGGCCGGTTCAGTCTCAGCAAGAAGCGCAAAGCGGAAGTGCGCAGAAACAACAGACTGCAGCGGTAGATGCCAATACATCTGCCTCGATTAAAGGAAGCAGAGAAGACGTACCGTATGAACAAGCAAAAGACAGTAAAATAGCCGTTGTCTATTTTTCCGATCCTGAAACAGAAAACCAGGATGACGCAGAAGGGAACACGCAGTATCTTGCCCATGTTATTCATCAACAAACAGGGGCTGATGTATACCGCATTGAACCGAAGAAGGCATATGTTGTCAATCACAAGGTCCTGGTAGCAGATGCCAAAGCGGAACTGCTGCGTAATGCTCGGCCTGAACTAAAAGATACGATTGGCGACTTATCCCAATACGACACAATTTTCCTCGGCTATCCGATTTGGTGGGGCGATTTGCCTATGCCGGTCTATACGTTTTTAGAAAGCTATGACTTGTCTGGAAAGAAAATCAACATCTTTTCTACGCATGGCGGCAGCGGCTTGGCAGGAACGGTTGAAAAGATTACCCAACTCGAAACGAAGGCAACTGTTAATCAAAATGCCTATACCGTTTCCCGTGACGAAATAGAAGGGGCGGCATCGAGTTTGTCTGATTGGCTAACACAAATCAAAGATTTTTAATTTAACGTTTGAAAAATAAATCGTATAGTAAAACACGGGAGCAGGGCTAGCCCTGCTCCCGTGTTTCATGGTATAATAAACGTTAGTCTATTTAGTATGATATATAGGAGGCATCTTACGATGCGTGCAATGGGAATCGATCCGGGGACGGCGATTTGCGGATTTGGTGTAGTGGACTCCGCAGGAAGCCGTCTCAAGCCAATTACATACGGCACGATACAGACGACACCGGACCATACAGATGCAGAACGGCTAGTAACGCTGTTTGAAGGACTCAATGAGCTGTATGCCAAATACAAGCCCGATGTCATCGGCGTAGAACAACTTTTTTTTAACCGCAATGTCACTACGGCTATTACTGTCGGCCAGGCACGGGGGATTATTCTCTTGACAGCCCAGCAGGCACAGATTCCTATTTTGGAATTTTCACCGCTGCAGGTTAAGCAGGGCGTCACCGGATACGGCAGGGCGACCAAAGACCAAGTCATTGATATGACGATGCGGCTGTTGGGCATTCATGAAAAAATCAAGCCCGATGATGCGGCAGACGGCTTGGCTATGGCCATTTATGCCGTGTACTGCAGCCATTCCCAGAGTTTGCGAAGGACGGTGCAGTTATGATTGGCTATCTCAAGGGCATAGTGACCCATATATTCAGAGAGTACTGCTTCATCGATGTGCATGGCGTCGGCTACCGCGTGTTTGTGCCGGCATCGACGATGGAAAAGCTGACCATTGGCAGAGAAACGACGGTCTTCACCTACATGAGCGTGCGTGAAGACGCAATTTTGCTGTATGGCTTTGCTACGCAGGATGAATACGAATTGTTTATGCTGCTGATTAGTGTCAACGGCGTAGGCCCTAAGGTCGCATTAGGTATTTTGAGTGCTGCCAATCCTGATGGATTCCGCTTGGCCGTGCATCAAAAAAATATGAAAGTACTGACGAAAATGCCCGGTATCGGCAAAAAAACAGCCGAACGCATTGTTTTGGAACTGCAGGATAAAATTGGACCCGTAGATGACGGCGCTGTGGCAGACCTGTCTGTTCCGGCAACAGCGGCATCGCAGGGGATTGCGGCAGAAACGCTGGCAGCTCTCGTCAGTCTGGGCTATAGTGAACAGGAAGTACTGCCTGTGGTGGAAGCCAAGGCAGGCACCTGTCAGACAGTAGAACAACTGCTCAAAGAGGCCCTAAAAGCCTTGGGAAGCGGGAGGTAATTCATGGAAGAAAATCGTATTGTGGAAACGGGGCCGGTGCCGGGAGATTCTTGGCAGTACAGCCTGCGTCCGCATTATTTAAAAGAATATATTGGCCAGCATAAAGCCAAACAAAACCTGGAAGTGTTTATCCAGGCCGCCAAACTGCGGCAGGAAGCCTTGGACCATGTCCTCTTATACGGACCGCCGGGACTGGGCAAAACGACTATGGCCGGCATTATTGCCAACGAACTGGGCGTCAGCCTGCGTATTACATCCGGGCCTGCCATTGAACGGCCCGGTGATTTGGCGGCGCTGCTGACGAATCTGCAGGAACGGGACGTGTTGTTTATTGATGAAATACACCGGCTCTCCCACAGCGTCGAAGAAGTACTCTATGCGGCCATGGAAGACTATGCGCTGGACATCGTCATCGGCAAGGGACCGAGCGCCCGCTCTGTGCGGATTGACCTGCCGCCGTTTACGCTGGTAGGCGCGACGACACAAGTAGGCCGCTTGGCACCGCCGCTGCGAGATCGGTTTGGCGTTATCTGCCGTCTTGAATTTTACAAGCCGGAAGATTTGGTTTTGATTATCAAGCGGACAGCTGAAATTTTGAATATTGATATTGACGACCAGGGCGCTTTGGAAATCGCCCGCCGTTCCCGCGGCACGCCGCGTATTGCCAACCGGCTCCTAAAGCGCGTGCGTGATTTTGCGCAGGTAGACCAGGCTGACGTGATTACGGCAGCACTGGCAGGAAGGGCACTGGATCGGCTGGAAGTCGATGCCTGCGGCTTGGATCGCACTGACCGGCGGGTACTGCAGGTCATTATTGAAAAGTTTGGCGGCGGCCCGGTCGGCTTGGATACGATTGCCGCGGCGATCAGCGAATCCGTCGATGCAGTTGAAGATGTATATGAACCGTTCTTGATGCAGCAGGGATTTTTAAACCGCACGCCGCGGGGACGTGTCGTGACGCCGGCAGCGTACAGCCATTTGGGACTGCCGCCGCAGGACGCCAAGAGTACGGCGTTGTTTTAGGAGGGCACATGGGAAAACTACTGATTATCATTGGCGTGCTGTGCATTACCGTCGGCTGTGTCTGGCTGGCACTTGACCATATCGGCTTGAGCCGGTTTATGGGCAATCTGCCGGGAGACATCAACTGGACCAAAGATAATGTATCCTTTCATTTTCCTATCGTGACCTGTCTGCTTATCAGCATCGTGTTGACTATTATACTGAATCTGTTTTTCCGTTAAGACAGGAGGAGCCTACATGGGAAAAAGACGATATATATACGTCATGGTGTTTTTACTGTGGATTAGTATGACAGTATCTGTATTTGCGTCCAGTACGGGCCAGCCGCTTCGCATTGGCATCCGGGAAGGGCGGGCGTCCGTCGCTGTCATAGGTACGCAGGATGTCGGCATTTATCAGAACAATACGCTGCAGAAAAGGATAAAGGCCAATACGCCTATCCAGATTACGATTCGCGGCAGCGAACTGACAGCAGGCGGCATCAAAAGTACGAGTCCCGTATCCGTGCGGCCTCTTGCCAAAGACGGTTTGGTCAAGATTACGGACGGCTATACGTACCGCGGCTATTTGGAATTTATGAAAAGCCCGGTTTCGGCAGGCTTGACGGTAGTCAATGTCGTGCCGATGGAATACTATTTATACGGTGTCGTCGGCAAAGAAATGTCCCCGTCCTGGAGCTTGGAAGCCTTGAAGGCCCAGGCCGTCGCGGCGCGGACCTATGCGGTTTTTCATAAAAATTATTTTAAAAGCCGCGGCTATGACATGGCAGATGATACGCGCAGCCAAGTATACGGCGGCGTCAATGCAGAAGCGGCATCTATCAAACAAGCTGTCGACGGGACAAGCGGCGAAATCCTGACGTATCAGGGAAAGCCGATAGAGGCTTTTTTTTGTGCCAGTGCCGGCGGCTGGACGGAACATAGTGAAAATGTTTGGGGAAGCCATGTCACGTATTTGCGCGGCGTAGCCGACCGGAGTTTTCATATGCCGTCGTACAGCTGGTCTGTCACGACGACACCGGAACGCTTGGCAGCCAATCTTACTGCTGCCGGTAAAGGCGTAGGCACGGTTCAGTCGATTACGCTGTCACCGCTGGCCAAACGGCCTATGCATGTTCCTGACCGCGGCGTATCCGGCCGGGTGCGCACGCTGATTGTACGGGGAACGAAAGGACAGGCTATGATTACAGGCAATGCCTTCCAGTCCTTATTTGGCCTCAAAAGTACGCTTTTTGACTTTTATCAGGGGACGGGAACACCGCCCAATCCGGATATGGGCAAAGGCGGCCGCGGCCTGACACTGCCTATCAAAGCGGGACAGCCGCTGACTATTTATGGATTTGGCTGGGGACACGGCTTGGGCATGAGCCAGTACGGCGCGTACCAAATGGCCAAAGAAAATCCCGGCGTCAAGGAATATTATCGCCAGATATTATCCCATTACTATACAGGAACGACGTTAGAACGATTGTATTAAGGAGATTGTTTATTTTGAAACTCAGCGATTTTTATTATGATTTACCTAAAGAACTCATAGCACAGCATCCGGCAGAACCCCGCGACCACGCGCGGCTCATGCTCTATGACCGCCAAAGCGGCGAAGTGCAGCACAAATATTTTTATGATTTGGCAGACGAACTGCACGAAGGCGATGTACTCGTTTTTAACGATTCCCGCGTCATCCCGGCCCGCCTGTACGGCAAACGGGTTCCCACAGGCGGTAAGGTAGAAGTTCTGCTGCTCACGCCGGTAGGCGAAGATACGTGGGAAGTACTGGTCAAGCCGGGCAAAAAAGCACTGCCGGGGACGACAATAGAATTTCCGGAAGGGCTTACGGCAGACGTACAGGACCGTACCGATTTTGGCGGCCGTATTGTCAAATTCCATTATAACGGCGTGTTTGATGATATTATCGATAAAATCGGTGAAATGCCGCTGCCGCCGTATATCCATGAAAAAATGACAGATCCCAACGAATACCAGACCGTATACGCGCGGGAACGAGGCTCGGCGGCAGCTCCTACAGCAGGTCTTCATTTTACGGAAGAACTGCTGCAAAAGATTCGGGATAAAGGCGTACAGGAAGTCTTTGTAACCCTGCACGTAGGACTGGGGACATTCCGCCCGGTAGAAGAAGAAAATATTGAAGATCATGAAATGCACAGTGAATTTTACAGCATTACACCGGAAGCAGCTGCCACGATTAATCAGGCGAAAGCTGAAGGACGGCGCATCATTGCCGTCGGCACGACTTCGATCCGCACGTTGGAAAGTGCCGGGACAACAGGAACGCTGCAGGCTGGCTCCGGCTGGACCAATATTTTCATTTATCCGGGATTTACGTTTCACATCGTCGATGCCTTAGTAACTAATTTCCATTTGCCCGAATCGACGCTGTTGATGCTTATCAGCGCTATGTCTACGCGGGAAAAGATTTTAAAGGCATATGAAACGGCTGTCAAAGAAAAGTACCGTTTCTTTAGTTTTGGCGATGCCATGTTTATACGATAGGAGGACATGACTTGGTTATTACGTACGAACAGCAAGCCGAGTGCGACGGCGCCAGAGCCGGTATTCTGCGCACGCCGCACGGGACGTTTAAAACGCCGATGTTTATGCCCGTAGGCACGCAGGCTACGGTCAAGACGTTGTCGCCGGAAGAATTATACGATATGGGCGCGCAGGTCATTTTGAGCAATACATATCATCTTTTTTTGCGCCCCGGCGAAGAGCTGGTCAAAGAAGCCGGCGGCCTGCATAAGTTTATGAACTGGAAACAGGCTATTTTGACGGACAGCGGCGGTTTCCAAGTATTCAGCCTGGGACAGATGCGGAAAATTACGGAAGAAGGCGTTACCTTCCGCTCCCATTTGGACGGGTCCAAAAAATTTTTGTCGCCGGAAGTATCCATGGATGTGCAGATGGCATTGGATTCCGATATTGCCATGGCTTTTGATGAATGTATTCCCTATCCGTCGGATTATGAATACACGCTGCATTCGACTGAACGCACCAGCCGCTGGGCCAAACGGTGCCTGGATCATCATCACAGTGATACCCAGGGCGTGTTTGGCATTGTCCAGGGCGGCATGTACAAAGACCTGCGCCGCAAGAGCTGTGAAGATTTGGTGGACATGGATTTTGACGGCTACGGCATTGGCGGCTTGAGTGTTGGCGAATCCAAAGATATCATGTATGATATACTGGAACATACGACACCGTATCTGCCAAAACAAAAAGCTCGCTATTTGATGGGCGTCGGCACGCCGGACTGCCTGCTGGAAGGCGTAGCCCGCGGTGTAGATATGTTTGACTGCGTATTTCCGACGCGCGTTGCCCGCAATGGCATGGCCATGACGCATACAGGCCGCGTGACCGTGCGCAACGCCAAATATGCCCACGATTTCCATCCTATTGAAGAAGGATGCGGCTGTTATACGTGCCGCAACTATACACGGGCTTATATCCGCCATTTGTTTAAGGCAGAAGAACTGCTGGCGTATCGCTTAGTCAGCATTCACAACTTGTATTTCCTGCTGCAGTTTATGCGTGACATGCGGCAGTCTATCTTTGACGGCACGTTTAGAGAGTTCCGCAAAGAGTTTTGGAAACGGTATCAAGATGCGTAATCGCAAGTGTGTCTTGTATATAGATACGATACATGTAGGAGGTGAAAAGATTGGATTTGATGGATTTGAATAATTTTTGGCCGATTATCGTCATGGTCGTCATTTTCTATTTCTTGTTATGGCGTCCGCAGAAAAAACAGCAGAAAAAACGGCAGGAAATGCTCGACAATTTGAAAAACGGCGCTAAGATTATCACAGCCGGCGGTTTTTACGGCACGATTGTTTCTATGCATGATGACTATGTCATCGTTCGTCTGGCTGACAAAGTCGAAGTCAAAATGACGCGCAATGCCATTACTCAGGTGCTCAGCAAACAGACACAGTCTGACAGCAAAAAGGCTGCTAAAAAAGCAGAAGCCAAAGCTGCTGATACTGCATCTGCTGACAATGCCAAGGCAGAAGACACCCATGAAACAAAATAAGGAAGACCTAAGAAAGATCATGAAAAACCGGCTTTCGGCTGTTTCAGCGGCACAAGCTGCCGCATGGAGCGACGCTGTCTGCGCACGGCTTGCCGTACTGCCGCAGTATCAGCGGGCCAGCCGGTTCATGGCTTTCTTAAATATGAAAGGCGAAGTATCGCTGGATGCATTCCTTATACGGGCGTTACGGGAAGGAAAAGAAGTATATGTGCCTCATTGCGTGAGCAATGGGCAGATGGAGGCCATGCAGCTGGCTTCGCTGCAGGACGTGGAACAGGGAGTGTATGGTATCCGCGTGCCCAAAGCAGGAAGCCCCTGTATTGCGCCGGAACAATTAGAGTGGATTCTTGTGCCGGGTCTGGCTTTTGATGCAGAGGGACATCGCTTGGGACGGGGAGCCGGCTTTTACGACCGCTATTTGCAGCGGGCGCGGCAGGCAGCCGTCACAGCCGTGGCTTGGGACATTCAGATAGTACCGCATGTGCCGGCAGAGGCACATGATTATTGTATACCGGCCGTGTTGACACCGGATCGGTATATCGTACAGTTGCATATGTAAACTCAATAAGAGGAGGGAATGCTGTTGCGGACTCGTAACATGGTAAAATTTTTTGGTGCGGTTATCATTATCTTAGCCGTATTCCTTACCTTTATTTATCCGCTTGCCAATTCCATAAAACAAGGCCTGGACCTCCAGGGCGGCACGCATATCGTGCTGGAAGCGGAAGATACGCCGGATGCGCCGGTTACAGAAGACTCGTTGAGCCGGGCTGTTTCCATCGTAGAACGCCGTATCAATGAAATGGGCTTGACGGAACCAATCGTACAAAAAGAAGGAGCGCACCGGATTATCGTTGAACTTCCGGGCGAAAAGAATCCGGAAAAAGCGATTGAAACCATCGGTAAAACTGCTGTCATGGAATTTAAAGATGAAAGCGGTACGACGCGTATGGGCGGCAAAGATTTAAAAACCGCCAAAGAACAAATTGAAAACGGCAATAAAAACGTCGTTGCTATTGAATTTACAGACGAAGGGGCCAAGAAATTTGCAGATTTGACGGCTTCCAACGTAGGTCACAAAATTGCTATCCTGCTGGACGGTGAAGTCTTGACGGCTCCGGTTGTCAATGAACCGATTACAGGCGGCAAGGCTGTTATCACCGGCAGCAAATCGTTGGAAGAAGCCAAAAGCTTGGCTATCCTGCTTCGTTCCGGCGCACTTCCTGTCAAACTGAAAGTCATGGAAGTACGGACCATCGGCCCGAGCCTGGGGCAGGATTCCAAAATCAAGAGTGAAAAAGCGTTTGCTATCGGCATTGTGCTGATTATGATTTTCCTCGTCGTCATTTACCGTATGTCCGGCATTGTCGCCAACGTGGCCTTATTGGTCTATGTCTTGATTTTGCTGGCTATTTTGAAATACCTCGATGCGACACTGACACTGCCGGGCATTGCTGGGATTATCTTGTCCATGGGCTTTGCCGTTGATGCCAACATCCTTATTTTTGAACGGTTTAAGGAAGAAGTCCTCATAGGAAAGAGCCTGCGAACGTCGATGGATGCCGGCTTTAAACGGGCATTCAACACGATTTTGGATGCCAACGTATCCGTTATGATTGCGGCGATTGTTTTGATTGTCATGGGGACCGGGACGGTCAAAGGGTTTGCTGTCAACTTGGCCTTAGGCCTGATTGTCAGCATGTTTACGGCTATTCTCGTCAGCCGCTCCCTGTTGACATGGTTCATTAATACCGGTCTGATTACGAACCCCTGGTTCTATGGCCTGAATCGCAAAGCACCGGAACACATGCTGAAAAAGGGGGGACAGAAATGAGTTTTGATATTGTCAAACATAGAGTATGGTGGTTTACTCTTTCGTCTGTCCTCGTCATCGCCAGCGTCATTTCTATTTTTGTCAATGGCTTTAACTTTGGCATTGACTATACAGGTGGTACGATTTTGGATATGCAGTTCCAAAACGCCGTTACGGTTGCCCAAGTTCGCGAAGTCATCGACGGCTCCCAAATGGACCTTGGCAACAGCGTCATCCAGCTGTCCGGCGTTACGGATCAGGACGCTTCTCAGGATGTCATGATTCGCATGCGCAACTTGACCAGTGATGAAAGCAAAGCCGTAGCGACACAGCTCAGCGACAAACTGGGCGGCGCCGAAATCAAACGTACCGAATCCGTTGGCGCTGTCATTGGCTCAGAAGTTACGAAAAATGCGGTCATGAGTTTGGCTGTTGCCTTTATTGCTTTGGCAGCCTACATCTCTTTCCGCTTTGAATACAAAATCGCCATTTCCGCGCTGGTATCTATTTTCCACGACTTGATTATGGTATTGGGATTTTTCTCCTTCTTCCATTTGGAAATCGATGCCTCGTTCTTGGCAGCTATTCTGACCGTTGTCGGCTACTCCATGAATGAAGCTGTCGTCATCTTTGACCGCGTGCGTGAAAACACACGGACCCATCGCCGCACGGATACCTATGAAAAACTGGCGCATGACAGTATTTCACAAAGTATTCACCGCAGCATTTATACCTTGACGACCGTACTCTTTGCCTGCGGCGCCCTCCATTTCTTCGGCGGCGAATCGACAAAGAACTTCTCTCTCGTCATGCTCATCGGTTTTATCAGCGGTGCCTATTCCTCTATCTGCGTAGACACATCGCTGTGGGTCGTATGGAAAAACCATACGCACCGCCGCGGTCCGAAAGCCGTAGAACACAAAGAAACAGAAGAACAAGCAGAAGAAGCGTAATCCCATATTGTATAAAACCAGCCTGCAGACTATCTTGTTTGCAGGCTGGTTTTTTAACTCTATAATACATGTTGGGGTCTTGTGAACATCCGTATTCACAAGACCCCTTATTTTATCGAAGAAATATTTAATTGTAAAAAAGGATTCATTGCCATATCCGCAAGCAAGAATAGCGAAATCAAAAAATTCTGCACGCTTGCTCTCAGTGGATACGTTTAAAAAACATCGTTTAATATAACAGATTATTTTCTTAATGACGAAATTTTTATTACTTGTTCCTTTAATAATCTGGCAGCTTCTGAAAACACTTGATGTTTTTTCCAAATAAAGAAAAGACGGCAGAGCTTTTGTGGTTCCAAAGGCCGAAATACGAGGTTGCTGTCTTCACGCAGATTGATGAGCTGGTCAAGACACAGTACATAACCAACGCCTTCTTCGGCCAGCAGAGAGGCATTGTAAATCAATGTATACGTAGCGACGATATTCAGTTCACGTTCATCCTTGTCAAACCATACGCCGAATTCTTTCCCGGCAAGCGCTTGTTGGGAGACGATTAGAGGCAGCCCGTCAAGGTCAGCAGCACGAATGGCTGTCCGTGCTGCGAGGGGAGAGTCCCTGCGCATCAGTACACCCCAACAATCCGCATAGGTAAGTTCGATATGAGGATAATCCTGCGGTGCTTCTGGCTGTATTAGTACGCCAAAATCCAGTGTGCCCCTTTTCAGGTGTTCCCTTACGCCCATGCCGTCCATACTGTAAAGGTTGCAGTGGACATGAGGATATTCTTTTTGTAAATCACGGATAGCACAAGCTACGATTCTCATACCTGCTGTTTCGCCGCAGCCGATGCGTACATTGCCGCTTACGCCTTTTTGTACATGGGACAGTTCGTCTATCGTTTTATCCATAAGTTGGGCGATTTCTTCAGCACGTTTTTTGAGCAGAAAACCCGCTTCTGTTAGGGTAGTACGCCGATTGTTTCGCACTAGTAATTTCACGCCCAATTCTTTTTCTAGATCCATAAGCTGTCGAGAGAGTGCCGGTTGGGAGACGTGCATTTCCTCAGCGGCATGGGAAATATTTTCCGTTCGGGCTACAGCTAAGAAGTATTTCAGGACTCGAAATTCCATTTTTTTCACCTCTGCTGCTAGTATACCAAAATCAGGTATGCGTTTCAATTATGACTGGATAAAAATGATAAGTATTTGTTATCAAAAAGATCTTGTGCTATTCTAAAACTGTTTACAGGAAAGGAGTGCCGTGATACAAGTGAACAAAAATCTTTTGATTTTTATCCTAATGACAGGGGTGTTTGGTATTCTCAATACAGAAATGGGATTTATCGGTATCTTGCCTTATGTTGCAGTACATTATGATGTGACTATCGCTCATGCAGGACTGCTTATCAGTCTTTTTGCTTTAGGCGTGGCAATTGCAGGTCCCATTATGCCGCTCATCTTCTCTCGTTTCAATCGCAAGCACATCATGCTTTTTGTATTGGGATTATTTACGATATGCAATACAATTTCTGTGTTTGCTACAGATTTTAACTTGCTTTTGGCCGTACGGGTACTGCCTGCATTTTTCCATCCAGTGTACTGTTCGCTGGCCTTTACAGTAGCAGCGGCACTGGTTGGAGCAAAAGAAGCCCCTAAAGCAGTTGCCAAAATAAATATTGGTGTATCAGCAGGTATGGTAGTAGGGATTCCCATCAGTAATTTTTTGGCAGAGAGCATTTCACTGGCTGCGTCGATGACTTTTTTTGCAATAACTACTTTTGGAGTCCTGTTGGCGACAACATTCTTGGTTCCCTCGATGCCAATAGGAAGGAAGATGTCGTATGGACAACAGTTGGCCGTGCTGAAAAAGCCCATTGTTTGGGCAGCAATTTTCGCTGTTATTTTCCTAAACGGATCTATCTTCGGTGTTTTTAATTACTGGGCAGCGTATTTGACAAGTGTGACAGAATTGGTACCCGCTCTTGTTAGTCTGCTCCTTTTTGTTTACGGTTTTTGCAATATTTTGGGAAGTATGGCAGCTGGATATTTGCTTTCTCACCGTCCTCAAACGACAGTGAAAGTATTTCCTTTCTTGCTTGCTGTGCTGTATCTTCTGCTGCTTACGGACGGGAGCAGTTGGCCTATGGCAGCGATTCTTACAATTCTCTGGGGAATTCTTGCCGGCATCAATGCCAATATCAATCAGTTTTGGCTTTCCCACGCTGCGCCGGCTGCTCCTGATTTTGCCAACGGTCTATTTCTCACTTCAGCGAACCTGGGTACGATGGCGGCTACGACAGTAAGCGGTATGTTTATTGATTGCTGGGGTATGGAGTATGTTGGCTGCAGCGGACTGCTTTTTATCATCGCAGCAGGAATTTTGTTTTGGAGTCAATGCATTCAGCGCAGCATAAATCCGTTGGAACATTCTGTTGGCAGTTGAAGGAGAATAAGGAGCGGGAAGAGGAAGCAACAAGCAAAAATGTGGCTGCGCTAACTGATTGGCCATAAGTTAAAAACATGACTAAATATAAATTATATGTATTTGTCATAGATTACTAATCTAGTTATACTGTAACCAAGATGCTAAGCAATCATTTGAATGTGAAAAGAGGAGATACTATGATGTTGAAAAAAGCCATAAGACCTATTTCTGCTGCTGTTTTGTTGGCTGCGACGCTTGCGGCGGCTACTGCTTTTGCCGCCATACCGGAAAATGCAGCGACTGTTTTAGTGCCGGAACAGACAATCCAGTTGGAACAGAAATGGGATAAAATCTTTCCAAAGTCTGACAAAGTAGATCACTGTAAAGTGACGTTCAAAAATCGGTATGGGTTTACCTTGGCAGGGGATTTATATATGCCCAAGCACCTACAAGGTAAGTTAGCAGCTATTGCCGTAAGCGGGCCGTTTGGTGCAGTAAAAGAACAGTCTAGCGGTCTTTATGCACAGACATTGGCAGAACGAGGTTTTGTAACCATTGCCTTTGATCCGTCCTTTACCGGTGAAAGTTCAGGCAATCCGCGCAATACGGCTTCCCCGGATATCAATACGGAAGACTTTAGTGCCGCAGTAGATTATTTGGGTTCTTTGGATATGGTAGACCGCAACAAGATTGGCATCTTGGGTATTTGTGGCTGGGGCGGCTTTGCTTTGAATGATGCGATTCAAGATACCCGAGTCAAAGCGGTGGCTACAAGTACAATGTATAATATGACCCGTGTAATGGCCAATGGCTATGAAATAAAAATGGATCCGCAGGGGAAATATGATCGTACAGCACCACAAACGGCAGAGACACGTTACCAAATAAAAGAACAGCTCAATACTAATCGCTGGGAAAGCTCGAAACATGATTACACAACCTTAGCTCCAGCTAATAATCTAGATCCCCAAAAAGATATTACCTCGAAAACACCGAAATTTATTGCAGAATATGCGCAATTTTATCGAACAAACCGTGGCTATCATCCGCGTTCGATCAATTCCAATCCAAACGGGTCTTGGACGAATACCATGCCGCTTTCTTTTATCAATATGCCTATTATGGAATACGCCAAAGAAATGCGTACGCCTGCTCTGATTGTGGTAGGTGAAAAAGCACATTCCCGTTATTTCAGCGAAGATGCTTATAAGGCCATCGGTTCGAAGGATAAAGAGCTGTATATCGTTCCTGGCGCAAACCATACGGATTTATACGATAATACACAGAAAATTCCCTTTGATATATTTGAACAGTTTTTTAAGAAACATTTGAAATAGCTTTAAGAAAATTTGTAGTGCCGCTTTTTGTCAATAAATAAAAAGGAATCGACCACTGGCTAAAACCACATTCATTAGCCAGTGGTCGATTCTTTTAATTTGTTTATTATTATACTAGGCAAAACAAAGTGCAGCAAATTCATTTCTGTGATGTGTTATAATACAAGCATGAATTAGATATACAGAAAAGAAAGAAGAGGATTGTTATGGCTAAATTTTGTATACACTGCGGCAGTAAATTAGGGGATACGGATAAGTTTTGCATGCACTGCGGCGCAAAATGCGCGGATATGACGCAGCCTGCTGCTTCTGCAGCAGCCAAACCGTCAGCATCTCAGGCAGCGTTAGAAAAAGCAGAACAAATTTTGCTTTCTTCTCAGGCTATTCCCGATTATTCCCAAGCACTGGTATATTTGGTAGAAGCTAAAAAACGGGGAGTCAAAACCAAAAAGATGGAAACGCTCATGCTGTTGGACCAGCTGTACCGGACGATAGATATGCTGCGTCAATCCTACACAGGAGCAGAAAACATCCCTGCCGGAACCCAAGAGGAGGCACCTGCAAACCGTACGGCATCTCAGCCCGCGCCGCATACGCTGTTAGAACATCGGCAGCAATCTCCCGACATGCAGCAGCCGATAAACAGCGGCAATAGAACCAGTAACATGGGAACGTACATGAAAGCGGCAGCAATCGGAGCCGTTACAGGTGCCGTAGCCAATACGCTGATGGGGCATCATGACGTGCAGACCCGCGACGACATGCTCAACTTGATGCGCAGTGACGACTATGCTGATACAGCAGACGATGATGCCAACAGCAGCGACACGATGTATGAGGAAAACGACGCAGACAGTACTGACTATGCGGCCGACGATACGAGTGATGATTCATCTTATGATGACACTGCAACGGATACGTCCTATGAAGAAAATGGAGATGATGACTGGACAGATACAGATGACAGCTATGATGACAGTGATACCGGCAGCTCGTTTGATTATGATGACGGCGGCGATGATTTCTTTTAAAAATTCTAACCGAAACGCAAGCTATATCAAACAGCATCACTCAAAAGCATTGGGGTGAGTTGGTACACTAAAAAAATTTTAATCAAACATTACCGCTGAGAGTGTATAGATACTTCTCAGCGGTAATGTTAATTTACGATGCAATAGTATTTTTAATCCGATAGATGACATAATTTTTAGAAATTATTTTTCTTATCATAATATGTATCCATATCCATTTTTCCAAGGCGTTTAGCTATAATGCCTGTTCCAACAAGATCACTTGCATTATTAAGCAGTGTGTGTGGTGGATCGATGATAGGCCAAATAGCAGCATAAATGGGAATAACATCAAGAGGCATACCGATAGCTTGAAGTAATACAGTGCTCATAACAATTCCAGCACCTTTAACTCCAGCCGCTCCGACGGAGAGAATAATTCCCAGGAAAATATAGAGCATTAGCTGAGAGAATGTAATATTTACTCCATATAAATGGGAGCAAAAAACACAGCAGAGGCCGATAAAAACAGCAAAACCATTCATTCCACATGTGTTTCCTAAGGGAAGTGTAAAACCGAATATGTTTTCGGGAATTCCTAATTTTTGCCCAGCTACTTTCAAAGAAATTGGGAGTGTAGCAGCCGAGGAGGTAGTAGAAATAGCAACTAGCATGGGTTCACTTATTTTGTGAAAAAAATGTAATGGTGAAAGATTTGCTAGTACTTTTAACATAAGTGGATACATAATAAGGAAAAAAATAGCACATGTTACGTAGTCTGCGATGACAAAGGCGGCAATATCTTTTACGGTTGCTCCACTAATGGTATTGACCATGGTTGCCATCAAGGAGGCGATACCAATAGGAGAGAATGCCATAACAAAGTCCGTGATTTTTAGCATAACGTCCGTACATTGGTCAATAATTTTTGCTAAATTAGATACTTTTTTATTAAGGAAAAGTATTGCGATACCAAGAAAAAGTGAGAATACAATAATTTGAAGCATGTCCTGTTTTACCATAGCGTCAAATATATTTTCAGGGAACCAAGATACCACATTGTTTATAAAATTGTAGTCAACATTTTTAACTTCAGCACCGGCTTTGAGAAATTCTGTTGTACCACTGCCGATATTCATCAAGATGCCAACAAGCGATCCCAATGCTGCTGCTAATCCTGAAGTAATAAGAATATAGAAGACAAAACGGAGACCGACAGTTACCAACTGTTTGATGTCACCCATTTTACATACACCACTAGTAATACTAAAAAAAACAAGTGGTACGATTAGCATTTTTAACATTCGTAAAAAAATAGTGCCAAAAGGAGAGAGCATTTTAGTTAAATCTGGCGAAAGAAAGCCAATTACAATTCCAATGAGTATACCAATAAAAATTCTTGAACCTAATCCTAGTTTTTTTATAGACATAACTTTTCCTCCTTTTTAGTTATTTTATAACTGATTACAATACAGCAACTTCCTGAGCAGCCCGTAAAAATTCTTCCATTTCAGCTACACTGTTAACATGGAGAGGAGAAATGCGAACGACTCCGGAAGAATTAAATTGTTTAAGCATTCGGCTGGAATAAATACTGCTGGCAATGCGTTCGAAAGTAATCATGTGTCTTTTTTCTAGTTCAGCACGACCTTGGGTGGCATTCATGTTATCAAATTCAAATCCTGTGATCAGGTCACGATGACTAAGATCAATATCATCCATTTTTATAGTAATTCCTTTGATATTCCGCAGTCCAGGGGTATTGTTAGTGCCATTTACAAGGACATCTAGTAAAGCTTGTTCATGTGCGGCAATACGCATCATACCAGATTCAAATAATTTACGACGGTTTTGTTCTTGTGGATTTTCCCATAAACCGATGTGACATACATAGTCGACAATAGAGGATATCGCTGCAAAGTGAGCTGTAGCAGGGCTACCAATTTCCCAATCGTCAGAAGGTTTGCCCAACAATTTATGGTGGTTGAAATTTTTTACTCGATCAGATAGGTACATCAGTCCGAAGCCACGAATGCCAAAAAATTTATAAGGTGCAAAGTTCATGACATCAATGCCGGATTTTTCGGGATTTAATATACCATGGGGAGCATGTTGTACTGCATCACTGATGATAATAATATTCGGATTAATGTTGCGAGCTTCTTTTGCAATTGTATGAATATCAATAATATGACCAGATATATTAGAAGCAGCCATAATACTGAGGATAGCTGTGTTTTTATCAACACGGCTTAATACAGTATCCGTGTCAATATTTCCAGTTTCTTTATTAGCTGGAATAACGCGGAGTTCACGATTGTATTTTTCTGCATACATAGACATGGCATCAAAAGATGAAGGATGTTCCAAGGATGAAGTAACACAATTTGTTCCATTGGCATTTTCGCTCATGATGCGTACAGCTTCCATCATTAATTGTGATGCTGTATAACCTGTTGCAATTGATCCTTTCTGTGTGCCGAAAATTGTACGGATATCAGCACGGCCCTTGTTTTCTAACTCCAATAATTTAAGAGCCATTGTATTGGTGTGTTCGGAAGCATCTGGTAACTCGTCAGTTTCTTTAAATGCTTCTTCAGCTTCTTTAAGCCGAAGTGAACCACCTGCGTTATCAAAAAATAAACGGTGGTTGCCATTCTTGTCAGTATCAACAAAAGAAAAGTGAGATCGTAATTCAGCCAATTCTTTCGGTGAAAATAATTTTTTTGATGTTTGCATTTTAGTCATTCCTTTCGTAAATAAAATTTAAAGCCAATAGATAATTCAAATGCAAATGAAAAATAAAACATAAAAATAAACAAATTATAATAATGAAAACAAACTAAAAATGTTAAAAATATTTCGTTTTCAACATTTCTTATTGACAGTATAAAACAAGATAGATTAAAATAAAAATTGATTTTACATTTATATTATATAAATTTTATTTATATTTTGAGCGGGAGAAAGTATATGGATTATCAGCAGATAGAAACTTTTATTGTGATAAGTGAAGTCCGAAATTTGACACGAGCGTCTCGTATTTTATATAAAACCCAACCAACCATTTCGAACAGGATTCAACAATTAGAAGAAGAACTTGGATATTCCCTGTTAGTAAGAAAAAAAGGAAAACAAGAAGTAGAGTTAACGAAACGGGGTAAATTGTTTTTAGAAAAGGCAAAAAGGTTGTATGAAGATTATGAAAATTTGTATGAAAGTAGTACGGATATTGCTAAAACACTCATGATATCGTCTATTGCTAGCTATCAGATTCCATTGGTTTGCAGAGTTTGTGAGAAAATGACAGATGCTGAGTCGATTCGGTTTTCTTTATATACCTACCAAACAAATGGAGTATACAAAATGATTTCTGATAGGAAATTAGATTTAGCTATTGTTTCTGCAGCAGAAGAGATGCAGGCTGTGACCTGCGAAATGTTATTTACGCAGCAATATTATCTAGTAAAACCAGGATATGCTGAAAAACCAATTCAACTAATTCGTCCTGATGAATTGGACCCGGAACATGAAATATACCAACCATGGGATGATGATTTTTATTATTGGCATGAAAAAGCTTTTCATGGATATAAACCACATATGGTAGTAGATTCATATGCGGCGTTGAAGGAATTGTTTTCATCCGGTAGGTATTGGGCTATTTTGCAAGAAAGTAATGTTGTTGCCCTAAAAAAAGATATAAATGTGGAACTGTATCGATTGACGGATTCACCGCCTGTACGGAAAGGATTCCTTTTGAGTAACCGGTTTGCGGATCGAACTGTCAGACCATTAGTCAGAAAATTTAAAGAAGTGCTTATGGATACTATTGAGGAATTTCGAATAAAACAATAGTTTTGTGGCATCT
>DJEN01000013.1:0-12966 GCA_002431345.1 Megasphaera sp. UBA5897 | reverse complement strand
TTTTGTGGCATCTAGTGATTAAATAGTCAATAGACATGAAGGCAGATTTTAAATTAATCACAAGTAACCCCATGTAAATAAAACATTCATTTTTGGTTTACAGTAGTTTTCATATTGGATTTTAGAAAATGCATTACGTTGATAATCCGATTAACAAATATATTTTTTAGGTTTATTGATACGTGCAACGAAATATCGGCTCATATATTACATTTTTAAAAATAAGATGATTTTATGGCGGTCCTATGGTATAATTACGTATTGTAAATAAGTATTAAAATTTTTTCTGCGAGGAGTGTCTCTATGAAAATCAGTGCTGAAGAAATAAAAAAAATCGCACTGTTGTCCCGATTGGAAATTAAAGACGATCAGATTGAAGCAGTTGGGAAACAGCTGAATGACATTTTGTCGTATATGGATTTGATGAGCCAAGTAGATATTACGGATGTAAAGCCGACGGCTCATGCTGTATCGATGTCCAATGTAATGCGTGATGATGTACCGCAGCCATCCTTATCGAATGAAAAAGCGTTACAGAATGCGCCGGAACCAGAAAACGGCTACTTTAAGGTTCCGAAAGTAATTCAGGATTAAGGAGGGGTATTGTGGAAACCATACATGGACTGCATGATAAACTCGTCAAAGGCGAAATTTCTGCCGTAGAATTGACGAATGCATTTTTGGCTCATAAAGATGCGGTAGAACCAAAGGTACAGGCATTTTTGTCGGATAACCGCCAATTTGCCTTAGAAGCGGCGGCTGCTGTGGATAAGAAAATTGCGGCAGGTACGGCAATTTCCGATTTGGCTGGTATTCCGGGAGCTTTTAAAGATAATATTTGTATTCAAGGCCAAAAGGCAACGTGCGCATCGAAGATGCTGCAGAATTTTACATCGCCGTACAATGCGACGGTCATTGAAAAATTGACGGCTGCTGATTATGTCAGCCTCGGCAAAACGAATATGGATGAATTTGCTATGGGCAGTTCTACAGAAAATTCTGCCTTCCAGATTACGCACAATCCGTGGAATTTGGATTATGTGCCGGGCGGCTCGTCCGGTGGATCGGCGTCTGCTGTCGCATCGGGCGAATGCGTTTGGGCGCTTGGTTCCGATACAGGCGGATCCATTCGGCAACCTGCCGCATACTGCGGTGTTGTCGGCCTCAAACCGACATATGGCTTGGTATCCCGCTATGGTTTGATTGCTTTTGCTTCTTCGCTGGATCAGATTGGCCCGTTAACCAACGATGTCGAAGACTGCGCTATTGTGCTCAATGCCATTGCCGGTCACGACGCCAAAGATTCTACGTCTATCCCGCAGGCAAAAACAGACTATAAACAGGCCTTGGTCAATGATGTCAAAGGCATGAAAATCGGCATTCCTGAAGAATTCTTTGGCGAAGGCTTGGATGATACATGCCGTAAAGCCTTGGATGAAGCTATTGAAACGTATAAAAAACTGGGTGCTGAAATCGTACGGGTTAGCATGCCGCATATGAAATACGGTATTGCTGCATACTATGTCATTGCACCTGCCGAAGCTAGCTCCAATTTGGCTCGGTACGACGGCGTAGGCTTTGGCCTCCGCGTCGAAGGCAAGGATATTGTCGATATGTACATCAAAACCCGTTCTGAAGGGTTTGGCCCGGAAGTACAGCGCCGTATTTTGCTCGGTACGTACGTACTCAGCTCCGGCTATTATGATGCGTACTACCTGCGTGCCATGAAAGTACGTACGCTGATTAAACAGGATTATGATGAAGCGTTGAAACAGTGCGACATCCTGCTGACGCCGACAGCACCGGACACGGCATTCAAGATTGGCCAGAACAGCGACAATCCGCTGGCTATGTATTTGGGCGATGTCTGCACCGTTACGCTGAACTTGGCCGGTCTGCCGGGCATCAGCATTCCCTGCGGCTATAAAAATGGTCTTCCTATTGGCATGCAGCTGATTGGCAAAGCGTTGGATGAAGCAACGCTGCTGCGCGCTGCCTATACGTTTGAACAAAATCGGACGGACCTGCGTAAGCCGTCGCCAATGGGGGAGGTTGAACTCTAATGAAATACGAATCCGTTATCGGCTTGGAAGTCCATGTCGAATTAAAAACAAAAACTAAAATTTTCTGCGGCTGCAGTACGGAATTTGGCGCAGAACCCAATACCCACGTTTGCCCGGTCTGCTTAGGCCTGCCGGGTGTACTGCCGGTCCTCAATAAAGAAGTGCTTCATTTTGCTGTCAAAGCAGGGCTGGCACTGCACTGCGATATTTTGCCGTTCAGCAAATTTGACCGCAAAAACTATTACTATCCGGACTTGCCGAAAAACTTCCAGACATCGCAGTTTGATTTGCCAATCTGCAAAGGCGGCTATGTCGATATTGAAGTCAACGGTGAACAGCGCCGCATCCATCTGACCCGTATTCATATGGAAGAAGATGCCGGCAAACTCGTCCACAGCGGTGCTACGATTGATACATCGGATTCGACCTGTGTCGATTACAACCGTACAGGCGTGCCTTTGCTGGAAATCGTTGGCGAACCGGAACTGCGCAGCGGCGAAGAAGCTCGCGCGTATTTGGAAAAACTCCGTTCCATTCTACAGTATCTGGGCGTTTCTGACTGCCGCTTAGAAGAAGGCAGCATGCGCTGTGATGCCAATATTTCCGTTCGGCCTGTCGGCAGTACCAAACTGGGCACGAAAACAGAGTTAAAGAACATCAACTCTTTCAGCGGCGTACAGAAAGGGATTGAATACGAAGCAGTCCGTCAGGCACAAATTTTGGATGAAGGTGGCACGATTCAGCAGGCAACCCGCGGCTGGGAAGAAGCCAAAGGTATTACGGTCTTGCAGCGTGTCAAAGAAGGGGACAGCGATTACCGCTATTTCCCGGAACCGGATTTGATTCCGATTGAAGTGTCTCCGGAATACATTGAAGAAGTCCGCAAAGAATTGCCGGAAATGCCTGATGCCCGCCGCAAACGCTTTATGGATGAATTGGGCCTTCCTGAATACGACGCCAACTTGCTGACCCTGGAAAAACAGACGGCAGATTACTTTGAAGAAATCGTCAAAGACGGCATTGATGCCAAGACGGCGTCCAACTGGATGCTCGGCGAATTTGCCAAGAAGCTGAATGAAGAAGGCGTAAGTGCCGCAGAAGCACCGGTCAAACCGGCTGATTTGGCAGGCCTTTTGCAGCTCATTGCCAAAGGCACGATTTCCGGTAAAATCGCCAAGAAAGTATTGCCGGAAATGTGGAAAACAGGCAAATCGGCAGATGTAGTCGTCAAAGAACAAGGCTTGGTACAGATTACCGATACAGGCGCGTTGGAAGATATGGTCAAAAAGATTATCGCAGCCAACCCGCAGTCTGTTGCTGACTATAAAGCAGGCAAAAAGAAAGCTATCGGTTTCCTTGTTGGCCAAATCATGAAAGAAACGAAAGGCCGGGCTAATCCGGGCGTCGTCAATCAGTTGCTGACAAAGAACTTACAATAATACAATAAACCAATACATACGCGCTGCGCTGCGGACTGCGGCGCAGGCGTGTGCCGTGTCATGGGAGCCACACAGTTGTCTTAGCGATAAGTGTGTGGCTTTTTTATCAGCGTATAAGAGAAAGAAGGTGCTTAGGTGGCAAGTCAAGCCAAAAAAGTCAATATGCTGCAGGGGTCGCTGTGGGATAAAATCCTGATAGTCGCCTTGCCGTTTGCTTTGACAGGCATGATGCAGCAGTTTTTTAATGCCTTGGATATTGCCATGCTGGGACAGTTTGTCGGCAAAGAAGCCATGGCTGCTGTCGGCAGCAACAGCTCGGTCCTAGCGACGACACTGAGCCTGTTTATTGGCATTTCACTGGGGGCGAATGTAGTCATTGCGTCCTTCATTGGCAAAAAGGATACGGCTGGCATCCACAAAGGCGTCCATACGGCGATTCTTGTCGCGTTGCTGTGCGGCGTCGGTATGACTATTGTCGGCGAAGTGATAACCAATCAGCTGCTGGATTTTTTGTCCGTACCGCTGGCAATCCGCAGTATGGCAGAAATCTATTTGCGGATTTATTTTTTAGGCCTGCCGGTCATTTTTTTGTACAATTTTGAATCGGCTATTTTCCGCAGCCAGGGAGATACGCGTACGCCGTTGTACTGCTTGATTGCAGGCGGTGTCATCAAAGCGTTTCTCAACTTGTTTTTTATTTTGCAGCTGGGCATGTCTGCCGAAGGGGTCGCTATAGGGACGATTGTTGCCAATACAATTAGTTCGGGACTGCTCTTTTACTTTTTGCGGCGCAGTCATACGGAAATCCGCGTGCGCATGCATGAGTTTGTCATTGATAAGCCTTTGCTGGTGCAGATTTTGAAAATCGGTCTGCCGGCAGGGCTGCAGAATATGGTCTTTTCTCTGTCCAATCTTTGTATTCAGTCAGCTATCAACAGCTTGGGCCCTGATGTCATGGCCGCGTCAGCCGCTGCATTTAATATAGAAATTTTTACCTACTTCATTATCAATGCCTTTGGCCAGGTATGCACGACCTTTACGAGTCAAAATTACGGAGCCAGATTGGTGTTGCGGTGCCGACGCGTTTTCAAGCTCTGCCTCATGATGGATGGCTTAGTAGCTGTCGTCAGCGGTGCTTTGACGATTGTCTTTGCGGCTCCGTTATTGAGCTTGTTTAATACGGATGCGGCAGTTATTTCTATTGGTTATGTGCGCTTGTTTTATATTCAGGCGTTTTGCCTGGTAGAAGTCGTGCTGGAAATCGTATCCGGCGCGATGCGCGGCTACGGCAATTCGCTGATTCCAGCTGTCATTACGCTCTTTGGGATTTGCGGTACCCGCGTGACCTGGGTCTATACAGTTTTTGCCAGCAATCCGACGTTTGACTGCTTGATGATGGTATTTCCATTGAGCTGGATAGTTACGGTTGTGATTTTGGCTGTGGCGTACGTTTGGTTTTTGCGTCATTTACCGAAGTGGGAAACAGCAAAATAACGGACCGTATATTCTTTGCTGCCGTAAGCAGCCTGCCGAGAAAACGAAAGAACACGCTGCAGAGCAGGAAAAATTGACATACCGTAGGGAGCATGCTATAGTAAATGCAACTATACAATAGTTACAACAGCATATGAATACATCAGGTGTCGCAAGACTCAATAGATAAGTCCGGTCTGAGGCCGGCGCGGTCCCGCCGCTGTAGGGAGGAGCTGTACGGCAAGTATGTCACTGTACCCCGCGCGGGTATGGGAAGGCGCAGTACAGCTGGGAATCCAAGCCAGAAGAACTGCCTGATGGATAATCACCGACAGACCTGCGAGCGATGGGAATGGAGATTTTTTTTAAGACAAAGCCGTAAGGGGATTCTTGCGGCTTTTTTTTGTGCAGGCTGTCAAAGGAGGACATCATGGACGTTATCGTAGAAGGAATACAGTTGTTTCAAAAAGGCGGCGTAGTCATGTATATTTTGCTTATCTGCTCCCTTTTTGTCGTATATGTTGGGGTTGAACGGGCTATGTTTTACAACCGCATGGACTCAGGACGTACCTTTGCCAATCAATTTTATACATATATGAAGCTGAAGCAGTACGACAAGGCGCAAAAGACCGCAGAGAACGGCACGGGCGGTCTGGCTTTGATTCTGCGGGATGCCATGCAGAGCCAGCAACCGGATACGATGCAGGCTTTTGTAGAAGTACAGTCTGGTATTTTACTGGCTAAGCTGCGTAACCGTCTGTATTATTTGAACGTCATTGTTACCATGGGGCCGCTTTTAGGGCTGCTCGGTACAATCAGCGGCATGATTACGTCGTTTAGTATTTTTAACGTCCAGTCCGGGCAGGCTGCAGCCATTACGGGCGGCGTAGGGGAAGCGCTTATTGCTACGGCGTTTGGCTTGTGTGTCGCAATTTTGGCCCTAATCGTGCATGCGTATTTTACACAGCGGCTGGACCGCATGATTACGGATATGGAAATGTGTTTTTCGGCATTAGAATGGATGCCGCAGGAAAAAACGGGGCGGTGAGTGCATGAGACTGCGAGACAGGCGTTCGTTTACAAAGCCTGAAGTCATGATTATTCCGATGATAGACATCATGTTTTTCCTGCTGGTCTTTTTTATGATTAGTACGCTGTATATGGTGGATATGAAGACGGTTTCTGTCAATCTGCCCCAGGCATCCCATGCGGAAACGCAGACGACGGTAACGTATTTGGTCACGATGAAAAAAGACGGCTCGCTGTGGCTGGAAGATAAAGAAATCACCAAAGAAGAACTGCTGAAAAAAGCTCAGACTGAGCAGCGGCGCAATCCGCAGTTTTCAGTGGTGCTGCGGGCTGACCAAGGGCTGGATTACGGCAAAGTCATTGCCCTGCTGGATGAAATGAAAGGAGCCGGCATCAGCCGTTTTGGCTTGGCAGCAGAAAGCGGGGGTTCTCAGTGACGCAGGAAGAACGGGATAAACGTGTGGCGGCAGCCGTATCTGTCGGTCTGCACGTCATCGTGTTTGGCCTGCTGGCGGCCGGCGGCATGTTCACCTTTCTGCAAAGCCATTCTCAGGCACCGCCTGTGGATGTAACCGTATACAATGAAGAGTCACGGGATGATACACCGACAGCGGGAAACGGTGAACCGGCATCTAACGGTGGCGGCGGAGGCGGTGAAACGTATCATATGCCGCAGGAACATATGCCAGAGATTAGTGAGTCGTATACGCAGGAAGTGCAGGAACAGCGGGAAATCAAAAAAATTATGCAGACGCAGGGCATCAGTGAAGAAAAGGCCAAGGCAGTCGCTGCGGCGAAAAACGATGCGGAAAAGCCGACGGCAAATGTTGTTTCCGGCAATCAGAATCCTGGCAATACGGCATCAGACAATACGACAGCAAGTGATACTGCGTCAGGTGATGGCCTCAGCGAACCGGGTCCGGCAGGACCGGGAAACAACCAGGATGCGGCACCGGGATTGGGAGTGGATGCCGACGGCAATCCCCAAGGCGGCGATCCCGGTGGAGACCGGCACAGTGAAGGCAGACGACCGGCCACGAAGGCGCATTTGATTTCTCAGCCCGATGTCAGTGCCTATTATCCGCAGGATTTGCGGCAGAAAAATATTTCTGGAACTGTTACGGTTCACGTCGTTATTGCGGCAGACGGTACTGTAAGCAGTGCGTCCGTAAGCGGCTCGTCAGGCTACGCCTCGATGGATGCCGCGGCTGTGCAGATTGCCTACCAATGCCAGTACGAACCGGCGCGCAATGAACAGGGCGAAGCCGTTGCGGCAGAACGCAACTTGCAGATACCTTTTGTACTGCAGTAGAGATACAGGATACACGAGAAGTGAAAATATGGAATACTAAGGGAGTTTTTTTATGATACACAATAAAGCATTACTTTCATGCATTTGCCTTTCCATGGCAGGAAGTTTAAGCATATGGGCGGCAGATACGGCAGACTATGATACGGATACGATTGTCGTCACGGCAAAGCGGTATGAAGCACCCAAACCGCAGCCAGCGGCACTGCCTGTCACGACACAGATTCAAAAACAGCAGTCTAACATGACTATCGTGACGGCAAAAGATATTGAAAAGAATAACTATACGACGGCGCAGGAAGCCATTCAGCATATCAACGGCGTATCTGTCAACGATCAGGTGGCTGGCGGTACGGCTTCCTATGTCCGCTTGAATGGGTCTGACCGTGTCTTGATTCTTGTCGATGGTCAAAGTTTGGCAAATCCGCAAAGCTCCCCGTATGGCCGCGGCACGACGGATTTTTCGGCGCTTCCGGATGCCTCTGCCATTGAACGAATTGAAGTGACAAAAGGCAGTGGTTCTGTCAAATACGGCAGTGGTGCTGTCGGCGGCGTCATCAACATTATTACCAAGAAAAACAGTGCAGATACGGAAAAACGGACCTTTGACGCAAATATCGGTTCTTGGAATACGTACAATTACAGCTCGACCAATCAGGGCAAAAAAGGGAAGACCAGCTGGTTTATTGCCAAAAGCATAGGCCGCCGCGGCTATATGAAGTATCCTGACGGCAGTGATACGGATAAAGCTTTGTCGGATTATCAAAAGAAAATGATTGATGCCCGCATTCGTCAGCAGATTAATGATAAAAGTGCTGTCGATTTGCATGTATTCCACAAAACCTTCTCCAGCAGCTATGCTAAATTTGAAGCCCCGTCCGTTTCTAAAAAATATCAGTTTGTTCAAAATGGTATGAACGGGGTTGACCGCTTGTACAATAATGTTGCCGTGACGTATCATTTCAATGAAGATACGGATATGCCGGGATTTTTGCGGTATTATAATGATTATACGACTACGAATTGGGACGGCCGTTATTCAACACGAACTCAAGGCGTACAGTTGGAAAAAGGATGGCATATTGGCCTGCACCGGATTACGGGCGGTACTGCATGGACAAAAGATGAAGGTACGAATGTAGGGGCTGGATATGAAGATAAAAAACGAATTAATCAAGCTGCGTATATTGAAGATGCCATGCTGCTGGGAAAATGGACGGTTACTCCCGGTGTCCGCTATGACCATAACAGCGACTATGGAGACCATACGACACCGCGTATTGCCGTAAACTATCAAGCCAATGAAGCTTTTAACATCTATGGCAACTGGGGCCGTGTTTTCAATGCGCCTCGTTTTAATGATTTGTACTATTATAAAAAAAGTCAATCCAAGAAAAAAACGTCTATTTCTAAGGGGAATCCCGATATATTAGCTGAAACGGGATATACGCAGACCGTGGGATTTACGTATCAGGTCGATGCGAAAACGGTATTTGATGTCAGCGTATTCCGAAATGCTTTGGATAATGCCATTGTTTGGAATCGTAATATAGACAAGGGAGATTATTATGAATCAGATGTAGCCAACGTCAGCCGAGAAGAAAAACGGGGCATGGAAATTACCATGAATAAGACTATCAATGATTCGTGGGATTATTCACTGGGTTATTCATATATTTATTCTCGTGTCGATAAAGGCGACGGTAAAGGACTGGTCAAAGATACGACGTACAATTCCAATAATCGCCCCAATGGCTATCGCGTGGGATTGAATTTCCACAATCCGACGTGGACGGCTAGTTTGCTTATGAATGCCGGTACAGGTCGTGATGATACGTATTATGTAGCCGGTTCGTATGTCACATGGGATGCGGCTGTTGGCTATAACGCTAATACGAGAACTACGATTTATGCTAAAGTCAATAATCTGACCAATAAAGGCTATGATATGTATTATGGCTGGCCCGAACCGGGACGTTTTTGGCAATTAGGCGTTAAATATACGTTCTAACATAACATGATGAATGGATGGGGCAACGACGCGTGTATTTGCACCGTTGCCTCTCTTGGGGGTCAGAAAGGACGGATAAGGAATATGAGAAAATGGTTGATGGGCGTATACCTTTGTATTTGCATGGCTGCTGTAGGACTCAGCGGTTGTACGCCGCAAAATGCAGCGACGATGGCAAACCGTTCACAGCATGCTGGTGTATATGCTGAAATTACGGATGATATGGGCCGGACGGTTACACTCAAAGAAAAGCCGCAGCGCGTCGTCGTGCTTTCGACGTCTATCCTGAATTTTGTATCTGCCGTAGATGGCGACGTGGCAGGCAGAGCGACAGTCAAATCAGAAGACGCATCCATTGCTGACAAGTATAAAGATGTTCCCGATGTCGGGCCGGTATACAATATCAGCACGGAAAAAGTCATGGAACTGCAGCCGGATTTGGTTATTGTCAGTGCCAAACAGCATCAAAAACTGATTCCTATTTTGGAACAAAACCATATTCCGGTCATTGCGTTGAAGAGCAAGTCCTATGAGGATGTCAAACGGGATTTGGAAATCATTGGCCAAATCTATGGTAAAGAAGATGCCGCGAAAGCAAAAATCGGCGAAATGGATACAGAAATAGCTTCTATTGTCGATAAGCTTCCACAGGAGAAGAAAAAAATTGCCATTATTTATGCGACGCCGAGTGCCGTATCGGTACAGCTGCCCAACAGTATTGCCGGCAACGTGGCAGAGATGCTTCATTTTGACAATGTGGCATCTGCCGTAGCTCAAGATGCCAAAGGTGCTGAAAAAGTGCCGTACAGCATGGAAGCCTTGGTAGAACAAAATCCGGATAGTATTTTCTTTACATCCATGGGACCAAAGGATAAAATAGAAAAGAGAATCCAGGAAGATGTCAAAAATAACCCGGCGTGGAGCACGCTGCGCGCTGTCCAGGAAGGACGTGTCTATGTGTTGCCGGAAAATTATTTCTTGCTCAATCCGGGATTGGATTATCCAAAGGCCGTAGCTTATATGGCAAAACTTGTGTATCCAGAGGTATATAAATGAATCGAATACTAGCGGGAACATCCCGCACGGCTTGGCGATGGGCAATGCTCATCGTTTTTGCTGTATTAGCCCTTTTGGGCATTACGCTGTCCGTAGGTGCCGGTGCTGCATCTATTCCTGTACCGCAGGTGTTGCAGATACTGACTTTTCCGACAGCGGACATGGCAGATCAAATTGTTTGGAATCTGCGGCTGCCCCGTGCCTTGACGGGAGCGATGGTCGGCGCCAATTTAGCCGTAGCCGGAGCGATTTTGCAGGCCGTCATGCGCAATCCGCTGGCAGACCCGCATATAATCGGCATTTCAGCAGGTGCCGGCATTATGGGAATTTTGGTACTGGTCGTTATGCCGGCATGGATGTATCTGATTACGCCGGTTGCCTTTATCGGTGCCATGACAGCCGCTGTTTTGATTTACGTGTTGGCGTGGAAAAACGGTATCAAGCCTGTGCGGATTATACTGGCAGGCGTAGCGGTATCGGCTTTTTTGAGTGCCGGTATTTCGGGTATTCTTATTTTTTACAGTGACCGCGTGCATGGTGCGCTCATGTGGATGGTCGGCGGCTTGGCTGCGCGCAGCTGGGACGATGCGACGATGATTGCTCCGTACGCGGCGGCTGGCATCGTGCTGGCTCTTTGGGGCTCCTATTATCTCAATATGCTGCAGTTGGGCGATGACATGGCACGAAGCCTGGGCGTCCATATCGAACGGACACGGGTCTGCTTGACGGCTGTAGCCGCATTGCTGGCAGCCAGTGCCGTCAGTGTGGCCGGACTGCTTGGGTTTGTCGGTTTGATAGTGCCTCATATTGTACGCCTTTTGGTGGGAACGGACTACCGGTATATTATTCCCGGTTCAGTACTGCTGGGAGCGGCAGTGGTGACGCTGAGTGATATGGCAGCGCGGGTATTGTTTGCGCCGGTAGAACTGCCTGTAGGGCTGATTATGGCTTTTATCGGCGCGCCGTTCTTTTTGTTTTTGCTGAGAAGGGAAGTGTAGACCGTGGAGGCAGCCATTCGAGTAGAACACCTTTCCGTTGCAATCGGTAAAAAAGAAATTCTTCACGATATACATATGGAAATCCCTAAAGGACGCATCGTATCGATTATTGGCCCGAACGGCTGCGGCAAAAGTACGCTGCTGAAAGCTATGAGCCGCATGATTTCACTCAAAGAAGGCCATGTGTATGTGGGAGAAAGAGATATACGCTCGTTTGGGCGCAAAGAGCTGGCACGGCAGATTGCTGTTCTGCCGCAGATTCACCAAGCTCCCAGTGATGTGACTGTAGAGGACTTGGTACAGATGGGACGCTTTCCTTATCGGACACTATACCGTTCGTTTTCGGCAGACGATGCCCGCTATGTCGATAAAGCTTTGTATGCCGTGCAGATGCACACGCGCAAAGACGAACTGGTGCAGAATCTGTCCGGCGGGGAACAGCAGCGTGTTTGGCTGGCAGTACTGCTGGCACAGCGGTCTTCCATCTTATTTTTGGATGAGCCGACCACGTATTTGGATATACAGCATCAATTACGCATGATGAAGCTGTTGGGGCATATTAATGAAAAACTGGGACTGACGATTGTCATTGTACTGCATGACATGAATCAGGCCCTGCAGTATACGAATTATGTCATTGCCATGAATGAAGGCCGCATTGTTGCTGCCGGACAGCCGCAGGACGTGATTACGCCGCAGCTGATACAAACGGTGTTTCATGTCCATGCGGATATACTGACGACGCAAAGCGGCCAGCAGGCAATCGTGCCGGTAGGCTTAGATGAGGAGGGACAGCATGGACGCCTTCACCATAAAAGACGGTAAAAAGCTGCGGTGCGGCTATACGACCGGGACGTGTGCCGCAGCCGCTTCGAAAGCGGCTGCGGTCATGATTCTGACAGGCCGGACGATATCGACTGTGACGGTAAAAACGCCAAAAGGGATTGTCTTGTCGCTGGAACTGGAAGATATTTCTCGGCAGCCGCATGCCGTATCCTGTGCCGTGCGCAAAGATGCCGGTGATGACCCGGATATTACCAACGGCATGTTGGTATACAGCACGGTAGAACGGACAGACAGCGGCATAGCAATCTGCGGCGGCCGCGGCGTAGGCAAAGTCACCAAGGCTGGACTTGCGTGCCGTCCCGGTGAATGGGCTATCAATCCGACGCCGCGCCGCATGATACGGGAAGCACTGCAGGAAACGGCTGACCGTTTGGGTTATACAGGCGGTTTTCATGTCACGATTTCGCTGCCTGACGGTGAAAGACTTGCCAGGAAAACCTTCAATCCCCGCTTGGGTATCGAAGGCGGCTTATCTATTTTGGGTACGTCCGGAATCGTAGAGCCTATGAGTGAACAGGCTCTTGTCGATACGATTCATACTGAAATGGACGCGCGGCGCGCCGCTGGAAACAGGCATCTGCTGGCTTTTTTTGGCAACTACGGCGTAGATTTTAGCCGGGATAGGCTGCATTTGGACGTGTCACAGCGCGTGACGATCAGCAACTATGTCGGTGAAATGCTCGACTATGCCGTATACAAGGGATTTCACGACGTACTGTTGATTGGGCATGTTGGCAAATTA
>DJEN01000035.1 GCA_002431345.1 Megasphaera sp. UBA5897 | reverse complement strand
CAGAAGTATTTGAAAAATTCTTGTCGTTGTTCAATAAAATGATGAGAAAAATACGGCTAGAACCGATTATGTTTTCAAGTGACGATTTTATTAATATCTGCACGAACGTCAATCAGGTTTTAAGTGATAAGAAACAAGAAGCAAATGGCGACGTTGAAAATGTGTATTCCGAACCGATTTTTATTTTAGTATTAAAAACAGCATATGAGTATTTGGCAAATCAGAAATAACACTGTTGGAGATGAAGCATGTTTATGGAAAATAAAGACAGAGATAGAGAAAAAATTATAAAGGGCTTAATTAACTTGTTAGAATATATAGACCGACAAACAAAAAGTAGTCAGAGTATCATAGGTCATGAATGTCAAAAATGTTTTGGAGATATTCCTTTATCGCAAGTAAAAGAAATATTGGAAAAAGATTCTGTTCTTAGAATGCAGCATACAGAAACTAATGGAGAAAATTTGATTTCTAATAAAGAAACCAGATTTTCTGAATCTAAAAAGGACGATTATACAAATGAAATTATAGGTGGGCAAACTAGAAATAATCAGAAAGAATTGGAAGAAATTTTTGTAACTAAATCAGAATTTGAGCGTAAAGTTCAGCAGAGTAAACACGTACAAGATCTTAGGATGCAAGTAGAAGATCTTATGGCGCAAGTTCGACAAGTTAAAGAGCAAATCCAAACAATTACAGTTCAAGTTCAGCATAATAATCTCCCAAACTTTCAGCTTTTTAATCAGACTCAACAGGATAAAAAAAATGGTGAAGAAAAAGCTAACAATCAATCTGAAGTTGGTGTAACGATCCAAACTAAGTTAGAAAATGAGACTAAAGCAACTGGTATGCTCCAAACGAATACAATTGAAAATATTATACTTAGCCAAGAAATGCAAGAACAAATGGATAATATTGTTCAAGAAGATAGCACACGCAACTATTTTAATTGTCCATTAAAATTCATTTTGAAAGATGCCGATGAATGGGCGCAACATCCAAGACCTTTTCAAAACATAGATGAAGCTAAAAAAGTTCCTTTAAGAAAAAAATCAGGAAATGCACAATTTAATGGCATTCAGGCGAAAGAAGAACCATACTGTTTTTTAGTACCAATCAAAGGAATGGTTTGGAATAAAAAAAACTTGATGGAAAAAGGTTATGAAGAGTTCTTTCAAATCGATTCTTCTGATGATTTAAAAGGAACTTATACAACAATTCTTTTAAAAAAGCCGGCCATCATCGAAAAAAGGCAAGATGGTCTGTATTATTTAGTAGAACGAGGGCACATTCAAGTTAAGCAATAAAGGAGGAGCGAAACGTGGGAATACTATCATATATCATTCCACAAGAATGGCTGTTACGAATTATTATTTTGGCCATGATTGTTTTATCTGGTTTTGTTATTCGTAAATGTTGGGTTTTATATGCGTTAGGAAAAGAAAACTTGGCTATGCTGGAACGCATGGAAGATGTGAGTGGTTTAGAAAAAGCCTTGTTAAAAAATGATGCAAATTTGGATCAAGAGTTTGCAGCGTATGAAACATCGTTAGGAAAAAATGATAATACCTTTGTTCTTTTTGAACATGTCAAAGCTATTTATGATGCTGGCGCGCAAAGCAGCCGCCTTGATGCAGATTTATTAGTAAAGAATACAGTCGACAAGATTTTTACGAGTGTCGATTCGGTAAAAACTAGTATCTCTCTTTTTTTGGTCATGGGGATTTTAGGAACACTAGCCGGTTTGGCGATTAGTATCGGCGGTTTTAATGGAGCTAACTTCGTCATGACAGGACAAAGCAGTTCAACGGCGAATGAATTATCTTTGCTATTCGGAAACTTGCGAGGTGCATTCGCACCGAGTATGTGGGGCGTTTTCTTTACCATTGTCTTTGTTTTTATTTACTCTTGGAAAATTCAGGAAGGTTGCATTAATAAAGTTAGTGAAAAATTGACGATTAATACGATTCGCTACTGGCTTCCTAGACTATATCCAACGGATTTTCAGCGTGGCGATCAAAGTTTGGTCAAATTGAACGCAACGATTGCAAATGCTGACGGCATCAATGATGGTGTACGTACGCTGGAAAAGAATTTGAGTTCTTCTAATCAGACGCTGCAGCAATTGGCAAAAGTATCGGATGATATCCAAAAAGCCAGCGACCGTTTTGATAAGAGTACGGACAAAATTGTTAAAATCAAAGAACTATATGATGAATTAAAAAAGACAAATGATACTTTCCATTCTTCTTTGGAATCTTTGATTCATTCTGCGACTCAGGACCGAAAAGATTCATATGAAGAGTATATGAGTATTGTTGAAAAGAATGCAGCAGCAGTACAAGAAGCCAATCAAAAAATGAAAGACCAAATGGCACAGTACTTTGATGCATTAACTGTAGTGTTGAAAAATCAAAACAGTACTTTTTCAGAAAATTTGCAAGGACAAATTAATACTTGGAAGGATACGTTACGTAGTCAAAGCACAGAATTACAGGCGGTAATATCGCAATTAAAGGCATATGATACAAATTTTTTCCAGACCGTGAATGATACGAAAGAATCATTAAACGAGTCAGTTAAGATAAATAATGAGGCTGCTATTGCCAATCAAGAGTTGGGTAAAAAATTACGTGAAATTGAAGAAAAGTTATTGAATCGTCAGGATGAACTGATAGAACAGATTGCACAGCCTGTAACGGCTCAGTTGACAGAAGTGGCGCATATACTGCAGGGGCTTCAAAAACCTTTTATCGATGCGACAAATTCTATCTCTGCGATGGCGGACAGAAATTATCGTCAAATGACGGAATTAATAAATCCAATACAAGAAATTACGAAGACATTACAAGAAAAACAGAATGTATTGACGAATGATAATCAACGTTTGATGCAGACCTTAGAAACATTGCAAAATACGATGCATGGTTTTCAGAAAACGGTAAATGCTACATTAGCTGTTGTAGGTGAAACGAAGGGTGTTTCGCCGGAACGCATTCAAAAATGGTTTGAAACGCAGACTGAAGACTCAACCACGTTGCGTACAAAACGACAAAGAGAAATAGAAACGAATCGGGAAGAAGAAAAAAATAAGAATGGTTTCTTATCTTTAAAGAACATCCCTATACTGGTTATTGCTGTTTTGCTGTTATTTAGTGTCGTAACGCAGGTTATTATGGTTACAAAGATATCGGCATTAGAACAAAATCAGGCGGCTGTTAATCAGGTACTCATGAAAGGTGAAATGAACGATTCATCTTCAAATTCGGGACAATAGAAAAGGACGAGATAGTATGTTGAACAATCGATTTGGTTTTAACTTCTGGCCGTCTTTTACGGATTTGATGTTATCATTTGTACTTGTTGTGTTGATTGTTCTTTTTGTTGTTTCTAAAATGATTGCTGCCGGTACGGAAAATTTAGACCGAGCGCGGCAAAGCCAGCACAAAATTCAAACACAAATTGAACAAGGTATCAATAAACAATATAAAGTACTTACCCTTTCAGATAGAGATGGTACAGATATTAATAAAGAAATGACGAATCATCCAGCTGACGTGTATATTATTAATAAACTGGATAGGCAAACCATTACGTTTAGTGATAAGGTATTATTTGATTCGGGACAAAGTGATATTAAACCGGCTGGTTATGAAATATTGAATGTCGTTGGACCGATTCTTGCTACGAACTTGGACAATATTGGCGAAATTCAGATACAAGGTCATGCGGATATTAGTTTTGAAGACGATTTTAACTTACAGCTGGCTGCTAATCGGGCTATTGCTGTGTATAAATTTTTACAGGTCAACGTAGGAATTGATCCAGCGCAATACCTTATGTCGGCAACCTCTTTTGGAAAATATAAACCGGTGGGCAGAGAGTCGGGGAGTGATTATACGTATGAAAAACTACAACAAGCCAATGCGGATGAAGCATTGATGGCTCGAAATCGACGAATTGAAATTGTGCTATTTTATAAAAATCAAAAGAAATAGGTTGGCATTGGTTGAAATGTGATTTAAATATATCTTGTTTTATATATAATAAGATGCCTTGTGAGTGAGAATGTTCACAAGGCATCTTCATTTATTATAGCTCCCTTATATATAGTAATTTTATGTCATCTGATTAAAGTTGATATTCTTTAGCTATTGTTTCTACTTTTTCAATGGGACATTGTAAAATTTGTGCAATACATCCAGGCTCTAAATGATGGCGCAGCATGCCAATAATTGCCTGCTGTTCTCCTTGCTCACGTCCTTGTGCTTACCCCCTGTTGAACTCCTTCTTGTCGGGCTTCATCTAAGCCTGAATAATAATCACGGATTGCTTTTTCCTGCAGCATGTATTTGTAGCGCATGGTTTCATCACTCGTAAAAGCATTTTCTGCTTTGGCTACGTTCGTCATGACTGTAGTATTCATGGGATAATATCCTCCATTGCTTTATTGATTGCTCATCACACTTAGAAAAATAAAAATGGCTCAGGCTGCATTTTTCCGTTGATTAAAATGAACGTTTTCCCAGGGTGGGATGGATGCATTTTTTTAATGTTAAGTGGTCTACCAAGTAGCCGGCTTCTTCTAAATCGACGTCTTCTTTGGTGCCGTCGTGTTCAAACACGCAGAGCGGGTGGTCCGTGCCGACTTCGCCGCCGGGGAGGTAGATGTATTCACCTGTTGCAGTATCACCGAAGATAATGCCGGCGAGCAGGTGTTTTTTTGCTATTTGACTCATAGTGATCCCTCTGTATCGTTAAATGTAATTTCCAGCAGTTTGCAGTCTCGGTAGTCTGCCGAAACGAGCTGCAGCAGCGTGCCGTTGTAGTGTCTTGGAAACATCGTATTGGGCTGCATGCCGTGCAGATGGCCAAAAACACAAAGGGGAACGCGGTATTTTTCCAAAAGTTCCGTAAAGCCGCTTGGTTTGGTCAAATCGCAGACAGGCGGGTAGTGAAGCAGAAGAATCGTATGCTGGCAGCCTAAATTTTCTGCTTCCTGCAGTGTGCGTTCGACGCGCAGGAGTTCACGGCGGTACGGTTTGGCATCCCGTTCTTCTTTGTAATGAATATCACCGGGGCAGACCCAGCCGTGAGTACCGCAGATAGCGATGCGCCCGTCATCAATAGTAGTTGTCGAGCCGTAGAGGTAATGCATGTTGTTTTCGGCATCCATACGGTTGAGCTTGCCGGCACTTTCCCACCAATAGTCGTGGTTGCCGCGGATGATGAGTTTTTGTCCGGGCAGGGCTCGAATTTCGTCGAGGTCTTCTTGGGCGTCTTTGAGGTGCATGGCCCACGATGTATCACCGGCAATGAGGACGACATCTTCGTCCGTTACCCGGTTTTTCCAGTCTTCCTGAATCCGCTGCCAATGGTTTTTCCAGCGGGGGCCGAAAATTTCCATCGGTTTCTTGGGAGGATGACCGGATAAATGTAAATCTCCGATTGCAAATAAACGCATAAAACAATCCTTTCCTATATAATGTAATACATGGGATGCTGCATGCAGCACCTTTTTTTGTAATCTTTTTCATGATTTTCCCTTATGACGGCGTTTTTTTTAAGTGTCCATGGACTGTGCTGCCGGTTGTGTAAGGTTAGCATGCAGTTTTTGAATAAAAAATTCCCGGTGCTTGGGATTGGACGTTTGAGAAATTAGGTAGCCGACAAAAAGCGGATTAGTCAAAAAACGGGGAATGATTTTGACATAGAGATTATCGTTTTCGGGAAAATCATAAAAGAAGATATTGTAACTGTCATTGTGCTTAATAAAGCCGTTCATGAAATACGCTGCCGTTTTTTGCATGTACTGTACAAAAGCAGGCAGCTTTTTGGCATCGCTCAAAATAAGGTTGACTTCATAAAAGCCGATAATCGGCCGTTTGGATAAGTTGATTTCTATGCCTTCTTCTTGTAAAATAGGCGTACCAATAAAATGGTATAATTGAATATCTTCATGGTAGTCGTAGTTTTTGAAGCCGACAATCTGGGAATGGGGGTGGTGAATCGTACCGCCGGACATGTAGCCGTGATTGCGGTAAAACACGACAGATTTGAATGTATGCATATCCTTGACCTGCTGCCATTTTTCCAGGCCGAAACGGACGAGCTGTACGGCGTATGAAGGCTCATATGATGAAAAATCACCGTCACAGTCATCGGTTTCAATGATGAGAGTCTGCCAGGAATCGCGCAGGACCGGATAGGCGTTTTCCAGCCAAATCATATGGCCTCGTGTTTCCATAATGTTTTTGAGATGTGCTACATCGCAGAAAGGACAATAGGTTTCATCACGGTGTACCGTGTCGGGCTTGGTTTTGCCAATATCCAGGTTGTATTCAAGAATGTGCTCTAATGGCTTTTGTTCCATATTAGACGCTCCTTTGTTATGCCTGTATCTATTGTAGCATACAGGGGGTATTTTTTGTAGACAAGGGAGCAAAAAGGCATTAGAATGAATGAGCGTGTATCGGCAAATCGTATGGAAAAACGGTTTGCTGCTAAGGCATTTAAACGGTTATTGGCAAGCACGATTCTGTTTAGTATAGCATGCATCATATAGTTGAAGGAAGAAAAAAGGAGGCGGTTATGGTGTATACCGTAACAAAACGTTTGGAAGTATCTGCAGCGCATCATTTGCAGTTGGATTATGAAAGCAAGTGTCAGCATCTGCATGGACATAATTGGATTATTCATGTGACCTGCCAGGCGGAAACGCTGAATGCCAACGGCATGGTGATTGATTTTAAACAAATAAAGGAAATCGTTCAGACGAAAATGGATCATCAGAACTTGAATGAAGTATTTTCGTTTAATCCGACGGCGGAAAATATTGCCAAATGGATTTGCGACCATGTGCCGTACTGCGTCAAGGTGCAGGTGCAGGAAAGTGAAGGGAATGTAGCCGTATATGAACGATAAACTGATAGTGAATGAAATTTTTGACAGTATTGACGGTGAAGGAAAAACGGCAGGCCAGCTGGCGACGTTTATCCGGCTTTGCGGCTGCAATCTGCGCTGTTCTTATTGTGATACGACATATGCTTTTACGGAAGGCAGTGAAATGACCGTTGCAGATATTGTGCGCCGTGTGTCATATCCCCATGTGACGCTGACTGGCGGGGAACCGCTGTGCCAGAATATAGGCGGGCTGCTTCAGGCACTGCAAGACCGCAGCGTCAATATTGAAACAAACGGAAGCATGGATATTACGCCGTATTTTGCGTATCCCCATGTTTGGTTTACTGTGGATTATAAAAGCTTGTCGTCACAGATGGCAGACCATATGCTGGCGAAAAACTTTTCTGCCCTGCGGCCCCAGGATGTGTTGAAATTTGTTGTCGGAAGTGAAGATGATTTGCAGCAGGCATGGGAGGTCTGCCGTACATATCGTCCGGCTTGTCCTATCTATGTTGGTCCGGTATACGGACAAATTGAAGCGGCGCAGATTGTCGAGTTTATGAAAACCCATCAGCTTACGTCATGGAAACTGCAGCTGCAGCTGCATAAATATATTTGGGACCCGAATCAGCGCGGTGTATAAGAAAGAGGCAGCACAGTGAGTGAAACGAAACAAGAAAAAAACAGCCAATGGGCACCGGTGCTTCTGACATGGTACCGAACTCATCGGCGGGATTTGCCTTGGCGCAGTGATTTCCCTCGTGACCCGTATCATGTATGGGTATCGGAAATTATGCTGCAGCAGACTAAAGTCGAAGCGGTCAAACCGTATTATGACAACTGGATGGAACAATTCCCGACGATGCAGGCGCTGGCTGCAGCCAGCCAGGATGATGTACTGCGGCAGTGGCAGGGATTGGGATATTATTCGCGGGCGCGCAATTTACACGAAGCGGTGCAGGAAGTCGTTTCATCTTATGACGGTAACGTACCGGATACAAAAAAAGAACTGTTGTCGCTGAAAGGTGTCGGCGCGTATACAGCCGGGGCCATTCTCAGCATTGCGTATGGAGAGCCGGAAGTTGCTGTAGACGGCAATGTACTGCGTGTGTTCGCACGGTTGTACAATATTGCCGGCAATATTTTGTCTGCACCGGTAAAAAAAGAAATTACGGCGTTGGCGCAGGCCCAGATTCCGGTACAAGAGGCAGGGGCGTTTAATGAAGCGTTAATGGATTTTGGTGCCATGATTTGCATTCCCAAAAGCCCGCGCTGCGGCGAATGCCCGCTGGTGTCTTATTGCAGTGCTAAAAAGGCCGGCACGGAAAAAGAACTGCCCTTGCGTATTACTAAGAAAAATATACCGACGGAACACATTGCAGTTTGCGTTCTTTCACAGCGGCAGTGCTGGCTGATCCACCGCCGTCCTGCCCGTGGCTTGTTGGCATCGATGTGGGAATTTCCCAATGTTGCCGGCAGCGGCGCAGCCGGACAAACGGCTCTGCAGCAGCTGTTGGCGTCTGTAGGATTGTATGTTGACATAGACCCTGCTCCAAGAGGTACGATAAAGCATGTCTTCTCTCATAAAATATGGCAGATGACTCTTTATGAAGGCCGTTTGACAGGCGGCACATTACAGACAAAGGAGGATTGGCAGTGGCTGCCTAAAAAAGCGTATACGTCTGTGCCTTGGGCCGGACCGCACGGCAAAATCACTGCCATGGCAGAATGAAAGGTCTTTTCTTTATCAACTTTATGATTGTCATGTCCTGTGCGGCTGTTTTTTCATTGGTTCTATGGAACTACATCATGCAGACGAGCCGTAAATGGGCTGTTGTAGTCGGCGGACTGGCAGTGACATTGGTTGCCGTCGGCGAGCTGGCATATTACGGCATATTATTTCCGCAGTGGCTTGGCAGCCCGTGGAAAGGCGTGTTGTTTTATGGTGCGTTGGCTTCACTCAGCTGGCTCTTTATCTTTTGGCTGGCTTTTCCTGTGTTGCTGCTGGGTGCGTTGGGCGTGTTTTTTTGGCGGAAAACGCATAGGCATTGCGAGCAGGCAGCTCATGAAACACAGCCTGCAGCAGTACATCCGCATCAGCAGGTATCACGCCGTACGTTTCTCAAAGGAGCAGCAGCTGCCATTCCTGTGGCGGCCGCAGCGACGAGTACCTTGGGCAACATTGTTGGGGAAAGTTATCTGGATGTATCCCTGCACCGTCTTTCTTACAGCACGCTGCCTGATTATTTGGAAGGCTACCGAATAGGGCAGATTTCCGATGTGCATATGGGGATGTTTTTTAGTCCGGAACGTCTGCAGGAAGCATTGGATGCGTTGGTGTCCCAGCGTGTGCAGCGTTTGGAAATTACGGGAGATTTGATTGATGAGTTGTCGCTGCTGACGGCATGTCAGCGTGTCATCGAAGACAATGCGTCCCGTTTTCCTGACGGCATTGATTTTTGCTACGGCAATCATGAATATTACCGCAGTTTGCCGGCTATCCGCGATATGTTGGAGCAGACGCCGGTCCGTATACTTTGCAACAGTCATATAGAAGCCAGTCCCGGCAGGGGCGAAGGATTGGCTCATTGCAGCGGACAAGATGAAAAGCCTTTTTATATCGCCGGCGTTGACTACAGTTTTGCCAAGGGGGATGAAGCTTTTGCGGCCGAACGGGAAGCGTTTGTACAAGATGCCGTAAAAGAAATTCCGGATAACGCTTTTGTCGTCATGCTGGCGCATCATTCGGCGTTTATTGATGAAGCCTTTGCCCATCATATTCCGCTTACGCTTTGCGGCCATACACACGGCGCACAGTTTGCTCCTATCGGCCCTATTGTGAAAGCTGTCGGTTTCAAATATTTGCGGGGTCTGTTCCGGCAGGGGAAGTCCGTCGGCTATGTCAACCGCGGGACCGGTCATTGGCTGCCGCTGCGGGTATTTTGTTCGCGTGAAGTCAGCGTGTTTGAATTACATAGAAACTAACAAAGGAATGAGTAGTATATGATGATACAGAAAGCGATACTGCATATTTTGGACTTTAACACCAACATGTGCATTTTGTCGCAGAAAGAATTGGATTTTTCCAGCGATATTGTCTATGAATATGTCGATAAGCGTATTTCCCGCATACTGACCGATGCCAGCCAGCAGACCGGCGCATTTTACGCAACGAGTCAGTATCAAGTGCTGCTGCAGCAGTTTCTCAGCGAAAGTATTTCCTTTGCTGACTTTGCAGCGCAGACAGCCCGCTCGCTTTTTGATATATTGGCGCACTGCGACGTACCGGAGTCGCTAGATTTGCTGATCGTCGATTTTCAGGATGATGAAGATAAGCGGCACATAGGCATACTGCTGCTGAACAATAAAACGGCGTATACGCATCAAATTATGGACGAAGACGGCGCAGTGTACAACAAACTGATTAAGCATCACGCCATTTTGCCGAGTACGTCCCAAAAAGCAGAAGCATATGCGCTAATACAATGCCAGGACTATACGGTCCGCTTTGTTGATGTAAAGCGGCAGATGAACGGTGAAGACGTATATATCCTGCCGGATAAGCTGCTGCAGTGCACGGCGGTCATTTCTGCCAAAGAAGCCGTCAAGCTCGTCAGCAAAATAGCGGCAAAAGTAGCTGAAGACCACGGCAGCAGCACCGTGGAAGCCTTATCCAAAACCAAAAATTACTTGGCTGAAAATGCAGAAACAGCAGATGATTTTTCGCCGCAACAACTTGGGGCTGATGTGTTTGCCCATTCCCAGACAATGCAGCAGGAATTTCAGGAACAGCTGCAGGAAGCAAAATTGCCTGACCATGTGGCTATTCAAAAAGAATTTGCCCAGCGGACCGGACGCAGCCACAAAATCAAGACGGATACAGGCATAGAAATCACCTTCCCGTCAGAGTACGTGGAAAACACGGATTATATTCAGTTTATCAATAATCCGGACGGCACGATTTCCATTGAATTAAAAAATATTGGCAAAATAACCAATAAATAACATATCGTATCAGCACGATGCAGAACAGTCATGGCGAGATATTGCATGGCTGTTTTTTCGTAGTATAATAAGGATACTTGATAAACAACAGCAATTTAGAGAAAGGATGATAGGTCATGAAAGTATTTCAAATCGGGCTGGCCATAGCTATGATGGCAGGAACAGCGGCTGTACAGGCAGACAGCGTAAACAATCAGCACAATGAACCTGTCGTTTCACAGTATGAATTTAGTTCCGTATCCTACGGCAGCAATCAGGACGGCAATACATACAGCCGTGTCGTTACCATGCATAACGGCGTCAAAGATTCAGACATTACGACGGTCAACGGCGTTGTCAGCAATGTGCTTTGGGATAAAAATTCACAAGGAAAGACTGCTCCCGGCTATATTCAAGGTGTCGGACTGAAAGACGGCAACGTCACGGCTAATGCAGTGGCGGCAAAAAACATACAAGCTTCGTCAGGGTCGATTGGCAATTTGTATGGAAATCATCTGACGGTGCCGACTGCAGTACTGGGAGGCGTTACGTTTGGCGGTAATGGCGGCATATCCGGTGTACAGACGAACAGCAGCGACCTGACTTCTGCTGTCAGCGTGCAGTATCTAAAGGATTATCTGGCTGTCAGCCAAAGCAGTACTAGTATGCAAAACTCGTTAGCAAAGGCGTTGTCAGATTTACAAATGAAAGTAACGAAGTTGGAAAACGAAAATAAACAGCTAAAAGCTGAAATAGAATCATTAAAAAAATAAAAAGAAATCTTAAAAATATTTTTTCAGACTAATAGCGAATAGAAAAAATAAAACCCATGCAAAAATAGCATAAATAACATATCGAAATTCGCAGATAAATTACGGAAAAGCAATGGAAATTAGGAGATTTTTGTTTTACACTATACATAAGTTTGTGACAAAAGACTACAAAATGTTATTTCGATGCATTACCGTAAAAAAAGGAGAATAATATGCCTGATTTCCAATCCCGTTTTGAAGAACTCTCTCGCCGAGTTCCTATTGATGAACACAACTGTGCTGTAAAATTTGATGTGACTAAGTGTAAAAATTGTACATTGTGTCGTCGTGCCTGCGCCAATACGCAGACTGTCATGGATTATTATCATCTGTCCAGTACAGGTGACATGCCCATCTGCGTTCATTGTGGGCAGTGCGCGTCAGCATGTCCTTTTGGTGCCATCACAGAAGTAAATGATGTAGATAAAGTAAAAGCAGCCATTCAAGATCCGAATAAAATTGTCGTCTTTCAGACAGCACCGGCTGTCCGTGTCGGTTTAGGCGAATCCTTTGGCATGGACCCCGGGACATTTGTAGAAGGAAAGATGGTAGCGGCTCTGCGTTCGTTAGGCGGAGACTACGTATTTGATACGGATTTTGGCGCGGATTTGACGATTATGGAAGAAGCAACAGAACTGCTGCACCGCCTGCAGTCAGAAGAAATTCCTATTCCGCAGTTTACTAGCTGCTGTCCGGCATGGGTAGAATTTGCAGAAACATTTTATCCGGAGCTGATTCCGCATCTGTCTTCTACCAAAAGTCCTATCAGCATTTTAAGCCCGGTTATCAAAACTTGGTTTGCTAAGAAAAATAATATCGATCCGAAAAAAATTGTCAACGTGTGTGTTACCCCCTGCACAGCTAAAAAAGCAGAAATCCGCCGTCCGGAATTTAACAGCTCTTCCATTTATTGGGATATGCCGGAACTCCGCGATACGGATATTTGCATTACGACTCGTGAATTAGCTGCATGGATTCAAGAAGAAGGCATTGATTTTTCTGCCTTGGAAGACAGTGAATTTGACCGTGCTTTTGGTGAATCTTCCGGCGGCGGCAAGATTTTTGGCAACTCCGGCGGTGTTATGGAAGCGGCTATCCGTACGGCATATCATATGTTCACAGGCCGTCCGGCACCTAAAGACTTCATTCCGTTTGAACCGGTCCGCGGCTTGGAAGGCGTCAAAAAAGCAACCGTCGTGTTTGGCCACTTTGTCATTCACGTAGCCGCTATCAGCGGTTTGGGAAATGCCCGTAAATTTATTGATGAACTTGTCAAAAACGAGGACTTTGAAAACTACTCGTTTATTGAAGTCATGGCTTGCCCCGGTGGCTGCATCGGCGGCGGCGGACAGCCGAAAGTCAAACTGCCGCAGGTCAAAAAAGTACAAGAAGCCCGCATTGCTTCGCTGTATAAATCAGACGAAGATACAGATGTAAAATCCAGCTGGCAGAATAAAAAAATTGATGAATTGTACAAAGAATTTTTGGACGAACCGTTATCAGAAACGGCTGAATGGATACTCCATACGTATTTCTCCGATAAATCGGATTTGTTGGGGAAGATGAAGAACCTGACGCCGGAAACGAATCCATCTTCAAACCGCTTCAAATCTGTACAGGATTTGAACGTATAAGCATACGCAAATGGAAAAGGGACATGTCGCACAACGCGATGTGTCCCTTTTTGTGGTTTGTGGTTCGTCTGGTGTTTGTCGAAAACATCTCACAGCAACAAAAAATAGAACGTATGAAACGTGATTTTTTTACGGCAAACGATGCACGAGCTACGACAAACAGTATGTGAAAAGAAAAATGTGCATCAAAAAATAGGTTTTGTACAATATGTTTCATGGCATATACGACAATAAATGAAAACGATAACCCATTGTAATGATAAAATAGCTCAATTAGCTTGACAAAAATGTTATAAATACGGTATAATTCTTGCAGTGCAAACGTAGTATTTTTGCATGTATTTCCTTATG
>DJEN01000030.1:45526-50664 GCA_002431345.1 Megasphaera sp. UBA5897 | reverse complement strand
TTACGTTAAAAACGGTTGTGCTGGCTGCAGCAACGTGACTTCTTTTGCAGCACTCCACCGCCCCGTCAAGCTTACAACCGTTTAGTAAGCCCTTTGGCTGGCAAGGGAGCGGGAGTTCTGGTCGGCGGCTTCTTTCTTTTTGGTACTTTTCTTTCTGGCCGCACAGAAAGAAAAAGTACATACGCCGATGTAAACAGTATGTTTACTAAAAAAAACGAGCAAAATCATGTCAGCAGATGCTGTTTGTGACTTTGCTCGTTTCATATTATACAAATTGTCATTATAGTTTGTGTGGCTGTTCTAAGGCTGCATAAGAAAGCAGCTTTTGGGCTGTAAATTGATCGGTAATGAGGACGTTGGCGTAGCCGCCTTTGAGGGCTGCGTGAATACTGGCGATTTTGGCTTCGCCGCCGGAAAGGAGGATACTGTATTCTTTGTGCCGCAGCCATTCCAGTTCGATGCCGACTGTGCGGTCATTGAGTTCTTTGCTGGAAATATTGCCGTTTTTGTCAAAAAAACGGGAGCAGATATCGCCGACGGCATTGGCTTTCAAGTATTCTTTCTCCTTAGGATCTGCATAGCCTAACTGGAAAAAGAGGGCATTGTCGCGTACTGTACCGACACTGAAAATGGCAATGTTGGCATTGCGGCCCAGTTCTAGTACCCGATGGATATGGCGGTCCCGGTAGACCATTTCTTTTACTTCTTTGGAATCAAACAATACGGGAAGGGGAAGGTACTGGGCGATGGTTTCATAATTTTTGGCAAATCGTTCCAAGATTTCATTGGCATAGGTTTCACTGCTGGAAAGGGTGATTCCCCCTTCGAGCTGTACGATTTGCGCGCCCCGCAGCGGATGCGATACGAGTGCATGGCAGAGGCAGTGGAGCGTTGTGCCCCAGCCGACGCCGATGATGTCGCCGTCTTGGACGATGTCGTTGAGATACGATGCGCCGCGGCGGCCGATATATTTTTTGATGTCTTCTTCATTTTCAATCGGCGCATTGGCGATGCAGACGTCTTTCAGTTGATAGACCGCAGCGACTTTTTGTGCCAAATGGCTTTGGTCTTCGATGGGATCAAAAATTTCAATGCGGACAAAGCCCATATCCTTGGCATATTGCAGCAGCCGAGAAACAGACGGCCGGGACAGGCCGAGTTCTTTGGCAATCTCGGATTGGCTGTAACCGGACTGATAATAGAGTTTGGCAGCGCTGATGGCCGTTTTGTTTTTATTTATAGGCAATGGAAACACCTACCTTGTCCTGTTATATGGTATACACTACTTTTATATACGTATATTATCGCATTGTTATGACAGAATTGGCAAGAGTCAATTGTACAATAATTGTAACTGTTCGTTTTTATGTTGCGCAAAATAGATACAAAGTATATATGTTATATCATAAATGCAAAAATGTAAAATTTATATTGCAATTATTTTCATCAGCCCATATAATGAAGGCAACGCATACGCTTGTATGTTCAATGCGAAAGTAGAAAGAGAGAAATTTTAGGTGTATTGGAAAGGAGAACGAAGTAATGGAAAAGAAGTATGTTATGGCATTGGATGCCGGCACGACAAGTAACCGTGCAATTATTTTTGATGAAGAATCCCGTATTGTCAGTGTCAGCCAAAAGGAATTTACACAGCATTTTCCTAAGCCGGGCTGGGTAGAACATGATGCCAATGAAATTTTGCATACCATGATGGAAGTTATGCAAAGCGCATTGGAACAGAGCGGCTTGACAGGAGCCGATATTGCAGCCATCGGGATTACCAACCAGCGTGAAACGACGGTAGTCTGGGACAAAACAACAGGATGCCCGATTTATAATGCTATTGTCTGGCAGTCCCGCCAGACAGCGCCGATTTGTGAAGAGCTGAAACAACAGGGATTGGTAGACGAATTTAAAGAAAAAACGGGTTTGGTCATTGATGCATATTTTTCCGGGACTAAGGTAAAATGGATTTTGGATCATGTCGAAGGGGCTCGTGAAAAAGCGGAAAAAGGCGAACTTCTTTTTGGGACGATTGATTCCTGGCTGATTTGGAAACTGACAGGCAATCAGGTTCATGTAACGGATTACTCCAATGCGTCACGTACGCTGATGTTTAATATTAAGACGCTGCAGTGGGATGATCAGCTTTTGAAGTATTTGACAGTGCCCAAGAGCATGCTGCCGGAAGTGCGTCCGTCCAGTGATGTTTACGGTTATACACAGCCGTCTATTCTTGGCGTGCCTGTTAAGATTGCCGGTGCAGCCGGTGACCAGCAGGCTGCGTTATTTGGGCAGACGTGCTATGAACCGGGCATGGCTAAAAACACTTACGGTACAGGCTGCTTTATGCTCATGAATACGGGGACAGAACCGATTGCCTCTAAAAACGGTTTGGTAACGACGATTGCCTGGGGGCTGGATGGAAAAGTCGAATATGCATTGGAAGGGTCTATCTTTGTAGCAGGGTCGGCTATTCAATGGCTTCGTGACGGCCTGCGCATGATTGATACGGCACCGGATTCGGAATGGGTAGCCAAACGGGTACCTGATTCGGATGGCGTATATGTAGTACCGGCCTTTGTTGGCTTAGGGGCTCCGTACTGGGATATGGATGCCAGAGGTTTGATTATCGGCATTACGCGCGGTACGAAAAAATCTCATATTGTACGGGCGACGTTGGATTCCATGGCATATCAGACGAAAGATGTATTGAGTGCAATGGAAGCCGATTCGGGCATCAAACTGGCTTCACTGAAAGTAGACGGCGGCGCGGTTGCCAACAACATGCTCATGCAGTTCCAGGCAGATATGCTCGGCGTGCCCGTAGACCGGCCGCAGGTTATCGAAACGACAGCGTTAGGCGCGGCATACTTGGCAGGGCTGGCAGTCGGTGTTTGGAAATCAAAAGATGAACTTCGCCATAGTTGGAAACTGCAGAATCGGTTTGTGCCGGAAATGAATCCGGAAAAAGCAGCCGCCTATTACAAAGGCTGGCGTAAAGCCGTAAAACACGCTATGCATTGGCTGGATGATGAAGAGTAATTTTGCTGTGCGCGCACAGGTGTAAACATTCTTGTATTCAGAAAGCAGGTGTATGACGATGGACAATTTGTTAGGTGAATTTTTTGGTACGATGGTATTGATGGTTTTTGGGTGCGGGGTTTGTGCCTGCAATACGCTGACGGGCTCTAAAGGACAGAACGGCGGCTGGATTTGTATTACTGCCGGATGGGGCTTTGCGGTTACGCTGGGCGTATTTACTGCGACGACACTCGGCGCACCGCAGGGAGACTTGAATCCGGCTGTTACGCTGGGCAAAACGATGATTGGCATTTATACATGGGAACAGTTTGCTGCTACATCTGTGATTCAGATTCTCGGCGGTATCTGCGGTGCCGCATTGGTCTGGCTGGCATATCTGCCTCATTGGGAAAAAACGGAAGATAAAGCTGCTAAGCTGGGTATTTTCTGCACGGCACCGGCTATCCGCAATTATCCGCTTAACTTCTTGTGTGAAGTCATTGCAACATTTTTCTTGATGTTTGTTATTTGGATGATTTTTTCCAATAAAGTCGGCGCCATTCCCGCAGGCCTTGGGCCGTACATTGTCGGCGTTTTAATCTGGGCGCTGGGCATGAGCTTAGGCGGGCCTACGGGATACGCAATGAACCCGGCTCGAGATTTGGGTCCGCGTATTGCACACGCTATTTTGCCGATTGCCGGCAAAGGCGGTTCGGATTGGGCCTATGCCTGGGTTCCTGTAGCAGCTCCGTTGGTAGGCGCACTGCTTGCCTATGTCGTAGCTGCGGCAGTACATGTATTTTGATGCCGTGTTAAAGGACTGTTGAGTGGACCTCCTGTTGTTAGACAGAAAATCTAACGGTAGGAGGTCCGTTTTTTATGGCAAATAGAGGAATACAGAGAAAAATCTTTATGTGCTGATTCTTTTTTACAAAAGATAGGAAAAATGTTTTACTATAATGGACAAAATTTCATATCATGCAAAACGGTATATATGGTTGCTTTTTTATGCGAAAAATATATATGCACAGCACATGGAATTTTGTAAAAATAGTATTGCAATTATTTTCAAATGCTAATATAATACAACTTGTAAAAGAGAGAAACAAGTTATGCAGTGGTATTTATACAGAGAAAGAGGTTGTGAACATGACAAAACAAGCAGATGTCGTCGTCATTGGCGGCGGTATTACCGGCACAGCCATTCTGCACGAATTGGCAAAATATAATCTGCGTGCCGTGTTAGTAGAACAGGAACCAGAATTAGCTGCCGGCACGACGAAAGCCAACAGTGCGATTCTTCATGCCGGTTTTGACGCACCGACAGGCAGCATGAAAGCGCGTATGAATGTAGAAGGCAATGCGATGTATCATGATTTAAAAGATGAATTGGATTTGGATATTGAATGGTCCGGTTCGTTGGTTGCAGCACTGGATGATGAACAGATGGCAACGCTGCAGGAATTGTTAAAACGCGGCCAGGACAATGGCGTTCCGGGGCTGGAAATTTGGGACGGCGCTAAAGTACGCGAATTTGAACCTAATGTCAGCAAAGACGTCAAAGGCGCATTGTGGGCACCGACTGCCGGGATTTGCTGGCCTTTTGGCATGGCCTTGGCATTTGCTGAAAATGCCGTTATCAATGGGGCAGAAGTTATCCGTGAATGTCAGGTAACGGGCTTTGTCGTAGAAAACGGCGCTGTCAAAGCAGTCGAAACGGACAAAGGTACGATTGAAACGAAGTATGTCATCAACGCGGCAGGAATTCATGCTGATGAAATCAGCAAGATGGCCGGCGATGACTCCTTCCAGATTCATCCGCGCCGCGGCGAATATGTTCTCTTTGATAAAACGGTGCAGAAGGATTTGGTCCACTGTGCCGTATTCCCGACACCGTCCAAAATGGGGAAAGGGATTCTTGTCTGTGCGACGACGCACGGCAACGTATTTGTTGGTCCGAATGCCCATGATTTAGATGACAGTGAAAAAGATGATACGGCTGTTACTATTCCCGGCATGAACGAAATTTTGGATAAAGCACGGAAATTAGTGCCGAATATTCCTGTTGGTGCGACGATTACTGAATTTGCCGGCGTGCGTGCTGTTTCCAGCAC
>DJEN01000030.1:0-45385 GCA_002431345.1 Megasphaera sp. UBA5897 | reverse complement strand
GAAACTGGCGCGTCTGTAAAAGCAGACTATAAAAAAGGCCGTCCGGCACAGCCTTGCTTCCGCACCCTTAGCGATGCAGACAAACAAGCACTGATTGCCAAAGATGCTAAATATGGCCGTGTTATCTGCCGCTGTGAAACGATTACCGAAGGCGAAATCGTCGATGCTATTCATCGGCCAGTAGGAGCCCGCACAGTAGACGGCGTCAAACGCCGCACGCGTGCCGGCATGGGACGTTGCCAAGGCGGTTTCTGCGGTCCGCGTGTTACGCAGATTTTAGCTCGTGAATTGCATATTCCTGTTACGGAAGTTCGCAAAGAAATGCGTAAATCATATATGTTTTATAATAAAGAAACACAGAGCGGAGGTAAGGCATAATGGGTGAACAACTGTATGATATTATCATTGTTGGCGGCGGCCCGGCAGGCTTATCCGCAGCATACAGCGCTTGGCAGAACGGCGCTAAAAAAGTTCTTGTCCTCGAACGTGACCGTGAAGCAGGCGGCATTTTGCAGCAGTGCATTCATAATGGGTTTGGCTTGCATCACTTTAAAGAAGAATTGACAGGCCCAGGCTATGCACAGCGCTGCTATGACTTAGTCAAAGACAAACCGGAAATTGAAATTCTCGTTGATACGATGGTCTTAAGCGTCAATGAAGATAAGACCGTAACGGCTGTCAGCCCGAAACACGGCTTGATTAAAGTACAGGGTAAGACCATTATTCTTACAATGGGCTGCCGTGAACGTACCCGCGGTGCGATTCGTATTCCTGGCTATCGTCCGGCCGGCGTATTTACAGCAGGGGCTGCACAGCGCATGGTCAATATGGAAGGGTATCTGCCTGGCAAAAAAATCGTTATCCTCGGCAGCGGCGATATTGGCCTCATTATGGCACGCCGTATGTCTTTGGAAGGCTGCAAGGTACAGGCCGTTTTGGAAATTTGCCCGTTCTCCAATGGCTTGACGCGTAATATGGTACAATGCTTGTATGATTACGATATTCCGCTTCATTTGTCGCACACGATTACGGCTATTCACGGCAAAGACCGCGTTACCGGCGTTACTGTTGCTAAAGTAGACGACCATATGCAGCCGATTCCGGGAACGGAATTTGATATCGAATGCGATACGCTCTTATTGTCTGTTGGATTAATTCCGGAAAATGAATTGTCACGCGGCTTGGGACTGGCTATGCATCCGTTGACCAATGGCCCGATTGTTGACCAGCATCGTGAAACGAGCATTCCCGGTATTTTTGCAGCCGGCAATGTAGTACATGTGCATGACCTCGTCGATTTTGTATCAGAAGAAGCTGAAATTGCCGGTAAATATGCAGCATTGAAAGCACAGGAACAAATCGCTTCGGAAGTAGCTGATGTCAAAGTCGAAGCTATTGATGAAGTACGTACGTGCGTACCGCAGCATATACGCGCTGCCCAAGAGGGCGAAACAATTCGTCTCTTTATGCGTGTCCGTAAGCCGATGAAAAAAGTTCGTCTGACAGTAAAGAGCGGCGAAGATGTCCTTTTGACCAAAGTCCTCCCTGTAGCCAAACCGAGTGAAATGATTGCTGTTAATGTACCGGCAGATAAAGCCAAAGGCCATCATGCGGATTGGACTGTTTCCGTAAAGGAGGAAGCATAAAATGAGTGTAGAAACGAAACAATTAAACTGCATCAACTGCCCTATGGGGTGTTTGCTGACTGTAACCATTACAGATGGTAAAATTACAAACGTAACCGGCAATACGTGCCCGCGCGGTGAAAAATATGCCCATCAGGAATTGACAGATCCGCAGCGTATGCTTACGTCAACGGTTCGGATTGAAGGCGGAGAACTGCCGCTGTTGCCTGTCGTATCCAAAACGACGCTGCCTAAAGGCAAAATTCTTGACTGTGCAGCAGCACTGCGCAGCGTAACGGTACAGGCACCGGTCAAAACAGGTGATGTTATTGCTGCTAATATTTTAGGCCTTGGCGTAGATATTGTAGCCAGCCGCGATATGGATAAAATCTAATACTGTATCTTTTCGTATGAAAGAAGCTGTATCACAAGTGTCTCTTATGATACAGCTTCTTTTTTTGCAGGCTGTTGGGAAATGTGTTTTGCATAACGAGAAACGCAGCTTCCTCATTACGAGTGAAGCTGCGTTTCTACATTACATGAGTGATATTGATGATAGGGATTTTATATTATCATCAGCAAGCTGAGGGGACAGCATGCTGATGAATAATAACGGTGTATTATTGCTGGCTGATGAAGCCCGGTGTAGTAAGATACCGGTCGCCGCTGTCCGGCAAAAAGGCTACAATCGTTTTGCCGGCGTTTTCCGGACGGTTAGCCAGCTGTGTAGCAGCATAGAGTGCTGCGCCGCCGGAAATGCCGATGAGGAAGCCTTCCTGTTTGGTGAATTCCTGTGCCGTTTCATAGGCTTGTTCCGTTGTAACGGTAAATACTTCGTCGTAGATTTTAGTATCTAATGTTTCCGGAACAAAGTTGGCACCGATACCCTGCAGTTTGTGCGGGCCTGCATGGCCTTCGGAAAGAAGCGGAGAATCAGCCGGTTCGATAGCGACGATCTTGACGGATGGCTTCTTGGATTTCAAATACTGACCTACACCGGACAGTGTACCGCCTGTACCGACACCAGCGAGGAAAATATCTACAGCGCCGTCTGTGTCATTGTAAATTTCTGGGCCTGTTGTTTCTTTGTGTACCAACGGATTGACCGGGTTGGTAAACTGGCCGGGAATAAAGGCGTTTGGAATTTCTTTTGCTAATTCATTAGCTTTATCTACAGCGCCTTTCATGCCTGTTTTCCCAGGAGTGAGAACGATTTCAGCACCATAAGCCGAAATGAGATTACGGCGTTCAATGGACATGGTTTCCGGCATCGTGAAAATAGCCCGATAGCCTTTGGCAGCTGCGACGGCGGCCAAGCCAATGCCTGTGTTGCCGCTGGTTGGTTCAATAATGACGGAACCTTCTTTGAGAATACCTTTCTTTTCGGCATCTTCAATCATGGCTTTTGCAATACGGTCTTTGGCAGAACCGGCAGGATTGAATGCATCTAATTTGACTAACAATTTTGCCTGCACTTTAGCGGCTGCGTTGTAACGAACAGGTTCTAATATCGGTGTATTGCCAATTAACTGTAACATGCTTGTATAAATTTTGCTCATAATAAATCGCTCCTTTGTGTGGTTCAATATGTGTGAAATAAAAATATAAATTCATCGTATTCTTGCTAAAAATCAGGTCAACATCGAAAAGGAACCTGATACGAAAACACATCTTTTTCCATGTATAATTTCCCCCAATGATAGCTAAAAAAAGATACCAAAAAAGTATTGTTTATATGTACACCTATAGGCATATTTTGAAGTACCTACAGAGAACAAACGAAATGGTACACAGCCATTAATGTCTGGTTGTAGAAACAGACTGCAGATGCATGCGGTGCGATCCATCTATTTCATCAACTTGGTGCTGAAGCAAAGCAACTTGGCGCTGCAGGGCGACAATCTGATCTTCGATTGGATCTGGCAGACGATTGTGATTCAGGTCTACGTCTTCTTCGTTATGGTGCGCTTTTAAGCGTTTTCCCTTTTGGACGACGACGCGGCCGGGAATGCCAACGACTGTTGAGTAGGGCGGCACTTCTTTTAAGACAACAGAACCGGCACCGATTTTGGCACCTTCACCGACGGTAAAAGAACCCAGTACTTTGGCTCCGCAGGCTACGACAACATAATCACCGATTGTCGGATGCCGTTTGCCTTTTTCTTTGCCCGTACCTCCTAAGGTAACACCTTGATATAAGGATACATTGTTGCCGATAATAGTGGTTTCGCCAATGACGATGCCCATGCCATGGTCGATGAATAATCCCTCTCCGATTTGAGCACCCGGATGAATTTCAATCCCCGTAAAGAAACGGGAAATAGTAGAAATAATGCGGGCTGTTACAAACCATTGGTGTTTATAGAAAAAATGAGATAACCGGTGGGCCCAAATGGCATGCAGCCCTGAATAACACAAGAGAACTTCAGCCGTGTTTTTGGCAGCGGGATCTCTGTCCTTGATGACGCGTATATCGTTGCGAAGTGAATTAAACATAACGGGTAAGCCCTCCTAAACAGACTGCTCCTGCAAAAATGTATACAAAAAGACCACCGCTCCAGTCAGAGACGGTGGTCCGTGGTTCCACTCTGATTTATACTGCATTGTACAGTACCTCATCGTACCTGTAACGGCGGCGTACCGGGACAGCCTACTTCATTTCAACTGTCCAGCTCCCAAAGGCATTCCATCATATGCAGCGGTGGTGCGGGCTTTCAGCCGATGGCCTGCACTCTCTGTATAGGCTTTAATATGTGTACTTGTTTTGGTCATTGCTTTTATCATTGAACACATGATAACTCTTTTGGTATAGTTTTGTCAATAGAAAAAATGAAGAAATTTGACAGATTTCTTCTATATATCTTATATATATGCTTACATGTATATCATGGATTTTAAACGCATAAAAATTCATAATATACGACAATCGTAGTATAAGTAAAAATAAAGAAAATGATAAAATAAATCATTAAGAAAACTAAGCAAAACTATACTTCACTATCTTATTTTCTCATATAAAATAAAATTAAATGTAATGATAAAAAGGAATGCTTAACGATAATAATTTGTAAAATGTTAGGAAAATAGCCGATTTGTGATAAAACTCATATTAACTTTATTCATAATAAAATGTCAATACATGAATTATGGAAAAGCAACATATATGCATATTCCGTATAGTAATATACCAGTGCTTTCATAAATGATATTACATATTTACCATAGGCATCTTGTATAAATTATCTGAATTGCTATACTAATGTTAGTACTTTAAAGTATCGCAAGAATTCATGAAATTTTTTAAATTACATGTAAAGAGGTGTGAAAATGGAAAAAGCAGAATTGTACGAAACGTTCCAAAAGGGATTAACCAGCGTAGCAGGCGAATGTTACCTGGCTAAAAAAGCAGACTTAGGTGCTGCTCTCGTCAAAATTTTCCAAGAAAAGGACACACAAGATGTCGCTATTGTTGAAACGGCGCTTCTGAAGGAAGCAGGTGCTGTCGATGCGCTGCAGAAAGCCGGCATCAAAGTGGATACGGATCACATCCGCAAAAATGCGCCTGATGACAAAGGCGGCGTAACGGAAGCGGATTATGGCATTGCCAATCTGGGGTCGTTAGTTCAGATGAAAGACAATATCGACAACCGTATTGTTGAAACAGTTGCTGATGTATATGTCGGCATTGTCAAATTATCGCAGATTGTAGATAATTTTGATACGATGATTGACATTATGGCAGATACCAAACCATTCCCGAAATTTGCCGGCATTATTACTGGCCCGAGCCGTACTGCCGATATTGAATGCGTTGGTACAGTAGGCGTTCATGGTCCTCGCCAGTATTCGGTAATTGTTGTTGAAGATGAGTAAGGGAGGGAACAGCACATGTCCAATGAATTACTAAAGCAGGAAATTGAACGTGCCATGGATAATGCGCCGCTGCAAAAAGCGTTGAAAAATTTTACGACAGCATATCCGGGAAATCGTGAAAAAGTATATAAAGGATATGACTTCGAAGCACTGCGTGAAAAGGTGCATGAAGTAAAAACATATGCGCGTGAACATTTGGATGAAGTTATGGCAGAATTCATTAAAAATGCAGAAGCAAACGGTGCGCATGTATTTGTAGCTCATTCGCCGGAAGAAGCAATGGATTATGCCTTGAAACTGGCTAAAGACAACAATGTAAAATTAGCTGTCAAATCCAAATCCATGGCATCAGAAGAAATGCATTTCAACCAGAATTTTGAAAAAAACGGTATTACCGCGCAGGAAACGGACTTGGGTGAATTTATTAACTCCATTGCCGGTGATACACCGTCCCATATGGTTATGCCGGCTATTCATTATTCCAAGGAAGATGTTGCCGATCTCTTTACGTCGTATACGAAAGAAAAAGAAGAACCGATTATCTCCAAGGAAGTCAAGACATCCCGCCGCGTTATGCGTCCCAAGTTCTTGACGGCTGAAATGGGTGTTTCCGGTGCCAACGTAGCAGTAGCTGAAACCGGTACTGTCATTACGATGACGAATGAAGGCAATGGCCGTATGGTTGGTACTTTACCAAAGATGCATTTATACATCTTCGGTATTGAAAAATTTGTCTCTAAGATGAGCGATATCCGCTACATTTTCAAAGTACTCCCACGTAACGGCACGGCCCAGAATATTACGACGTACTTGTCGTTCTATACAGGCGCATCCAATGTAGTTACCGATCCGGAAAATGATACAAAAGAACAAAAAGATTTCCATATTATCATTTTGGATACACCGGAACGCCGCAAGATTATGGAAAGCGAAGATTATAAAGATATTTTCTGCTGTATCCGCTGCGCAGCCTGCTTGAATGTATGTCCTGCATTCCGCTTGGTAGGCGGCCATGTATACGGCGGCAGCATTTATACCGGCGGCATTGGCACACTGCTGACATCATTCCTCAACAGTCGTGAACGCGGTAAAGATATCCAGAATATCTGTCTCCAGTGCGGTACCTGCAACACTGTCTGCGGCGGCAAACTGCCGATTTCCAATATGATTTTGAAACTGCGTACCAAATATGCACAGGAAGACGGCTTGAATCCGGTTCATAAATTCTGCTTGGATACAGTTGCAGACCGTCATTTGTTCCATTCGATGCTGCGCATTGCATCGGTAGCACAAGGCATGATTACAAAAGGCCAGCCGATGATTCGTCATCTGCCGATGTTCTTGTCCGGTTTGACAGCCGGCCGCAGTCTGCCGAGCGTAGCTCCGCAGCCGTTCCGCGATATACTGCCGACGATTCAGCAAAATGTGCCAAATCCGAAAGGCAAGATTGCTATCTTTACGGGCTGTCTGCTTGATTTTGTCTATGTTGATATTGCAACAGCAGTTGTCAAAGCCCTCAATATGGCTGGATATACGGTAGAAATGCCGCTTGGACAAGCATGCTGCGGTGCTCCGGCAACGTACATGGGCGATGTAGAAAATGCGAAGAAAGCGGCTGTAATGAATATAGAAGCTATGCACGCAGAAGACTACGACTATATTGTTTCTGCCTGCCCGACTTGCACGCATGCCCTTCGTGATTATAAAGACATGTTTGAAGACGATCCGGAAATGTATAAGAAAGCAGAAACATTATGCAACAAGACATTTGACTTCTCCAAACTGTTGTCGATGCTTGGCGGACTTCCGGATAACGGCGACGGTGTTCCTGTGAAGATTACATATCATGATTCCTGCCATATGAAACGGTTTATGGGTGTTTACAAAGAACAGCGTGAACTTTTGGAAGGAACCAAAGGCGTTGAATTGGTTGAAATGAACAACTGTGATAAATGCTGCGGTTTTGGCGGTTCTTACTCCGTTAAATTCCCTGAAATGTCTGCTCCGATTTTGGAAGAAAAAATCGACAATGTCGTTGCTTCCGGTGCAGATGTCGTCGCAGTGGACTGCCCGGGCTGCCTTCTGCAGATTCGCGGCGGACTGGATGCACGCGGCTTAAACAATATCCAGGTCAAACATACAGCTCAAATTTTGGTGGAAAAGAGACCTAACCAGTAACTGCTATGTAGCCGGAAAGGTGCTTATGAATGATGAAACAGATGGTATTAGAAAACTGTGCTCGGAAATGTATGCCGAAGTATTTTGCCAAAATCAGTGACGAGCAGATTCTAAAAGTAAAAACCTATATAGAGCAGTTTACGGCCCATTCATTTGGAGGTACCAAAACAGGCGCGGTACTGCGCGATGCGACCTCGTCGCGAGGCAAAATGATACGGCCCCGTCTGCTGCTTATGGCAGCTGCCTATGGTGCTGGAGCGTCGGAAAGAAATGAACGATTGTATCAACTGGCTGCTATCGTTGAAATGACCCATCTCGCATCACTGATTCATGATGACGTCGTTGATGAAGCACCTTTCCGCCGCGGCAAGCCGTCCATTCAAAGTAAGTATGGCAAAAGTGCGGCAGTGTATGCCGGTGATTTTCTCATGAGCCGCATCAGTTATTATTTGATGCAGGAAGGGCTGAACCGGGCCGGTATTGTACTAACGAAAACGGTAGAGGAAATGTGTGCCGGCGAAATTGGCCAGGCGATGTGCCGCTATCGAAAAGACGTGACAATACCTGAATATCTGCAGAATATTCACGGCAAAACGGTTGCCTTATTTATGGCATGCTGCCGTATTGGAGCCATGGAAGGCGGCTGCAGTGAACGCGTGATTTCGCTGCTGGAATCTTTTGGCGAATGTCTGGGGTACATGTTCCAAATGCGGGACGATTTGCTCGATTTTTCAGACAGCGTGCTTATTGGAAAAAGTGCCCATCAGGATTTTAAAGAAGGAATCTATACCCTGCCTGTTTTGATTGCGCTGCAGCAGCCTGGCGGCAGGGAGGCACTGGAGCCGTTTATGAAATGCAGTGCTGAAGGAACGCTCAGTGCCAAAGATATTCATCACATGGAGGATGTCGTAGAATCATTGGGCGGCATGGATGGAGCTTGGAAGCAGATTCATGCGTATCAAAGCAAGGCAGAATGGATTTTGCAGGAATTATCCGATAACGATGTGTCAGACCAGCTGTTGAAGCTGATTCGCAAGCTGGGGGCAGTCTAATGAAATCATTTCACAGACTGACACCTGGAATGGCTCTGCGTCTGGCAGCACCGCCGTCATGGATAGCGTCTGTCTATCCAGCTGCTTTTGGTGAGATGTACTGCCTGTATTACGGATATCCTATAACGACGGCTGCAGCAGTCCTGCTGATGTTGGCGTGCGTGCTGATGCAGTCGGCAGTGAATACATTGAACGACTATTTTGATTTTATAAAAGGTACAGACTGTGCTGATGACTATGTAGAAGTCAGCGATGCCGTATTGGTATATGAACATATCAATCCGAAACATGCGCTGCTGCTCGGTTTGGCATATCTTGGTGCGTCCGGTCTGCTGGCGCTGCCGGTGCTGCTCACTTCCGGGTGGGCACCGCTGGTCATCGGAGGTATAGGCAGTCTTGTCGTTTGGACTTATTCCGGCGGCGCAGTACCTATTTCGTATATACCGATTGGCGAATTCGTTTCCGGATTTGTAATGGGCGGTTTAATTCCCATGGGGATTGTGGCAGCAGTGAGCAATCAGTTTGATTTTGCTATTCTGCTGCCGGCAGTCCCGCTGATTATCGGCATTGGCTTGATTATGATGACGAACAATACCTGTGACATCGAAAAAGACAGGAAAGCCGGACGGCATACATTACCAGCTGTTGTTGGCCATCAGAACGCCGTGCGGATATACCGCTGCATGATATGGGTTTGGATGCTGGCAATCAGCGTACTGCCTGTATGGTATGTTGGGGTGTGGGGACTTATCAGTCCCATATGTCTTATAGCTGCGGCAAGAAAAAATGTTGCCTGGCTGCTTCATTCTTCGTTGACGGCGCCTGTGCGGGTAGCACAGATGAAAGGCATTGCCAAGGCAAATGTCATAGGAAATGGCGCGTACTTGCTGGCCTGGGCTGCCGCACTGCTAAAAGGCGGTGTTTGAGATGGCTGATAATTCAAAACGAGAAAAAGTATATCATGTTTTTCAAGAAATTTCCGGTTCATATGATAAAGCAAATGAGCGTATCAGTCTGGGACTGGAAAAACGTTGGAAAAAAGAGCTCGTACAGGAAGTATCTGCCAAGACGGCGCAGGGAGACAGCGTACTGGATGTTTGCTGCGGTACCGGTGACATAGCCATCGCGTTGGCAAAGTCCTGCAGCGCAGTCCGCGTCGTGGGCATAGACTTTTCTCCGGCTATGTTGGAAGCTGCCGAAAAGAAAAGCGGCCGCCTTGCCAATATATCTTGGCAGATAGGCGATGCGATGCACCTGCCTTTTGCTGACAATACGTTTGCGGCAGCATGTATTTCTTTTGGCCTTCGCAATACGGCCAGTTACTTGGATGTACTGCAGGAAATGAGACGGGTAGTCCGTCCGGGAGGATGGGTATACTGCTTGGATTCATTTGTCCCGGATTCTCCGTGGATACGGCCGTTTTATGCCGTGTATTTTCGAGGCATTATGCCGGTTTTGGGCGGAGGATTTCGCCATCGCAAAGAGTATGTATGGCTGTGGCAGTCTACGAAAGCATTTTTGCGAAAAAAAGAACTGCTGGACTTGTTTGGCAAAGCAGGCTTGGTAGAACGAACGCTGAAAAGTCATATGTTTGGAGCTTGTGTGCTTCATAAAGGAAGAAAGCCCATAAGCGGATAGACAGCAATATACGATGATAATACGTTACGATACAACTAACGGTTACTGGAATAGATTCAGAATACCAACCGTATGGTTAAGGAGGGTAAGAACATGAGTAGTGAAGAAAAATTTGATGCCATCGTAGTTGGCGGCGGTTTAGCTGGTTGTGCAGCAGCCCTGACCATGGCTAGAGCGGGACTAGATGTCATGTTGGTGGAGCGCGGTAAGTTCTGCGGTTCCAAAAACTCCAGCGGCGGCCGTATTTATGGGCACAGCTTGGAAAAATTAATCCCTAACTTTGCAGAAGAAGCACCGATTGAACGTAAAATTACGCAGGAACGCTTGTCTTTGATGACAGAAGCAGGAGCACTCAGTTTCCAATACAGCTCTGACAAACTGCAGAATTTGAAATATCCATCGTACTCTGTATTACGGTCTAAATTTGATAAATGGCTGGCTGATAAAGCGGAAGAAGCAGGCGTAATGCTGACAGAAGGATTCCTTGTTGATGAAGTAGTCGTTGAAGACGGCAAAGTAATTGGCGTTATGTGTGCCGGTGAAGAATTTGATGCTGACGTCGTTATTTTGGCAGATGGCGTCAATTCCCTCTTAGCACAGCAGCTGGGTATGAAACAGGAATTGGATCCGAAGGATGTTGCTGTTGGCGTTAAAGAAGTAATTGAACTGGGTGAAGATGTCATTAACGAACGCTTCGGCCTTTCCGGCAGCGATGGGGCAGCCTGGATGATTGCCGGCGACCCGACAGGCGGCAACCTTGGCGGCGGTTTCATTTATACCAACAAAGATACCTTGTCCTTAGGTATTGTTACGACTATTAGTGATATTGGCCGTGTGGATGTCAGCGTGCCGGACATGGTCGAACGGATGAAAGCCCATCCTTCGATTGCCCCGTTTGTCAAAGGCGGCAAGTTGAAAGAATATTCTGCGCATCTTGTTACAGAAGGCGGCTTGAAAATGATGCCGGAACTGGTTCGTGACGGTGTTATTATTGCCGGTGATGCAGCTGCGATGGTTGTCAACTTGGGATATACAGTCCGCGGCATGGATCTGGCTATTGAATCGGGCCGTCTTGCCGGTGAAGCTGTTATCAAAGCAAAAGCACGGGAAGATTTCTCTGCAGCCAGCTTGTCTTGCTACAAACAGATGCTGGATGAAAGCTTTATCATGAAACTGATGAAACAGTATCAGAACTTGCCGGGTCTCTTGGAAGACCATATTATCTTTAACGATGTACCGAAGATGGCCGATGAATTTGCAGGCATGGTTTATAAAGTAGACGGCAGCGCACCGGTTGCTTTGCCGATGATTGCCTTGACGGTTCTTGCCAATAATGGCGGCCTGAATGGACTCTTTGGATTAGGTAAGAAAGCTTGGGAGGCGATGTAACATGGCAAAGATGAGCGTAGATGATAAATTGGGCGTCGTAAAGTTCACGACAGATGAACACGAATCCCATATTCAGATTAATGAAGATTACCATGATGAAGCAGAAATTAAACGGTTAGTCATGGCTTGCCCGGCAGAATTATATAAATATACAGACGGACAGCTCGTATTTAATCATGAAGGCTGTCTGGAATGCGGTACATGCCGCGTTATTTCCGGCGGTAAAGGTGTTAAGAGCTGGAAACATCCCAAAGGAGCTATGGGTGTAGAATATCATCAAGGCTGATTTTCAGCATAAAGAAAAACCTGCTTCCTGTCTTGGCATAGGTGAGCAGGTTTTTCTCTGTATGATGCCGTTTTTCGTATAGCATTGTACTAATTTTATTCAATTTTAATCAAAATAAGGATTTACTTTTTGCATTAATATGGTAATATATTATATGTAGAAGAGATCATCTACAACAGTTGAAGATTTAAGTTGTTCATATACCCCTCGAACACCCCTATCTTATTTCTTCGACGATTTAAGATATTATCTTCCCCCGATGGTATCTTAAGATTTTGGAAAGAGTCGGCTCCCCTCGCTGGCTCTTTTCTTTTTTTTAAAAACCAAATATAAATTTTTTATAAAGCACATAAAGACAGTAAATACCTATATCTTTACTCAATCGGTATTCATTGACATTTTTAGATATTCGTGTAATAATGAAAAAGACGTGGGGAGTTAGTCCCCAGAGAGATATATAGTTGGAGGTGAAAAACATGCATGTTATTTCTGATGAATGCGTAAAATGCGGTGCTTGCGCAGGTGCTTGTCCTGTTGGCGCTATCGAAGAAGGCGACGCTAAATACGTTGTAACTGATTCCTGCATCGATTGCGGTTCTTGCGAATCCGTATGTCCTACTGGTGCTATCTCTGCTGAATAATAGCACCTTAAGTTATAAGATAAAAAAGGAGACATGTATATGTCTCCTTTTTTATTTGAATTTTACAGAGTTATGTGATACGATACATTTGTTTCATTATATAAAATATATACACAAATCTAGGTGTATCAGGAGGTTTTTGTGCAAGTTGTATGGATAGCGTTGCTTACCATACTCCTGGATCAAGGCAGTAAAACCGCTGTTCAGGAATGGATGATGCTTCATGAATCGATTCCGGTTATTCCGGGCTTTTTTCATATTACATATATTTTAAACCGAGGCGCGGCCTTTGGCATTTTGGAAAATCAGCGCTGGCTGTTTCTGTGTATTGCGGCATTGCTGCTGGGGCTGTACGGCATTTTTCACAAAAAACTGCCGTCTCATTGGCTGGTACAGTTGGGGACGGGCATGCTGCTGGGCGGCGCTGTAGGCAACGCGCTGGATCGAGGCGTGCGCGGCGCTGTAATTGATTTTTTTGATTTTAGGGTTTGGCCTGTTTTTAATATTGCGGATATTGGTATTGTTGTCGGCGTGTGCCTGTTGTTATGGTATAGCTGGACTCATATATCAGATAAATGAGGGTATACGATATGAATGAAAAAGAATGGCACGTAATGGAAGAGGATGCGGGAACGCGATTAGACGTGTATTTAGTAAAAATGCTGTCATTGTCGAGGAGTTTTGCGCAGCAAATCGTGCAGCAGGGCGACGTATGGGTGAACGGAAAAGAAGCTAAGGCCAATCACCGTTTAAAAGTAAATGACAATATACGTGTGCAGTTTCAGGAACCTGCTGAAGAAACAAAGGCAGAAGCTGAAAATATTCCTCTTGATGTGATTTATGAAGATAAAGACATCATTGTCATCAATAAAGCACGAGGCATGGTAGTACACCCTGCTGCAGGCAATCCAAACGGGACGCTGGTCAATGCGCTGCTGTATCACTGCAAAGGAGAATTGTCGGGCATTAATGGCGTCATTCGGCCGGGAATTGTCCATCGTCTGGATAAAGACACGTCCGGTGTCATGGTAGCCGCTAAGACCGACGAAGCGCACCGCGGACTGGCAGCTCAGATCAAAGCGCATACGGCGCGCCGGACGTATTGGGCGCTGGTACATGGCAATATTACGGAAGAACGGGGGATTGTCGATGCCCCTATTGGCCGCCACGCCAAAGACCGCATTAAAATGGCAGTGACGTTTAAAGGCGGCCGTGATGCCGTGACGCATTTTCGCGTTGTCAAACGCTACGGCATGTATACATGGATTGAATGTAAGCTGGAAACAGGCCGGACGCATCAAATTCGCGTGCATATGGCTTACATCAACCATCCTGTTGTCAATGACCCGCTGTACGGATATAAAAAAGATAATTTTCCGATTGCCGGACAGGCACTTCATTCACACTGCCTGGATTTAGTACATCCCATTACGGGAGAAGCCATGCATTTTGAAGCACCGGCCCCGGCAGATTTCCTGGAGTGCCTGCAGCAGGCTGAAGAACGCCGTTAAACGAGGTGTACGCCATGTGGAAAGATAAAAATATATTGATGGATGAAAAAGCAATCAGCCGGGCTATCCGCCGCATTGCCCATGAAATTATTGAACGCAATAAGGGATTGGACAATACAGTCCTTGTGGGGATTCATACGCGCGGCGTACCGATGGCGAAACGGCTGGCTGCTGAACTTACGGCTATTGAAGGCTGTGATATTCCCGTGTATGATTTGGATATATCTGCGTATCGTGATGATGGGAAGAAAAGCCATATCAATACGGTTGGCAGTGAAGACCGGGCATTTGATGCCGATGGCAAAATCGTTATTTTGGTCGATGATGTTTTATTTACCGGCCGGACGGTTCGTTCGGCTCTCAATGCGATTATGGCATTGGGACGGCCGCGGTTTATTGAATTGGCAGTCCTCGTGGACAGAGGGCATCGGGAACTACCGATTCGGGCAGATTACGTAGGAAAAAACGTACCTACGTCCCGGCGGGAGGATATTTCTGTCCAGCTTCGCGAAATAGACGGGGCAGAACGAGTGGTTCTGCGGGAAGAAATAAAATAATATGGGCGGTAAAAATCCCTTCTTTTAGAACGGAAGGGATTTTTCTATATCTGCATATCAAATGAAAGGTGTTGAATACGTTGCGAACGATACATATGCTGGGTACAGGAAATGCGATGGTGACGCGGTGCTATAATACTTGTTTTTTGATTCATACAGAAAAAGGATGGTTTTTGACGGATGCCGGCGGCGGCAATACGATTTTGCGCTGCTTGGAAGATGCCGGCGTGCAGTATGATGCATTCCATCATATGTTTGTTACACATGGGCATACGGACCATGTTTTAGGCGTTGTCTGGGTCATTCGCAAGATTGCGTCTTTGATGGCGGCAGGACGCTATGAAGGCGATTTTCACATTTATTGTCATGATGCAGTGAAGCATATGCTTCTTGTTATGTGTGAAATGATGCTCAAGAAAAAAGATTTTTCGTATGTGGGCACTCGCATTTGTTTGGACGAGGTGCAGGATGGGGAGAAGAGAACGTTTTTGGATATGACCTTAACTGCGTTTGATATTGCTTCTACAAAGGCGAAACAGTTTGGCTATGAGCTGCAGTTTTCTGACGGGATGCGGCTGACTTGCTTAGGTGATGAACCGTACAACGAACGGTGCCGCCCGTATGCCTGGCGGGCAGATTGGCTGTTGGAAGAAGCTTTTTGCCTGTATCAGCAAAAAGACGTCTTTCATCCCTATGAAAAACATCACAGCACTGTAAAAGATGCAGCAGAAACAGCGGCACAGCTGCAGGCCAAACATGTTATTTTATATCATACGGAAGACAAAACGCTGCCGACGAGAAAAACGCAGTATGCAAAAGAGGCATCCCTGTATTATGCAGGCGATATTCATGTGCCTGATGATGGCGAATCGATTGTACTGTGCAAATAAAAAATGGCTGTTGTACAAAGCGGCAGCGCATGCCAGAAAAAAACTTTATGCGGCCGTCTCTTGACTTAGAGGATACTGCAGGGGCTATACTAACAGAAGGATACTACAGAAAAAGGGAGATAATACAATGCTGCGGTGGTTAGGAAAAGGATGTATTTTTCTGCTGGTTTTGGGAGTGGCTGCAGGCTGTTTTATTGGCAATATGGCGTTTGAGGAATTTCGTACGGCACCATGGGATACGGTGCTGGGAATTGAAAATCACAGCCATGATGTCAAACAAATGCGACAGCTGGAAAAAGAACGGGATTGGGAACCTGTGCGCGTCAACGGTACAGACGGAACGATGCTGCGGGGAACGTATATTGCAGATACACGGGGTTCGCATCAGACCGTGATTTTGCTGCATGGGCTCTATCAAAACCGCATGATGTGTCTGCCCTATGTGTCTATATATCGGAATTTAGGATATAACGTACTGCTTATTGACCAGCGGGGCCATGGTGAAAGCGGCGGTGAGCATACGGACTGGGGATTGAGCGAAGTGGACGATTTGACGCAGTGGGTACAATGGCTGCATGAAAAAGACGGTGCTATGAAAATTGGGCTGCACGGCATTTCATTGGGAGCTGCGATGGCTCTGCTGTATGCAGGAAGTGACCGCGGTGATTCTTTGTCCTTCGTTGTAGCGGACAGTTCGTACGGAAACATCATTGCCTTGGGACGGGAAAAACTGCGGCAGGCAGCCAGGGATGAACGAGTTGTCTGGGGCTATAATATTCTTGATCCATTTTTTCAAGCGGCGATGCTGTTTCATACCCATAAGTTAGTGGCTAATATTGAACCGGCCCAGGCAGTTCGGTTTATTAAAGCACCAATATTATTTTTGCATGGTGGTAAAGATAAACTAGTACCAGTTCAAACTGTGCAGGATTTGTATGAACATTGCGGCAGTCAAGATAAACATATCTATATCTTTACCCATTCACCTCATGCCGTCGGTATTGAAACAGATACCGATGCATATCATCGTGTTGTTACCCGTTTTTTACGAAATCGTCATGTCCAATCAGAATAGCGTATTGCCTTGACGTAATGTAAGAATGTGTTATGATTAAACACGGAAATACATAATATGCTATACATACAAAATAAACATACAATATATAGTATATGCAAAACGGAGGTACGAACATGAATGAAGCTGAATGGCTGGGAAAAGACAACCAGCTCGGCATGGATATTTGGAAAAATAAATACTGCAATAATGGAGAAACATTTGACCATTGGATTGAACGAGTAAGCGGGCACGATACAGAAACAGCAAAACTGATTCGGGAAAAAAAGTTTTTATTTGGCGGACGTATTTTAGCCAATCGGGGATTGGAATATGAGGGAAAGAAAATTACCTTATCCAACTGTTATGTGATTACGCCGCCGGACGACAATATTGAAAGCATTTTTGACCGGGCTGGTAAGTTAGCACGTACGTATAGCTATGGCGGCGGTTGTGGTATTGATATATCTAAATTAAGCCCGAAAGGAGCTCGCATTAATAATGCGGCAAAAGAAACGAGCGGGTCTATTTCATTTATGACATTGTACTCTCTGGTAACAGAATTGATTGGACAAAATGGCCGCCGCGGTGCGCTGATGATTTCGATTGACTGTGCGCATCCGGATGTGTTGGATTTTATCAAATTGAAAACGGATTTAAACAAAGTGACCAAGGCCAATATTTCGATTCGCTTGAGTAACGAATTTATGGAAGCTGTGAAACATCGTCAGCAGTTTCGGCTGCATTATACGCGTAAAGAAACAGGCCAAGTGATAGAAAGTTTGGTAAATGCGGCCGATGTATTTCACCTTGTCGCAGAAACGAACTGGGATTATGGTGAACCGGGTGCTCTGTTTTGGGATCGTATTTCTTCGTGGAATTTGTTGGCAAATACAAAAGAATTTACCTTTTCCGGTGTCAATCCGTGTGCAGAAGAACCGTTGCCGGCGGGAGGTTCCTGTTTACTTGGCAGCATGAATTTGGCTAATTTTGTGCAGCAGCCATGTACAGCGCAGGCAACATTTGATATGGATGAGTTTAAACGATGCGTTACTGCGGCTGTTCGGGCATTGAACGATGTGTTGGATGAAGGGTTACCGCTGCATCCTCTCAAGGAACAGCGTGATTCTGTACAGGCTTGGCGGCAAATTGGATTAGGTATTATGGGCCTTGGCGATATGCTGATTAAACTAGGCATTACCTATGGCAGTGAAAAAGCCGTTACATTGTGTCATCAAATTGGGTTTGCTATGGCTGACACAGCGATTGCAGCCTCTGCCATGTTAGCGTCAGAGCGGGGTGCTTTTGCCAATTGTCATATCGATGAAATCATGGCAACGCCGTATTTTAAAGCCAATACAACGGAAAAAACAGCGAACCTTGTAAAACAGTACGGCTTGCGCAATTCTCAACTGTTGACCATAGCACCAACAGGGACGTTGTCTACGATGCTGGGCATATCCGGTGGTATTGAACCGATTTATGCTAATTTTTATGAACGAAAAACAGAATCACTTCATGGCACCGATGTATATTACAAAGTCTACACGCCGATTGTTGAAGCATATATGAAGGCACACGGTATTAAGGATGATGCAAACTTACCGCCATATTTTGTGACAGCTTTAACGTTGGATTACCATCAGCGAATTGCGATGCAGTCAGCATGGCAGCAGCATATTGATGCGTCTATTAGCTCAACTGTCAATGTTCCCAATAGTTTTACTGTAGAAGATACGGAAAAATTATATATGCTGGCCTACGAAAAAGGTTGCAAAGGGCTGACTTTGTTCCGTGATGGTTGTAAGCGTGCCGGTATTTTAACGACACACGTGGAAGAAAAAGCAGTACCTACTGCCGGTGAAGGACTGGAACGTGGAGAAATTGTTTCTATTGATGATAATGTTATTGGTAAGAAACGAAAATTGATTACGGGATGCGGCAGTTTGCATTGTATGGCATTTTTTGATCCGGAAACGGGAGCTTTACTGGAAACGTATTTGAGCAAAGGCTCAACAGGTGGCTGCAATAATTTTATGATTGGCTTATCACGTATGATATCCATTAGTGCTCGGGCGGGACTTGATATTTATACTATTGTGGATCAGCTCAATTCGACAGGAAATTGTCCATCTTATTCCGTGCGGCGGGCTACACGGGGAGATACGAGTAAAGGCTCTTGTTGCCCCATGGCTGTAGGCAACGCGCTTCTAGATATGTACACAGAAGTACAGGAAGAGCTGAAACAGGTTTCATCTGTTGCCAATGGAAATCTTCCTGTAAAAAAAATGCCTGCATATCCGAAGGCAGATAAAAAAGTAACGGCTGATTCGATGTTTTGTCCGCAGTGCGGCGAACCGCTGGTATTTGAAGGTGGTTGTAATACATGTAAAAATTGCGGATGGAGCAAATGCAATTAAAAGACATAAAAATGATATATGTACGGCTATGAATATGTCTTGACATATTGGACAAACGTGTTTATAATAAACTCAATATTTTAAAGGCGATGAAAGAGAAGCAACTTATAGTTGTCTTTGCAGAGAGCTGCCGGTTGGTGTGAGGCAGTAAGACAGTAAGGCGTTCCGCTCTGGAGCTGCAAATGATGAATTTGACGGGTACGCCCGGTATAGCGGTACAAGTTGGCCGAAAGGCAAGTTGGGTGGCAACGCGGGAATATACTCTCGTCCCTTTAGGGGACGGGAGTTTTTTTATTATGGTAATTGATTTTTTTAGCAAGAGAGCTTTCCCTGCGGCTCCTTGGTGAGTGAGAGGTGTAACGTATGAAACGAGTGTACAACTTTAATGCAGGTCCGTCGGCTATGCCGCTGGAAGTTTTGCAGGAAGTTCAGCGTGAATTTTTGGATTTCAACCATACGGGAATGAGTATTGTTGAAATTAGTCACCGCAGTGCTGCTTATCAGGAAATGCAGGATGACACCGTAGCGACATTGAAAAAACTCCTGCAGGTGCCGGAAGGCTATCATGTTGTCTTTATACAAGGCGGCGGCAGCATGCAGTTTGTCATGCATGCTGCAAATTTCCTGAAGAAAAAAGGCGGCTATATTAATACGGGTGTCTGGTCTGACAAAGCGATGAAAGCGGCACAGTTTTTTGGAAAGACGTATGAAATTGCGTCGAGTAAAGAAGACCACTTTACATATATACCTTCCCAAAAGGATTTTGTTGTACAGCCGGATACGGACTATGTGTACATGACATCGAACAATACCATTCACGGCACAGAATGGCAGACATTTCCTACGTTTGATATTCCGGTTATTTGTGATATGTCCAGCGACTTTTTGAGCCGGCCTGTCGATGTGCAGCAGTTTGATCTTATATACGCAGGGGCACAAAAAAATGTGGGGCCTGCCGGCGTAGTCGTAGCGATTATTAAAGATGAATTTTTACAAAAAGCCAACGACAAACTGCCGCTGATGCTGCAGTACAAGACCTTTGTTGACCATGATTCGACGTATAATACGCCGCCGGTATTTGATATTTATTTTGTCAATAAAGTAGCGCATTGGCTCGATGACCACGGCGGTTTGGCAGCGATGCACCGCCGCAATCAAGTGAAAGCAGATATGATTTACCGTGTGATTGACGAAAGCCAGGGCTTTTATAAAGGACATGCCCGAAAAGATTCGCGCAGCCTGATGAACGTAACCTTTAATTTGGCGACGCCGGAACTGGAAAAAGAATTTGTAACGCAGGCAGCGGCGCAGGATTTGATTGGCGTCAAAGGCCACCGGTCTGTTGGCGGCTGCCGGGCTTCTTTGTATAATGCCGTGACGGAAGAAGGGTGCGCGGCATTGGCAGCATTTATGAAAGCCTTTCAAAAACAGCATTAATTGCTGCATAGACAATATCTACTATAGTTTATGAGTATATTATACAGACATCAAAACTATCTGCTGATTTATAAAGAGAGATTACGCGACAGCGTTTAGGGGGAATACACAATGAAAATTTTAGTTAGCGATGACGTATCGGTTAAGGGTGTAGAATTATTACGGCAGCACGGCTATGAAGTCGATGTGAAGAAAAATTTGGATGAAGACGGATTAGTTGCCTGCATTGGTGAATATGACGGGCTGATTACCCGCTCCATGACGCACGTAACAGAAAAAGTAATTGATGCGGCTAAAAAGTTAAAAGTTGTCGGCCGGGCCGGTGTCGGCGTAGACAGCATTGATATTAAAAAAGCCACAGAACGGGGCATTGTCGTTGTTAATACACCAACAGCTAATACGATGGCTGCAACGGAACATACCTGTGCCATGATTATGGCGATTACCCGCCATATCCCGCAGGCGCACAATTCCCTGATGGCCGGTGAATGGGACCGCAGCAGATTTACAGGTATTCAGCTCAAAGACAAAACGATCGGCATTATCGGCGTCGGCCGCATTGGCTCGCGGATTGCCAAACGCATGCAGGCAATGGAAATGAAAACGATCGGCTACGACCCGTATATTCCGGAAGAACGGTTTAAACAGCTTGGTGTAGAATCGGTCGATTTGGATACGTTGTTAAAAACATCGGATTACATTACGATGCATACGCCGCTGACCAAAGAAACACGCGGCATGATTGGCAAAGAAGAAATTGCCAAAATGAAAGACGGCGTCCGCGTCATCAACGTATCCCGCGGTGCGGTACTCGACATTCAGGCATTGGCAGAAGCGTTGAAAACCGGTCATGTAGCCGGTGCAGCTATTGATGTATTCCCGACAGAACCGCTGACGAAAGACATCAACCCGTTCATTGGTTTGGATAATGTGGTTATTACGCCGCACCTCGGCGCCTCGACAGTAGAAGCGCAAATCGGCGTATCTGTAGACGTTGCCGAAGGGGTCATGGCAGCACTGAATGGCGAACCGGTTCCCACGGCTGTCAACATGGCTCCTATTCCGCAAAATGTTTATAATGTCATCCATCCGTATTTTGATTTGATGGAACGCATGGGGAACTTGGGCGTATATTTGGCAGATGCGCCGATGCGGGAAATCCAGGTTGAATATACAGGTGAACTGGCTGATACAGAAACACGGCTTTTGACAACAGCAGTCCTTAAAGGGGCTCTCAATCCTATCCTTCAGGATTCGGTCAATTTTGTCAATGCCAGTGAAGTTGCCAAATCCCGCCATATTGCTGTCAAAGAAATTAAATCCCATGACAGCGGCACTTTTGTCGATGCCGTAACCGTACGTATCAAAACGTCGAAAGGCGAACACTCTTTGGTAGGCATGCTCTTTAACAAGACAGAAGCTAAAATCGTTCAGATTGATGAATACCGTGTAGACTTTACGCCGGAAGGCTATCTCCTCTTGGCTCCGCATGTAGACCAGCCAAACATGATTGGTCAGATTTCTACGATTTTGGGTCAGGCTCACATCAATATTACGGGCATGCAGGTTGGTCGGATGACGAAGACAGGCAACAATATCATGGCCATTGCTGTGCAGGATGATATTCCCAATGATATTATGCTCAAGCTTCGTTCTATCAACGGCATTATTGATATGAAGCTGATTCACTGCGATATTCACTAACAGGAGGCAACCATGGTACGGATTATACTCATTCGCCACGGCGAAACACAGTGGAACATAGAAGGACGCTATCAGGGTCAGGAAGATACGCATTTGAGCGAACGGGGCCTGCAGCAGGGACATTTGGTCGCAGAAGGCTTGAAGGATACGCCGATTGATGTGGCTGTTTCCAGTCCTCTGGAACGCTCGTATATGACGTGTTCGTTTTGCGCCCAGCTCCATCATATTCCCGTTGCCAAAGATGACCGGCTGCTGGAAATCAATCATGGCGACTGGGAAGGAAAACTGGCTGACGAAATTGAAGCGGCGTATCCGGAAGCATTCCACCAATGGCATACGCAGCCGCATCTCGTGCAGATGCCCGGCAAAGGCGGAGAATCGCTGGAAGATGTCCGCCGCCGTGTCCGCGCGGCGTTTGATGAATACGCGCAGAAATATGACGGCAAAACTGTTTTGGTAGCAGCGCATGATGCTGTCAATAAAGCTATTATTTGTGATGTATTAGGACTGAATATGAGCCATTTTTGGCAAATTAAGCAGGACAATACTTGCATCAATGTATTGGAATGCCAAAACGGCGTATGGCGTCTTGTCTTGCTCAACTCGACAAATCATATGGGGTATTTGTTCAGTGGTATTGAACAAAAGGGACTATAAAGAGTATAATACATAGTAGCTTATCTAAAAATAGACTGTTGAGGAAGGAAGAAAATCATGTTAGATACCAAATTTATTCGTGAACATGCAGAAGAAGTAAAGGCTAATATTAAAAATCGTCATGCCAAAGACGTAGACGTAGATAAATTCGTCGCGCTGGACAGCAAACGGCGCGAACTCCTGCAAAAAGTAGAAGCAATGAAAAGTGAACGCAATACGGTAACGCAGGAAATCAGCCAGTTAAAACGCAATAAAGAAAATGCAGACGACAAAATCGCTGCCATGAAACAATTAGGCGGGGATATTGCCGTATTGGATAAAGAAGTCAAAGAAGTAGAAAAAGACATGCTCGCTATGCAGCTGATGATTCCGAACATGTGCCATCCGTCTGTTCCTATCGGCAAAGATGACAGCGACAATCCGGAAGTCCGCAAATGGGGCGAACCGACGAAGTTTGACTTCCAGCCGCTCAATCATTGGGATGTAGGCGAAAAATTGGGTATCCTCGATGCAGAACGGGCTGCTAAAGTAACGGGTGCCCGCTTCTATTACTATATCGGCCTGGGCGCCCGCCTGGAACGTGCTGTATACAACTTCATGCTGGACCAGCACACGCAGAAAGACGGCTATACAGAAGTCATTCCGCCGTATATTGTCAATCGCGATTCCATGACCGGCACGGGCCAGCTGCCTAAATTCTATGAAGACATGTACCGTCTGAATGTAGAAGGCGAAGAAATGTATATGATTCCGACAGCGGAAGTGCCTCTTACCAACTACTACCGCGGCGAAATTATCGACGGTGCCAAACTGCCGATATACTTCACGGCCATGACGCCGTGTTTCCGCGCCGAAGCCGGTTCTGCCGGCCGTGATACGCGGGGCCTTATCCGCCAGCACCAGTTCCATAAAGTCGAAATGGTCAAATATGTAGCACCGGAAACCAGCTATGATGAACTGGATAAATTGACAAACAATGCCGAAGATATTTTGAAGGCACTCGGCCTGCCGTATCATGTTGTTTGCCTCTGCACGGGCGATATCGGCTTCTCTGCTGCCAAGACATTTGATGTCGAAGTATGGTTCCCGGCACAGGGCAAATACCGTGAAATTTCGTCCTGCTCCAATACGGAAGATTTCCAGGCACGCCGCGCCAACATCCGGTTCCGCCGCGACACGAAGTCCAAACCGGAATACGTACATACGTTAAACGGCTCTGGCCTTGCTGTTGGCCGTACAGTAGCCGCTATTTTGGAAAACTACCAGCAGGCTGACGGTTCTGTCGTCATTCCGGAAGTTCTCCGTCCGTACATGGGCTGCGATATCATTACGAAACAAAAATAAATGTATGTTGTTTACATGAGATAGTAACCATACTAAAAAGGCGTGCTGGAGCACGTCTTTTTAGTATATTCTTTTTAGTATACTCTTTTAGTTTTCCTTCTTTTATGGTACAATGACTTGATAGTAAATATACTAACAATGGGCAAGATGGACCTTGTCTTTCGCTTTATGCTATATATACATCTCATTACTACTCAATTTTATTAGGAGGCACCAGAATTGGAGAAACTTGTTATTCATGGTGGAAAGCCCTTGCAGGGCACGGTTCGCATCAGCGGGGCTAAAAATGCGGTCCTGCCGATTATTGTCGCATCCATGCTGGGAACGACAAAAAGTACATTGACAGAAATCCCAAAATTGGATGATGTGCACACGGTTTGCGATGTCATCCAATCTCTTGGCGTGCATATAGAAAACCCGCAAAAGGGTGTTTTAGAAATTGACGCAAGTCATTTAGATTCTACGTCTGCACCGTACGATTTGGTTCGCCGCATGCGGGCATCGTTCCTTGTTATGGGGCCGCTGCTGGCACGGAAGGGGAAAGCCCAGATTTCCCTGCCTGGCGGCTGTTCTATCGGCGCACGGCCTATTGATTTGCATTTAAAGGCGTTTGAAGCAATGGGGGCAGTTATCAACCTGGAAAACGGTGATATTGAAGCCCATGTTCCCAACGGCTTGAAAGGAGCTCAAATTTATCTTGATTTCCCAAGCGTTGGCGCTACTGAAAATATTTTGATGGCCGCTTCGCTGGCTGAAGGTAAAACGGTATTGGAAAATGCGGCTGAAGAACCGGAAATCGTTGATTTGGCAACGTACCTCAACAGTATGGGTGCCAATATCCGCGGTGCCGGAACCAATGTAATCCGCATTGAAGGCGTAAAGGAACTGCACGGAGCCAATCATTCCGTCATTCCTGACCGCATTGAAGCCGGCACGTTTATGGTTGGCGCGGCGATGACGCAGGGCAATGTATTTGTTGAAAATGCCCTGTCCGAACATTTAAAGCCGCTCATTGCCAAATTGAAAGAAGTCGGGGCAGAAGTACAGGAAGAAATAGACGGCATACGCGTTATTGGCCACAAACCGCTCAAACCGGCAGATATTAAGACCTTGCCGTATCCTGGTTTTCCGACGGATATGCAGGCACAGTTTATGGCGTTGACGACGATTTGTGAAGGAACGAGCGTTATTACGGAAACCGTGTTTGAAAACCGCTTCATGCATGTCGATGAATTTAAACGCATGGGTGCCAAAATCCGCATTGAAGGCCGGAGTGCTATTGTGGAAGGGGTTCCCAAGCTGAAAGGGGCCGATGTCAATGCGACAGACCTTCGTGCTGGTGCGGCATTGGTCATGGCAGGGCTTGTTGCCGAAGGAGAAACGCGGGTCGGCTATTTGTACCACATTGACCGCGGCTATGATAATCTTGTATTAAAATTACAAAGGCTAGGTGCTGACATTGTTCGGGTCAATATTGAAGAAGAAGAAGAAAACTAAGAAAAAAGAACGGCATACTAAAAAGTCACATTCTTTTTTTCTGGCAAATTGGCTGGGCAGCGATATTGCCATTGATTTGGGGACGGCAAACATTATTGTCTATGTAAAAAATCGCGGTATTGTCGTCAATGAACCGGCTGTCATTGCTGTCGATAAAAATACGAATAAAGTCATTGCAATTGGCAAAGAAGCACGAGCCATGCTGGAACGGACACCAGAGCATATTGATGCGTATCATCCCATGCAGAACGGCGTGATTGCCGATTACGATGCCACAGAATATATGCTGCGGTATTTTATTCGCAAAGCAATTGGCAATGCCTTATTTTTTAAACCGCGCGTGATTATTTGTGTGCCGTCCAGCGTTACCAATGTCGAACGAAGGGCTGTCATGGAAGCGGCGATGCAGGCAGGCGCACGGAAGACGGTCGTTATGGAAGAACCCTTGGCGGCAGCTATTGGCGCAGGACTGGATATTGCCAGCTCTAATGGCTCCATGGTAGTCGATATGGGCGGCGGTACGACAGATGTAGCCGTACTGAGCTTAAGCGGCATTGTCATTAGTGAATCGCTGCGCATTGGCAGCAATACCTTTGATGAAGCGATTATTACCTATTTGGAAAAAATTAAGCATGTAACGATTGGACGCCATACGGCTGAAGAATTGAAAATATTGATTGGCACAGCTCTTCCTGACGGCCGCAATTTAACAGCGGATGTCCGGGGCAGAAGCTTGGAAACCGGTTTGCCGACTATCATTGATATAGATTCGCAGGAAATTCGCAAGGCATTGGAAGAACCGATTCAGACGGTGCTGCGGACGATTGTTTCTATTTTGGAAAAGACGCCGCCGGAACTGGCTGCTGATATTGCAGACCACGGCATTGTCCTGACAGGCGGCGGCCTTTTGTTAGACGGTTTTGACCAGCTGATATCCCAGACGACAGGCATGGCGGCTTATTTATGTGATGAACCGCTGCTGTGTGTAGCCAACGGGGCCGGTAAATCATTAAAAGAAATGGATCGATTAAAAGATAGTTTTGACGATGTATAAATACGAAAAGGGGGAAGCGTTATGAAAAAATTACGTTGTATATTCGCAGTGCTTGCCATTACGTTTGCCAATATATCTGCAGTGCTGGCAGCAGATGTATCCTATACATCTGTTTTAAGCGGCAATGTAGTCAGCGTTTCCTCTGCAGGTACACCTGTCAAAGCAGGAGATGTGCTGATGACGGTACAATCACTGGCAGGCCCGATGCCGGCTGTACGTGCTGATGTTGAAGGTACGGTCAAAGACGTGCTTGTTCATCCGGGAACGCAGGTACAGCAGGGAGCCGTTGTCTTGATAGTTGAAGAGAAATAGGGGAATCGATGTGATGAGTAAGCTGCATGCATTACGGCGTATAGCCGTGCGTACTTGTTTAACAGCTGTTTGCTGCGTCATGACGATGACGGCGCTTGCGCAGGAATTTATGAATGTCAGTGACATTCAAGAGGGCATGACAGGATATGCAAAAACAGTAGTACATGGAAATGAAATTGAAACATTTCCTGTGAAAATTTTAGGTGTGATGAAAAATCAAGGACCGTCCGGCGATTTAATCTTAGCAGATTTTTCTTGCCCGCTTATTGAACAGACGGGCGGTATTGCCCAAGGCATGAGCGGCAGTCCTGTATACATTGACGGAAAGCTGGTCGGCGCGATTGCATACGGCTGGGGATTTACGCGGTCTCATTTGGGCATGATTACGCCGATTGGCGATATGATTAAGCTGTGGAATGTGCCGGCCAAAGAAGAAATCCGGCCGTTTAATGCCAGAGAATCTTCTTTAGTGCCGATTGCTACGCCGCTGATGATGGGCGGCTTTGATTCTTTATCAGCATCTTGGATGCAGTCCAAACTGCCGCAGTATCATTTTACGCCAGTCGATACGGCATCGGCTGCAGCGGATACGACAGTACAGCCGTTGGAAGCCGGCAGTTCCGTAGCGGCTTCTCTCGTCAACGGAGATATGACGATGGGAGCAATCGGTACGGTTACGTATGTAGACGGCGACCGTATTGTAGCGTTTGGACATCCGTTTTTAAAAAAGGGCAGTATGAATTACTTTATGCATAATGCCTATATTTTTACAGTAGTTAACAATATGTCCAGCTCATTTAAGCTGGGCTCTATCGGAGCCGAAGTCGGAAAAATCAGTCAGGACCGCGGTGCTGGCATTGCCGGACGATACGGGTATTTGGCACCGGGCATACCAGTCATTATCAAGGCGCGCGATACAGATACGGGAACCGATATGCTCAAGCGCGTTAAAATCGTAGAAGATAACGAGCTGACGCCGGTGCTGGCGGCAACGACGGTATATAATACAGTTAACAAGACGATTGACCGCAGCGGCGGCGGTACGGCAACACTGCGATATACAATTCGTTCTTCTGACGGCAGAGATAAAGATATTACGCGGCACAATATGTATTATTCAGAAGACAACATCAATGAAAAAAGCATTGATGAATTATACAATGTCCTGGATATACTCAAGCACAATGAATTTATAGATTATCCAGTATTGGATATCAATATGTCTGTCGACGTGACACAGGCTAAAAAATCAGCGCGTATTGTAGACGCGACGGCTGCGCCTGTTGTAGTCAGTCCTGGAGACACCGTATATTTTAAAATCAAGCTGCATCCCTACCACGGTGTCGATGAAGTAAAGACTATGAGCTTTACCGTTCCGAAAAAGCAGCCTATCGGCAATATGGTTTTGGAAGTCCGCGGCGGCGGCGTGATTCCCCTGCCGTACTTGATTGAAAAACAGCGGTATAATTTAACCGATGAAATCTTGGAACGGCTGCGTCATTATAAAGATTTTGCTGAACTGAAAAAAGAAATCGAAGGAGAAGATGCCAATAATGATTTGGTCATTGAAATCCTGGAACAGAATGTTAGCATGATTAATGACGGCGGCACGAAAACCAAAAAAGTAAAAATCCGTGGCAAAGAACCGGATACGGGTAGCAAGGATATTCTCAAGCCGGATAAACGGTCTTTGAATGAAGATTCCAAAAAAGAGGCAAAATCGTCGATTACGACACCGTATATTGTCAAGGGCGACGGACAAATTACGATTAAAGTCGTTCCGCCGGAAAAACGGGATGCATATCTCAATAAAAACCATCAGCTCAATGAAGCAAAAGCCGTTATCAGTGATGAAGCTGAAGAAGTCACACAGAATGAAGACTTAGTCAAAGGCACTAAAGACAGCGGCAAAAAAGAAAGCAACGGCGAAAAGACTGCGGCTGCCGATGAGACGATTCGCGCCATTGATTTGGCATCACAATTTTGATATAAATAAGAAACGTATTGTACAGAATGTATTCTGTATGATACGTTTTTTTATATTAAACTTTACATGAAAATCGTTGTTTGCCCACAGATTCTTTACAATTATCCCGTAATATACTTTTTAGAAAGAATAATTCTTGTGCGGATGACAGCGCGTACGAGAAATTCAGCATTTAGGAGGCAAATCGTATATGAATTGGAAAAAAGCATTACTTTGCGCAACTGTTGGCGTCATGACAGCAATCAGTCTGACGGGCTGCGGCGGTGGCAGTACAAGCAGTTCGGCAGACAGCGGTAAAACGGTGGAAATCGAATATTGGCATGTCGCATCAGACAGCTTTGGCGGCAAAACCGTTCGAGAATTAGTCGATGACTTCAATAAAAGCCACCCGAATATTAAAGTAAAAGAAAAGTTTAATCCCGATATGTATAAAGGGCTGACACAAAATCTGCAGGCTGCCGTTGCGTCCGGCCAAACACCGGACGTAGTACAGATGGGATGGGACTTCCTGTATTATGCTGATGAAAATTTTCAGCATGAAGATATTAATAAAATTTTTGCCGATGCAGGAGATCCGGATTTTGTCAACAATACATTTGAACCGAACATTGCCAAATTAGCGCAGACTGCAGACGGCAAACAAGTCGGCTTGCCGTACTCCCTGTCTGTACCGGTTTTGTATTATAACCCGGATATTTTCAAGGCTGCAGGGCTGGATCCCAGCAAACCGCCGAAAACATGGAATGAAGTCCGCCAGTATGCACAGCAGATTAAGGATAAGACGGGCCAGCCGGCGTTCTTCATGCAGGAATATGCCGATACATGGACTAACCAGGCTCTCGTAGAATCCAACGGCGGCACGATGCTGAAAAAAGAAAACGGCAAATGGAAGGCAGGTTTTGATACACCGGAAGCAGCCGAAGGCTACCAGTTCATTGCAGATATGGTCAAAGACGGCATCGGCCTGCACGCAACAAACGAAGAAGGCTTCCAAGCCTTCACATCCGGCAAACTGGCCATGGTTTGCACGACAATTGGCAAACGCGCCAACTTCGAAAAGAGTTCCCAGTTTAAAGTAAGCACGACATCCTTCCCGGCATTTGACGGCAAACAGGTCAAAGTACCGGCAGGCGGCAACTTCCTCATGATTCTCTCCAAAGATAAGGACAAACAAAAAGCAGCTGCTGAATTTGTCAAATATTTGGAATCGGCTGAAAGCCTGACAAAGTGGGATACAGGAACAGGCTACCTGCCGCCGCGCAAAGGCATGGACAAAGAAGGAGACTACAAAAAATTGATGGATGAAAACGAAAATGTACGCAAAGCGATGGAAATGCTTCCCAATGTAACTCCTTGGGTCAGCTTCCCCGGCCAGAATGGCTTACAGGCTGAACAAGTTCTCATCGATATGCGCGATGTCGTCCTCAACGGCAGCAAATCGGCTACGGAAGCCCTTCATGAAGCCGCTGTCAAGATTGACGGCTTATTGAACTAAGAACGAACAGAATGATACCGATGCGGACAGGAACCAGCAAATGCTCCTTCCTGTCCGTTCTTTTTTAGAAAGGATGTGGCGGGTAATGAATCCTTTATCCCGAAAAGGCGCATTGCTGTTTGTGCCGGCAGCGCTTGTCTTTATTGTTTTTTACTATTGGCCGCTGCTTGCCAATATTGGCTTAAGCTTTTTTTCATGGAATATGGTCAGCCCTAAAATGAAATTTGTCGGCTTAGAAAACTATGCTGCCGTACTGCAGAGCCATGAATGCTATCAAGTCTTGGGCAATACGATTTTGTTTATCTTGTTTTTGCTGGTATTCAATTTTGTTCTGCCCTATGTCTATTCGTATATCATGGGCCATATGCTGCGGCGCGGCAAAACGGTATACCGGTCTTTATTGTTTTTGCCGTCGCTGCTTAGTTTGGCAGTAGTCAGCATTTTATTCTTATGGATTTATAATCCCTTGGCAGGACCGATTCATGAAATCCTACAGCTTTTTGGTTTGTCGTCGCCGCGCTGGTTTAAAGAACCTATTTTGGTTATTTTTTCCATCAGCACGATTATTGGCTGGAAAGTGTTTGGCTACAATTTGATTTTGATGTTGGCTGCAATGGTTTCTGTGCCACAGGAAATGATTGAAGCAGCCCGTCTGGAAAACGCGTCGGACTGGGTTATTTTCAAAACCATCATCTTGCCGCAGACATCTTCGTCAGCGATTTATGTATTCGTCATTACTGTTGTATTCGGCCTGCAGTATGTTATGGTACCGGTCAATATGCTGACGCAGGGCGGACCGGATCAGGGCAGTGCCAATCTGGTCTACGTCATTTATCAGTATGCCTTTGTCTTTTATCAGACCGGTAAATCGGCAGCTTATGCCGTCATTACGATGATTCTTTTTGCCGTATTTTTATGGTGGCGCAGCCGTGTCGCAGATAAGAAGGTGTACTATGAAAATTAATATAAAAAAAGAAATTCCCTGCCATATTCTCCTCATTGCGGCCGTGATTATTTCCTTATGGCCTGTCGTATTTATGCTGTCGGCCTCTTTGAAAGAACTCAACCAGGTTTTTCAGTCGCCGCTAAATCCGCTGCCTTTTCCGCCGACCTTGGAAAACTATCAGACCGTTCTCAGCCGCTTTCCCATTATGCAGTTTGTCGGCAATACCTTTTTTATCGCGTTTTTCGTGACGCTTTTCAAGATTATAACGAGTCTTTTGGCAGGATTTGCCTTTGTGTATTATCGGTTTAAAGGGCGGGAGATGCTGTTTAACTGCATGCTGATGACTTTCTTTATTCCCGTAACCGTCTTGATTATGCCGAACTATTTATTTATGTCTCATTTGGGCTTATTAAATACGCCGTACGGTGTCATACTCACAGAACTGGCAGACGGCATGGGAATTTTCCTCATGCGGCAGGCTATGCGCAGTATTCCCAAAGCATTGTTTGAATCAGCTGTGCTGGAAGGCGCAGGCCCGATGTGCATCTTGCGGACGATTGTCTTTCCCTTGGTTCGTCCCTCTGTGATTGCCGTCGGGATTATGTTTTTCATTAATTCATGGAATGAATATTTTTGGCCGCTGCTTATTTTAAAAGATAAATCGCAGTATACACTGTCTTTGGCACTACAGATGTTTATCAGTGCCGAAGGCGGCAGTGAATGGGGCATCGCCATGGCAGTCGCCGTGCTTACGAGTCTGCCGCCCCTTATTTTATATATGTTTTGCCAAAAATTTATTCTCAATACATTTATGCAGGCAGGAGTGAAAGGATAATGCACGATATTGTTTTTGAACACGTTAGTAAATCCTATGGAAATAAACAAGTTATTAAAGAACTGAACTTTACCATTCATGAAGGAGAACGGGTCGTCTTTCTCGGCCCGTCCGGCTGCGGCAAAAGTACGACGCTGCGCATGATTGCCGGCTTTGAAGATATTACAAGCGGCAAGCTCCTCATGGGCGGCCAATGCGTCAATGACTTGGCTCCGGGCAAACGCAACATTGCTATGGTCTTTCAAAGCTATGCCTTGTTTCCCCATATGAACGTTTGGGAAAATATTATCTTTGGGCTGAAAATTCAAAAACTGCCGGCAGAAGAAATAAAGAAGCGGGCCAACACTGCCTTGGAAATGCTTCATTTGGAAGAATACAGCCTGCGTCCGGTTCGTTCCTTATCAGGCGGGCAAAAACAGCGTGTGGCTTTGTGCCGCGCCATTGTCAAGCAGTCGCCGTATTTTCTCCTCGATGAACCTTTATCCAACCTCGATGCGCAGCTTCGCCAGCGGGCACGCCAGGAACTAGTCAAAATTCATCATGTTAATCACTCGACGATGATTTATGTTACGCATGATCAGGTAGAGGCGATGACCGTAGGACAGCGTATAGCCGTTCTTCATGACGGCAGCTTGCAGCAGATTGCGGCGCCGCAGGAAATTTATGACAATCCGGCCAATACTTTTGTGGCTTCTTTTATCGGGTCCCCGGCTATGAATCTGCTGGATGCCAAAGTCGATGGTCCACGCTTGGTTGTTGACGGCATGGCTGTTGCGCTTCCCCGCGGCTTGGAACGATTTTTAGGCAGCGGCAATGTGGTTATGGGGATTCGGCCGGAAAATATCCGCATTGTACCCGATGCAGAAGCTATTTTCAAAGGCCAATGCCAATACACGGAAAACACAGGCAATCTGCAGACCGTATTGCTGCACCTGCCCAATGGGTCCCATGTATTCGTACAGACCAGCGGCAAACACTATGATGTACAAGTAGGAGAAACGGTTGGCCTGTCCTTTGTTTGGGACGATGTTCGTTTCTTTAGTGATGAAACAGGAGAAAATCTCTATGTTCGTGAAAAAGGAGGCATAGCTCATGCCGCGCATTGAAATCAGCGATTTGCTGTTTCCGGCTTTTAATAAAGCGGAGCTAGAACAAATTCCCGCTGCGTATGGAATGGAAATTTTTTATGAATTTGGCGGCGATGCCTATTGGGACAGGCTGTTGGACCGGCTGCAGACTGCCGCTCGTCCTTTTTCTATTCACGGACCCTGTGTGACAGTCAATTTGGCAGATACAAACGATACTGCCTATTTGGCACGATATGAAGAAACGTTTGCCTATGCCAGAAAAAAAGGAGCTGCCTTTGTTGTCGTACATACGAATGAACAATGGCACGGGCCGAGAAAAGAAACGCAGGAATTGGTCACAAAAAGACTGCACCACATAGAACGCTTGGCACAGCGCCTGCATGGAGCGGCTATGGTCATTGAAAACGTAGGTCTTACGCAATATAATCTCTTTAATGAAGAAGAATATATTGCATTACTGGCAGAGTTTCCGACGGCACAGGCTTTGCTTGACGTAGGACACGGCCATGTCAACGGCTGGGACTTGTGCCGCTTGGTCCGGACGCTGGGTTCTCGTATCGCCGCGTTTCATCTGCACGATAATGATGGGGCAAGCGATCAACATGTACCAATAGGCAAGAGCACGATTGATTGGCAGCACTTGCTGCCGACCATCCAAACCTATGCGCCGGAAGCCGTGTGGGTATTGGAATATGCCAATGGCAGTTTTAAAACAGCGGCCGATTTGATGCGGCATATTGAAAACGTGCGCAGTACATTCTCGTTTTAAATATACGAAAAAGGAATGGTGCATGAAGTTTTTCACTATCATGTATCCTTCCCTCTCTTTAAAAGTTTTTAGTTTTTGTTTGAAGCCAATGAATAGTGATACTACAAACTATGCACGTAACGCCGTATAGTAAAAGGGCTGTGACAAAATGAACGAATACATTTCATTTTGTTACAGCCCCTTTAGTATCGAAATAAAATCGATAATCTGAAAAAATTTAGCTGCTATATCCAACCAAATTTCATGCAGGCGTGGAGAATGCCGCCTTTGTCATTGTCATCTGTAATGTAATCTGCCCGGGCTTTGAGTTCCGGTTTGGCATTGCCCATGGCAACGGAGAAAAATGGCTTGCGGAACATGGAAATATCATTCAGCCCGTCGCCAAATACTACAGTGTCTTCCGGACTGCCGCCGATGTAGTTCAGCATGCGCAGAATGCCGATACTTTTGTCGGTTGGTTCGACAAGATATGTATGGTCTAAATAGGTTAAATGGGGCAGTTGATGTTTGTCTGGTTCGTTTTTTTCATCGTCCGGACGGACGTACGTGATTTTGTAGACGGCTGTTAACGCGTCAATATCAACGGGACGGACAACGGTTTTCATATAGTTCCTGCGGTCAGCATGGGGAAATGTATCGTACGGTGTGTAGCGGTAAATGGTATTGTCCGTGACGACGGCCCAAGGAAGCTGGCGTTCATCCAGCTCATGAAGCAGGGCTTTGCAGTTTTCCAAGGGCAGGCCTTTCATTTCAATGACGCTGCCGTTAAGAGAAAAACTATTGCCGCCGTCCGACACTACTGCCGGCACGCCGTAACGGTCGGCAAACTGCTGGGCATCGCACTGCAGCCTGCCGGAAGCAATGGAAATAAAATGGCCGCGGCGCTGCAGCTGGCGCAGACAATACAGTGTATCTGCCGGAATAATACTGGTAATATCCAAACCGAGTGTGTGGTCAATATCAAAGAAGAAATACTTTTTTTTCATAGGTACAGTCCTTTCCTATATACATAGTGAATGGGGATATCTGTATTATACTGTATTGCCTGGGGAAATCAAAGGTAAGAAAACGTATAGAATGTGTAAAATATGTATAACGCAGCGCCTGCAGTGAAAAAAGCGGAGAAAATAGGCTGTATTGGCTTGTACTGACAAAAAATAAAATGAGAATAGCAGGTCAGGTTATAGGTTGAGCATTGACAAATCCGGGGGATATTATACATAATAGTAACAGACACGATAAACTATTCGTAGCTTTCACAAAGGAGCGATAAAAAACAATGAGTACAATTGATACGACCTGTGTAAACGCTATCCGCGTACTTTCTGCGGATGCGATTCAAAAAGCTAACTCCGGTCATCCGGGACTGCCTTTGGGCGCAGCACCGATTGCTTACGAACTTTGGGCAAACCATATGAACCACAATGCCAAAGATCCTAAGTGGGCTAACCGGGACCGTTTTATTCTTTCTGCCGGCCACGGCTCCATGCTGCTGTATTCGCTGCTGCATTTATTTGGCTATGGCTTGACGATGGATGATATTAAACAATTCCGCCAAGATGATTCCCTGACACCGGGCCATCCGGAATACGGCCATACAGTTGGTGTAGAAGCTACGACAGGACCGCTGGGCGCCGGCATGGCCATGGCTGTCGGCATGGCTATGGCAGAAGCGCATCTGGCTTCCATTTTTAATAAACCGGGCTATCCTGTTGTCGATCATTATACCTATGCCCTCGGCGGTGACGGCTGCATGATGGAAGGTATTTCTTCAGAAACATTTTCCCTGGCAGGCACATTGGGCTTGGGCAAATTGATTATTTTCTATGACAGCAATAATATTTCCATCGAAGGCGGTACGGATATTGCCTTTACGGAAAATGTACAGGAACGCATGAAAGCGTTTGGTTTCCAGCTGCTGGAAGTAGCTGACGGCAACGATATGGAAGCTATCGGCAAAGCAATCGAAGCAGCTAAAGCTGATACAGAACACCCGTCCTTTATTACGGTGCATACGCAGATTGGCTATGGCTGCCCGGCTAAACAAGGCAAGGCCTCTGCCCATGGCGCGCCGCTTGGTGAAGACAACATCATTGCCATGAAGGAAAATCTCGGCTGGCCGAGTACGGAACCGTTCTATGTTCCTGATGAAGTATACAAACATTATGAAGAATTAGGCAAAAAAGGGGCAGACGCAGAAGCTAAATGGCAGACGCTGTTTGCTGACTATGCAGCTAAATATCCGGAAATGAAAGCAAAATGGGATGCATTCCATCAGGATGTAGATGCCCAGGCACTGCTTAATAACGAAGATTTTTGGGCTTATGAAGATAAGCCGCAGGCTACGCGTAATTTGTCCGGCACGATGATTAACCGGTTAAAAGATATTATGCCGCAGTTGATTGGCGGCAGTGCAGACTTGGCACCGTCTAATAAGACGAATATGAATGGCGAAGGCGATTTCAAAAAAGGCGATTACAGCGGCCGCAATCTCCATTTTGGCGTCCGTGAAATGGCGATGGGCGGCATTACCAACGGTTTGGCGCTGCATGGCGGTTTGCGCCCGTATGCAGGGACATTCTTTGTATTCAGCGATTATATGAAACCGATGATTCGTCTGGCTGCTTTGATGAAACTGCCGACGACGTATGTATTGACGCATGACAGTATCGGCGTTGGGGAAGATGGCCCGACACATGAACCGGTTGAACAGCTGGCTATGCTGCGCGCAATGCCGAATGTCAATGTATTCCGTCCTGCTGATGCGACAGAAACAGCTGCTGGCTGGTATTTGGCTGCTACGAGCAAGCAGACGCCAACGGCGCTGATTTTGACGCGTCAAAACTTGCCGCAGCTTTCCGGCAGCAGCAAAGAAGCACTCAAAGGCGGCTATGTATTGGCCGATTCTGCCAAAGCAGTACCGGATGCCATCATTATTGCCAGCGGTTCGGAAGTAGAACTGGGCGTCAATGCCAAAGAAGCGTTGGCTAAAGAAGGATTGGATGTCCGTGTCGTCAGCATGCCCTGCATGGATCTCTTCGATCAGCAAAGTGATGCATATAAAGAAAGCGTACTGCCGAAAGCCGTACGGGCCCGTGTTGCCGTAGAAGCAGGTTCTGCATTTGGCTGGGGCAAGTATGTCGGCCTTGACGGCCAAACGATTGCCATGACTGGATTTGGCGCTTCTGCACCGGCCGGCGTGCTCTTCAAGAAGTTCGGCTTTACAGCGGAACATGTCGCAGCAGTAGTCAAGGATGTCGTTAAGAAGGCATAATTTGCTTTTTTGTCAAGACTTGATTTTTTACATAGTTTTTATTATACTATGAACAAGAGAAAACCCTACTGTGTACGTAAATGGTCTCGATGTTTTGAACCAACACTTTTTACATTGGGAGTCTGGGCTCTGCACCGCAAGACAATGCCTTTACTGGACTGTCGATCCTTGCAGGAGGACACCCACCTGCTTAGGCAGGCTCAAAACTCGGTTTATAAGCGGCATGGTGGGGCTTCTTTTACTTGTAGAATAGGAATGTAATCGCCGCTAAGATTTCTTGGCGGCGTTCTATTTTGATTGGGGAGCAAACAAATGAACGGAGACGATCTTTTTTCGTTTGCCGGTGAGGCGCAGCGCCAGTCGTATGAACCCTTGGCCGTGCGGATGCGGCCGGAAACGATAGATGAAGTATATGGACAAGAAAAAATAATAGGGCCGGGAACTTTTTTGCGTGCCATGATTGAGCGGGATACGATTCCGTCTTTGCTGCTGTATGGCCCGTCCGGCGTGGGCAAGACCACGCTGGCCCATGTGATTGCACAAGAAACCAAAAGCTCTTTTGTTCGTCTCAATGCCGTGACAGCCGGTACGGCAGAGCTGCGCAGCGTCATTCAGGAAGCGAAAGACCGGATTCATATGTATCAGCGGCGCACGATCTTGTTTATCGACGAAATTCACCGGTTTAATAAGAGCCAGCAGGATGTTCTCCTGCCGTATGTAGAAGACGGGACGGTGATACTGATTGGCGCGACGACGGAAAATCCGTATTTTGAAGTGAACAGACCTCTTTTGTCACGGCTGCGGGTCGTGCCGCTGGAGCCGCTTTCTGAAGATGCTATTGTTCGGGTGTTGATGCGGGCTCTGCAGGATACAGAAAAGGGATTGGGAAACCTTCATATAACAGCATCTTCAGAAGCACTGCACACCATAGCCCGCCTGGCAGATCGGGATGCCCGCGTCGGCCTTAATTTGCTGGAACAGACAGCCATGCTGGTGTCTGCCGGCAGTGAGATTACGCATGCAGATATAGAAAAAACGGCCGGGCATCAGGTATATACGTATGACAAAAAAGGGGATGCCCATTACGATACCATTTCCGCTTTTATCAAAAGCATGCGCGGTTCCGATCCGGATGCGGCGCTTCATTACATGGCACGCATGATAGAAGCGGGAGAACAGCCGTCTTTTATTGCCCGCCGTCTCGTCATTTGTGCGGCTGAAGATGTAGGCTTGGCAGATCCGCAGGCGTTGGTCATTGCCAACGCGGCCGCGCAGGCAGTACAGTTCGTCGGCTGGCCGGAAGGACGCATTATCCTTTCAGAAGCCGTCATTTACGTGGCATGCGCTCCAAAAAGCAACAGCGCATATATGGCTGTCGATGCGGCTGCTGCTGATGTGCGGCATGGCAGCTGCGGCGATATACCGGCTTATTTGCGGGACAGTCATTACAGCGGCGCTGCTTCCCTGGGACACGGCCAGGGGTATCAGTATCCCCATAATTTCCCCAATGGCTGGGTAGCGCAGCAGTATTTGCCAGATCCGTTGAAACATAAAAAATATTATCATGAAACAGATCGCGGCAAAGAAAAAGAGATGGCAGCATGCTGGCATCAGCGACGCAATGATACATAATATAATAGAAGGTGAACGGATTGACACAACGAAAAACTCGTCGGAGTACACGAGCTTCGGAGACGCGCAGAAGAGCGAAACCGAAAAAGAAAAGTGCTCCGCTGCTTAAATTTGAAATTGTCGGTCTTATTCTTATCTTTTTTGGCATTTTTGCAACCATCGGCATTCTCGGTGTTGATACAGGCAGTATGGGGTACGCACTGGATGGCATCTTGGCATATGGATTTGGTTTTGGCCGCATTGTCGTGCCGCTGGCCTTGATTATTGCAGGCCTCAAATACATTATGCTGCGCAGTGCTTGGCCTTTTACTGCTGTTTGGGCGTGGGGCACTTGGGCATATGAACTCTTTTTGACACTGATACATCTCGTGATTGTTCCTGATGGAGCAGAATTTATGCCTGCCAGCCTGCGTGTTGGCGGCGGCATAGCCGGAGCGGTGCTGGCAGCGGCACTGCGCGGCTTGTTGGGACAGATTGGGAGTATTTTGTTTATTGTAGTTGCAGCTGTCGTTACAGCACTTTTGTGGAAAAAATGGTCCATTGCCGAGCCTGTAGCGATAGTTTCCAATAAAGCGACAGAAGAAGTATCCAAAATGTCAGACAAAGCCGTAGAAAGTATTCAGGATGCCTCGACAGCTATTCGCGGCTGGCAAAAACCGCATATTTTTGATTTCCAAAAAGAAGAAGAAAAAGAGGAAGAACGAAATGCCTTGCTGCAGGAAAAGCCTAAAGCAGTATCTGCATTAGAAGAAGACGACGAAGCGGAAACGGCGGAATCAGAAGAAAAAGTGCCGTTTACTCCTGTCTATGCAGATGAAGCGGCGGATTTTGATGAAGCAGACCCTGCGTATGAAGATGAATATGACGAACAGGACGAAGCACAAGAGACCGTACAGGATGCGCCGGCTCATACCGACTTGGCTCATGAAACGGACGTACTGCAGTCGGATATGGCAGATTTAAAACCTGTAGAAGTAGAAAAAACAGCGGCGACGGCGGATGTCGGTACGGCCGGCACGAGTGCAGTGCCTAAAGCCGAAGGAAAACGGCCGTATCATTTACCGCCGATGACCATGCTGAATCCCGGCAAAGCGCAAAGCGGCGGCTTAAGCGATGAAGTGCGGCAGAACGCCCGTATCCTGCAGGAAACGCTGCAAAGTTTCAATATTGACGCTAAAATTCTTAATGCCAGCCAGGGACCGGCTGTTACGCGTTATGAATTGGAACCGGCAGCTGGCGTAAAAGTCAGTAAAATCGTTCATTTAGCAGACGATATTGCGCTGAAACTGGCAGCGACGGATATTCGTATTGAAGCGCCGATTCCGGGGAAAGCGGCTGTTGGCATTGAAGTGCCAAATAAAAAATTGTCCGGCGTAACCATTCGCGATGTCCTTGATACGGATGCGTTTAAAAATGCAGTGGGCGGCGTACCGGTCAGTCTGGGCAAAGATATTGCCGGCAATCCGGTCATTGCCGATCTGACCAAAATGCCGCATTTGCTGGTAGCTGGTTCTACCGGTTCCGGCAAGAGTGTCTGCATCAACACGTTTATTGCCAGCATTTTGTTTAAGCAGCGGCCGGAAGATGTAAAACTTATCTTAATTGACCCGAAAGTCGTCGAACTATCCAATTACAACGGGATTCCGCATTTGTTGACGCCTGTCGTCACAGATCCTAAAAAAGCAGCAAGTGTATTGCGCTGGGCCGTACGGGAAATGGACGACCGGTATAAACGGTTTGCCTTGACCAAAACGCGTGACATCTCGCGGTATAATGAACTGCATCCGGAAGACGCCATGCCGTTTGTCGTCATTATTATCGATGAATTGGCAGACCTCATGATGGTAGCTTCCAATGATGTCGAAGAATCAATCTGCCGTTTGGCACAAAAAGCGCGTGCCTGCGGCATGCATCTTGTCTTGGCTACACAGCGGCCGTCTGTCGATGTCCTTACCGGCTTGATTAAGGCCAATGTGCCGAGCCGTATTGCCTTTGCCGTATCCAGTCAAATCGATTCACGGACGATTTTGGATATGGCGGGAGCAGAAAAACTGATCGGCAAGGGCGATATGCTCTTTTACCCGATGGGGGCTTCCAAGCCCCTTCGTGTTCAAGGTGCTTTTATTTCTGATGCAGAAATCGATAAGATGACGGAATTTATTAAACAGCAGGGCGAACCTGAATATGATGAATCCGTCCAAAAAGCCCAATCCGAACACAGTGACAGCGAAATGGACTTTTTTGAAGATGAATTGATGACGCAGGCCATTGATATGGTGCTGGAAACAGGACAGGCCTCAGCTTCTATGCTGCAGCGCCGCTTTCGCATCGGCTATACGCGGGCAGCCCGCATGGTCGATACGATGGAAGCCATGCATATTGTCGGCCCAAGCAATGGCAGCAAAGCCAGAGAAATTTTGATGACGCCGGAAGAAGTACAGGCGAAGTACTTAGATGGAAAATAGAACTACGCAACAGCATACATGAAACGGGATAGCGCATGAAGTGTTTGGCAGTCATGCGCTATCTCGTTTTTTAAAATTTTACATTTTGCTCTTGTGCGTTCAAGAAAAATCATTTTTGTTTTTATAGCAATACGAAACGATACACTAAAACATTGCAAACAAAAGGGGCTCGCCGCTTCGTGCGGCAGCCCCTTTTACGTGTATAGACTGATAGACTGTATTTAGTTTTTATCTTGTTTATATGCTGCAGCATCGAAGGTGCCAAGCTGTTTGTCGATGACCAGCGCATTGACGACAGAGCCGGCGACGTTCAGCATCGTGCGGGCCATATCGATTAAGGGGTCGATGGCAAGAATAGGGCCGATAAGGCTGAAGGAAGAAGCCATACCGACACCGGACAGGCTGACAGATGCAGCCATCGTAGCTGTGCCGGGGATACCGGCGATGCCAAGTGAACCTAGGCTGACGACAATGATGGTCATGATAATCATACTGAAATCCATAGGAGAACCGGTGAGGTTGCAGACATACACGATGAGCAGGGATGGGAAAATACCAGCACAGCCCTGCATGCCGGCAGTCGTGCCAAACCCGGCGACAAAACTGGCCGTTCCCTGATTGACGCCTAATTTTTTGACAAGCGTTTCAATCGTAACAGGCAGACAGCCGACACTGGAACGGGACGTAAATGCCAAAATCAGCAGTGTAATGGCTTTTTTTAGGTAATGAATCGGATTGATGCCGTTGAGGCTCAGGAAAATCAGCTGAATAATAAACTGCACGATAATCGCTAAGTACAAAACGAGAATAAATTTGCCAACTTCTAAAATGCTTGCTAAGCCTTTTTGGGCGATGGTATTGGCCAGCAGGGCAATGACAGCCCAAGGCATGTAGTCGAGAATCAGAAGGGCCATGTTCATCATGGCTTTGTGCAGCCCATTGATGAGATTTTTCATGAAAGCACCGGCTTCAGGCATATCGGCTTTAATCCACCAGATAGCGCGGCCAAAGAAAGCACCGAAAATAACCATGCCGATGATGTTGTTTTTCACCATGGCATCGACGAGATTCCCCGGAATCAAATGGCGAATCGTCGTGGCAATACTGGCAATATCTTTGGCTTTCGCATCAGAGACAACGGCTGCGGCGTTGCCGCCGACATGGAAGAGAATGCCGAAGAAAAGACCGACGACAGCGGATACAGCGACCATGCCCATCGTAACGATAATCGTCCGTTTGACAAGACGGCTCATGCCTTTATCAGAATCCATATTGACGATAACATGGGCAATCGAGACGATGACCAAGGGGACGACAATCATCTTGATAAGGTCGATGTAGCCGTTGCCAAACAATTGGAACCATGTCGTCGTTTCTTTGACAAAGGTTACCTTCATGGGTGCATCGGAAAAACCGGACATGACTTGCATGCTAAGACCCAGCAGCGCACCGAGAACCATGCCGATTACTACGACAAGGGAAAAATCCATCTTGCGGACTCGGTACAAATAATGAATGACCCAGAATAACACGGCCAATACAACTAAAAAAATAACTGTACGATAATCACTAATGGTTAAAAAAGATTGTAAAAATTCATCTACCATAACGTGCAATGTTCCTTTCTTTTTACTGCAGCGTATAGGTAAAACAGTAAAAATCAGGTAACATCATACTATAAATGAGGATCGAAGACAATATGATTGATGCAGGATAAAAAAAAGATTTTGGAATGCAAAAACAGGAAGATAAGGGTATATGAACTGTTTCCTATTCGTTGGATAGGTGGTCTAACAATGAGGGTACAATTTCTTTCTTATAAGATGGCCTGCACAAAAATGTGTATAGCTGTATATCATTTTTATCCGTAATAGCTGGACAGCACGCTCCCTTTTTTCTTGACATCAGTATAAAAAAAATTTACAATTAAAGAAGCCGGTTTGATACACTGGTATATTTTGCATAATTGTAGGTTTTTGAAAATGATGTAAACAACGCATACTCATTATAAAAAAGCCGGACTGGTTGTTCGGCTTTTTTTTGTGAAAGAGAAAAAGAGGAGGTGAAATCAATACATGTTGGCTATTATTGCAGCAGCAGTCGCCTGCGGCATTATCGGGGCCGGTACAGGATATTTTTACCGCAAAAAAATTGCAGAAGGTAAAATCGGCCAGGCTGAAATCGAAGCGCAGCGTATTTTGACGACAGCTCAGCAGAATGCAGAAGCCCGTAAAAAGGAACTCGTTCTCGAAGGCAAAGAAGAAGTACACAAGCTGCGCAGCGACGCGGAACGGGATAACAAAGAACGCCGCAACGAATTACAGCGTATGGAACGGCGCCTGCTGCAAAAAGAAGAACATTTGGACAAAAAGTCTGATTCCATGGAAAAGAAGGAAGAAGCCTTACAGCGCAAGGAAGATGAAGTAACTCAAGTACAAGAAAAGATTGAGGCGCTCCATGTGCAGGAAATGGCAGAATTGGAACGGATTTCTGGACTTACGTTTGATGAAGCAAAAGAACTGCTTTTAGCAAATGTGAAGACCGAAGTTAAGCATGATACGGCACAGCTGATTAAAACGCTGGAAGAACAAGCCAAAGAAGAAGCAGAAGGCAAAGCGCGGGAAATTATTTCGACGGCCATTCAGCGCTGCGCTGCAGATCATGTAGCAGAAACGACGGTGTCTGTTGTTTCCTTGCCGAACGATGAAATGAAAGGCCGGATTATCGGCCGGGAAGGCCGTAATATCCGGGCTATTGAAACGCTTACAGGTGTTGATTTGATTATTGATGATACGCCGGAAGCTGTCATTTTGTCATGTTTCGACCCCATTCGTCGTGAAATTGCCCGCATTGCATTGGAAAAATTGATTGCAGATGGCCGTATTCATCCGGCACGTATTGAAGAAATGGTTGAAAAAGCCCGTAAAGAGGTCAACCAGAAAATTCGTGAAGCTGGTGAACAGGCTACGTATGAAACAGGCGTACATGGCCTGCATCCGGAATTAATCAAGATTTTGGGCAGACTGCGGTACCGTACCAGCTACGGACAAAATGTACTGCGCCACTCTATTGAAGTATCTCAGCTGGCAGGCATTATGGCTGCTGAACTGGGTGTGGATGAAACCTTGGCCAGACGGGCAGGCTTGATTCATGATATTGGCAAAGCCCTCGATCATGAATTGGAAGGCACGCACGTTTCGATTGGTACAGAAGTGGCTAAGAAATATGGTGAATCCAAAATGGTTGTCAACTGCATTGCAGCTCATCACGGTGATGAAGAACCGCGCAGCGTGGAAGCTGTGTTGGTTTCGGCGGCAGATGCTGTTTCAGCAGCACGTCCGGGTGCTAGAAGAGAAACACTGGAAAATTACTTGAAGCGGCTGACCAAGCTTGAAGAAATTGCAGAATCCTTTGATGGTGTTGAAGACTGCTTTGCTATTCAGGCTGGACGTGAAATCCGCGTTATGGTTAAACCAGAAAAACTGGATGAAGCCGGCTGTGTGCTTTTGGTTCATGACATTGTCAAACGAATTGAATCCGAGCTGGAATATCCGGGACAAATCAAAGTTGTCGTCATTCGGGAAACCCGGATGATAGATTATGCAAAATAACAATGAATATAAATCCCTTGCCGTTTAACGGCAGGGGATTTTTTGAAAAAATAAAAGAAAATAGAAAAAAGTGAAAAAAAGACTTGCCAAAGAGGTTACTCTATGGTAGAATACTTTTTGTCGGAACGAGAGAGGTTCCGAAATATGAATGGCCTCGTGGTGTA
>DJEN01000096.1 GCA_002431345.1 Megasphaera sp. UBA5897 | reverse complement strand
ACTTTACTATAGATGACTTTAAATATTTTATTCATAGAGACACTTCCCTTCGCTTGTATTTATAACATTATGCACTAATCCAGATGGCAGACCACTTGGGTGGTCTTATAGTAATGATAGTTTCATCTGGTTTTATTTTTATTGAGAAAAGATATAGCGGAAATAGTCTTCTTGAAACTGACGGTATTTTCGCTTGGCAATCGGAATTTCTTTTCCTTGTATTTCGATATAGTTGCTTTTGATGACGTGAATTGCTTTTTGGTTGACGATGAATCCTTTGCCCGGTGATACAAACTGTCCCGGCGTGATACATTCCAGTGTGTTGAGTAATGATGTCAGGGACTGTCTGGAATCCAAGAATGTGCCGTCTGTCAGAAATACACGCTGGACATGGCCGTCGCTTTCTACGTAGGCAATATGGTCTACTTCTTCAATCTGAATGCCGCAGCCGACGAGGCGGAAAATAATTTTGCCGCTGTGGCACTGCTTAATTTTTTCGATTGCTCTGTCCATCGCTCCGTCAAACAGTTCCTGCCGCACGGGCTTGACTAAGTAGTGAATGGCTTTGAGCGCAAAGGCTTCGACAGCAAATTCATCGCTAGTCGTCAAAAAGATGATTTCAGCATGATATTTCTTTTCCCTCATTTCATTGGCAACTTCTGTTCCCAACATGCCGGGCATGCAGACATCCAACAGTACAAGGTCATAGTTTTGTTTGTCCAATTCTTCCAAGAAGGTAAACGCATTCGTATACTCTGTGAAGACTGCCGTTTCCTGATGTCGTTGGATATAATCTTCTGCCAGCTTCCGTACTTCGCTAATCTGTTGTATCTGGTCATCACAAATCGCAATCCGCAGCATGATAAGCTCCTCCTTTCTGTCTTTTTTAGCAAGACATTTGTTCTCTTGTTTGTATTATATCGAATATTCACGAGGTATAGAAAAAAAGTGCATAAGTGGTACGTTTTTTTACACAAGCGGGAAGTGAACACCTATCATCTCCTTTCTCTGAATAAAAAATAAGAAGATATTCTGAAATACTGTTTATCTTTTTATCACTACAGCCCGATTCTTCCCTAAAAAATTAGGCATACTATCATCATTCCCTTCCTGTCCAAAGGTGATGTATACTATGCCTATATCTATTATATAGAAAAATACCTGTCTTGGAAAGAAGTCCCGTTCCCTTTTCAAGATAAAAAAGTCGATAAAGGTTGGCAAATGGCATCTCTTTTGCTAATTTAGCAAAAGACTGATTTTCTATTGACGCACTAAGCAAACATATGTTACGATTTTCTTGTAAGGTCATGGTGCCTGAACAGTAGGTAACAGGACACAGTAAGGAACGGTTTAGTTCATCACAGAATATACTCGAGATATTTTTATTATCTCTATATATGTTCTGTGATTTTTTTATGATATAATAATAAGGAGATGAGAGTATGTCTGTTTCATTTGACGAACTTACAATTACCAATGATTTTCTCTTCAAAAAAGTCATGCAGAACAAGCGCATCTGTAAACATCTCATTGAAGAAATTCTCCAAATTCGTATTGAAACGCTAACCTTTGTTGAACTGGAAAAATCCATCGACATTTACCATGGCAGTCATGGCATTCGCCTGGATATTACAGCCCATGATGAACGCCACACACGCTACAACATTGAAATGCAGGCGTCGGATATCATCAATCAAGACACAGGCTTATCTGTTCTGCCTAAGCGTACGCGCTATTATCAGGCTATGCTGGATATGGATTTACTGAAAAAAGGACAGCCTTATGACATGCTCAATCCTACATATATCATTTTTATCTGCAATTTTGACCTGTTCGGCAAGGGACTGTATTCGTACACATTCCAAAAGAAATGCAGGGAAGATGCATCATTGATACTTCCTGATGACACTACCATCTTATTTCTCAATGCCGCAGGTACACATGGTGAAGCAACACCGCACACAAAAAGTTTTCTAACGTACGTCCACGAACACATCGTAACCGATGCATTCACTGATGAAATCAACACAGAAATTTTAAAAATCAAATGTGACGAAAAGATACGAGGTGAGTTTATGCATTTCGAATTATTACTGCACGATAAAAAAGAAGAAGGTCGTCGTGAAGGGCGTTTAGAAGATATTAAAACGTTAATGGAAAGTCTAAATCTTTCTATTGAAAATGCTATGACTGCACTCAAAATACCATCTTCACAATGGGATTATTATAAAAAACAGATTTTGTCTTCTTCATCATCACAATAATAAAAGTACAACTATAAAGCGACCAAAACGCCGTCAGCTATATGAAACACGCAAAAACAAAGGACTGCTGCATGAAGTATGTTTTACTTGATGCACAGTCCTTTATTGTTTATGATGCTGCGTTATCTGGTGTCAGTCGTTTTGCATTCTGACTTTATAAAAACAAATGGCGAATCCAAGGTACGAAGACGGGCTGATAGACAAACCGGAATACGGCAAATACAACGAGCCCGATAGTGCCGCCGACGATGGCACCGTTAATACGAATCCATGCCAAATCTTCGCCTACTTTGCTTTCCAGGAAATGATTGAATTTTTGTTTGTCAAACCCGGACAATACGTCGCGCACGGCTACGGCAATCAAGGAATGTTCATGTTCCAAGATGACGTTGCAGGCCCGGCGGATTTGTTCGTCCAGCCATTCTTTGATTTCCGGATGGCTGCTGCAGTATTTTAGATAATGGAGAAATTGTTCTTCCAATAAGTCTTTTAATTCTTCTTTTCCTGCGTCGCCTTTGGTGAAGTAGTCTTTAGCAGAACGCTGGGTGGCATTGAGCCATTGTTCTATCGGCAGGGAAGCAACAAATTGGTCCTGCCAGTTTTGTACGCCGTATGCCAGCTGGCCGTTCATGGAATACAAAAACAGTTCCAGCTTGCGGCACAGCCATTCCCGCTGTTCGCCTTCGGCATGTTCCCATTGTTCCAGCCACTGCAAAATGCCCATTTTGATGTCTTTGGCAATTTTGCGGGTATCGACAATGCCGACAAATTTTTGCAGCGTAATGATAGATACGGTAGAATGTTTGGATTCTTCAATCCACTGCTGAATCAGTTTGTCCAGTACGTCATCAAAGTCATCGCTCTGGACGATTTCTTTTCCCAGTCCCACGGCATCATTAAACATATTGCTGTTGGGGTCTTCCAGCAAAGAAATCAAACGGTCTTGAAAAAAGCTGACCAATGGCTGCTGCCGCAGGTATTTGCGGATATGCGACGCGATGGAATCCTGTGTCGCCCCCTGCTGGGCATACCGATACGCCCGCTGGGCAATTTCATAAAGCAGCGAACGGAATCGTTCTCTGCCGCTGGGGCCGCGCAACCAATCTATCAGTTTGTCCATAAAAGAAATCTGATAGAGTTTTTCCTGCCACATATCCGGCTGCAGTAATTTTTCGGAAATAATCCGCGTCATGCTGTCGATAATCTGATTGCGGTTGCGGTATACCAATTCAGTGTGGTACGGAAAACCCAACGGCTTGTCAAATAATGCCGTTACGGCAAACCAGTCGGCAATACTGCCAATCAGCGCCGATTGGACAACGAAAAAGAGGAGTTCTTCCCATACACTGACGTCATGTGTGTACCACCACCAAAAAATCAGCACAAAACAGAAGAAGGACAAGCCTAAAATGGCATTGGCACGCTGTCGATAGGTCATGCTACACACCTCCTTTAACGGCATACATGATCAGGTAGATCACCGTGCCCAGCACGGCCCCTACCAGAGAGCCGTTGACACGAATCATCTGCAGGTCATACCACACGCTGTTTTCCAGCTGCTGTGCCAAATACTGGCCGTCGTATTTCATGATTTCCGTTTCTGCTGTTTTGCCAAACCACACTTGCAGACGTTTGAGTTCCCGCGCTACAAAAGCCAAGGCTGTGCGGTTCATCTGTTCGATTTGGTCCGGGCTTTCACGCCACGTTTCCAGTTTGCGGATCACGTATTTGGCAGCTGTCGTGCAGACTCGTTTTTGGCGGTCCGGGTCCTGGACGTACCGCTGCCATGCTTCCCGCGTATCCGGGCGGGTAACCAGGCTCTGGTACATACGGTTTTTATAGCTGTCAATCCGATTGCGCCAATCTTCGTTGAAATTGATTTGTTCGGTCTGCTTCCACAAATACTGCAGAGCCTGCTTGCGCTGCACAGAATCTTCTTTCTTGGCTTCTGCCAGCAGTTCCAAGGCTTTTCCCTGCAGTTTTTCGGCTACGACATCGGGACGGAACATTTCACTTTTTAAAATCGGCTTAATGAGCAGTTTAATCATCATATGCCGGTTGGCATACTGCATAACCGATGCTTCATAAATTTCGCCGATGTATTGTTTCATGACGTCGCTTTTGACGAGGTTTTCCAAATTCAAAATCATGAAATCCAAAAAATCTTTGCCCGATTCGCCGCGCAGGCCAATTTTTATGGCTTTGCTCATAATCGGTGCCAAATCGATTTTTTCAATGGCACCGCCGCCCAAGCCGGAAAAGGCTTTGACTACGGTTTTCATATCAATCGTATATAAAAAGGTATTCAAAATTTGTCCAAAAACGCGTTCTGCCGATTGAAACCCTTTTTCGGTATGCAAATATTCCAGCGTTGCACCCAGTACCGGATGATGTTTTAATACATTGTACATGTTGGGTACTGTCAGGATTTCACATTCTATCATATGGCGCGCCATTTCAGCAATTCGTTCTTTGCTGTTGGGAATCAAGGCTGTTTTAAACGATATGCCCAGCGGTTTGCGAAACAGTGCCGTAACGGCATACCAGTCTGCCAAGCCCCCAATAAGCGCCGCACTCGCTAAATGCGTCAATAAGCCGCCCCAGAAAAAATCCTGAAACGGATACGCCAGCAACAGAATAATAGCAGCCAGTATCAATATATAATTAGCGATTTGACTGCGCCGCGGCTGTGCCGTCGTCTGTAATTCAGTCATGCTAGTCCTCCTTTGGTTATTCGTATTTATTTTATATCTACGGCATCTCCTTCATGAATAGGAATCCATACAGGCACACTGCCGTGCGCTGCTTTAAATTCGGCAGACGGAGTCCATGGCGTACCAAAATAGTGCATAGGAATCAAGCATTTGGTAACCGTCACATCCTGCAAAAAGCCGGTTACACCCCATTCACGGGCCGCTTCCAGCCGCGCATCGACAGGGAAAAACGCGATGTCTACCTGCTGTCCTGCTATTTTTTGCATTTCCCGCTGGAAATTATCTTTGGCAACGGCATTATTGGCATCGGTATCTCCCAGCCAATGCCACCAATTTAAATCACCGGCATGGAAAATTTTCAAGCCGTCTGTCTGTACAAGAAAAGAGCCGCCTTCATCTGTAGAGCCATATTGCGTGATGATTGCATCTTCCATATGTATTGTATCATATAAACGCATAGATTGCATTTTTTTTGTATCCTGGCAGTGAAACCGTACATCTTTATTATAAATATAATGACGGGTATGGGCTTCAAATTTGGCAATGTCCCGATTGAAATGGTCTTCGTGCCAATGGCTGATAAAAAACCACAAGGGCTTGCTGCCTTTTGCGTATGCATCTACAATTTTTTTGTTATCTTTATAATAATCAAATACTAATACTTTTGTCGCCGTTTCTACGGCAAAACCACTGTGTGCTAAAAATGAAATACGAATGTCTGACATATATACCTCCTTGAACGGGAATCGTCTTCTTAAATCAGGCTGTCAAGCCATTAGTACATTATACCATCAATGCCCATCATCCTTAAAGACTTTATGGCAAATAACCCAAAAATGACGCTGTCTGCTGCATGTACAGAAAAGATGTATCATAAAACAACAAAAAGCTGTTGCGTAGGCAGGATACTCTCCAAGATACAGGGATACATACCCCGAATCGTAAGAGTACATGCTGCCGCACAACAGCTCTTTGTATATACGTTTTTATAGTTGGTCAGCTGCTTGAACTGCTTTTTTTATCTTTGCCGCCAACCCTTTCATTTTGGCTTTGGGTACAGAACATACGCCCAAGCGAACACCTAAATCGACAGGTGCGCCGAAAATCAATTCTTTCTGCAGCTGTTGGCAGACGGCCGCCGAATCTTTGACAGGAATGGCAATAAAAAATCCGGATTGGAAGGGAACGACGTGCAGGCCGCATTCCTTGGCTTCTGTCATAAAGATAGCTGCTCGTTCTTCAATCAAATCATAAAATGCACGGCGTTCTTTATCTATTTCTTCCTGCAGTGCCTTGTCAGCGCGGACTTTAATCAGCAGTGTCATCGCCGCGCGGTTGATATTGGACCAAGCCGTGCGGGCAGAATATTTGGCAACTTCGACAAATTCATCAATCACTTCTTTGCTGGAAGATACGCCTACGAGCGCACCGGCACGCTGTCCATACAGTGTATAGCCTTTGGACATGCTGTAGGCAACCAACACGAAGATGTTTTTAGGCAGGTTGCTGAACTGCTTCATGAATTTCCGTACTTCATTTTTTTCTCCGGCATAGGCAATATACGCAATATCCACGAGAATCGTAATGCGTTTGCCCTGTTTTTCATGAAAACGACAGACATCCAATACTTCTGTCCAATCCTGTTCCGATAAGGAAAAGCCCGTCGGATTATTTGCCGGCGTATTTAAGATAATCAGCAGAGAATCCTGCTTGCTCAATATATCGGCGACTGCCGACGAAAAGGATTCAATGTTAAACGCCTGATTGCTGTCCAACAACGCAAAGGTTTTCATAGAACGGCCCACTTCATGGCTCAAGCCTTCGTAAATGCTCCAGCGCCAATCGGCAACTAAGACACTGTCCCCGATTTCAGAATAGTTGGCAATCGCAATGTGAACAGCCCCGGTTCCGCCGGCAGTCGCAATGGCATCGATATAGCCTTCGGGCCGCTGATCTTCAAAGGTTTCACTAATAGCGGCCTGCCGATACGCATCCAAGCCAACAGGCGGTGCATACGCCGTGAAATCCCGAATAGGCAAACTGCGGTACAGTTTTTCAACAACAGGCAAGCATCCCAATACTTCGTCTTCTCCTGCATAACAGCCAACCGTTGCGTTGATTACTTTATCGGCACCATACGCCGCGATGGCTTTTCGTGCCTCATTTCCTGCAAAAGAAACGACATCATTAATTTTTTTTCCTTCTCTGCTTGCTGCTGCCATTACTGTCATAATATGAATCCCTCCAACAACTCTTTATATCTTTTTGTATCGTTAATGGTTTACATTATACTATGTTCCACTCACGCTGCATATGCTTTATCTTGTAAAATACTGTATACAAAGCAAAAATACTGTATACAAAATATACGCAGTCAGACAGCAGATTGTCAACGGGCTGCCAGCACAATATTCATGAGGTTATATTGGCAAATTATGTAAAAAAATAACAAAAATTCCTTTTGCAAGGAATTTTTGTCATGATGTATGCGATGTGTCTATATGGGAATCCGGATGCTTTTCTTTTTGAAACAGTTCACAGCCAGCTCTCGTTACCCCTTTTAAAGCCAGTAGCTGTCCAATGATTTCACTCGGTTCGATACGGCGATTGGACCAGATAAGAACTTCCAGCTCGACGGCAGACTCGGCTTCTTCTTCTGATATAACCTGAAATTTTTCTACACGCAGATTTTGTTCCTGTAAAAAAGAGGTCAGCCGCCGGGACTGTCCTACTGTATTTTTCATAAAAATATGCAGTATATATTTCTTGCGGTAGCGAAGGCTGAGTATTTTGTCAAACTGAACAAATACAGCCAATATAATAAGAATCATAAGTGTTCCTATAACGGCTTCAATGACATAGCCTGCCCCGACAGCCAACCCGATAGCCGCTACGGTCCATAAGCCGGCAGCTGTCGTCAATCCCTGTACGTTGCGTGCTTTTTGGTTGGCCATAATCGTACCGGCTCCCAAAAAACCTACGCCGGAAATGACCTGCGCCGCAATCCGTTCCGGGTCGGAATTACGGTAGCCGTACATAAAAAATGCATCCATCGCAATATGAATGGATATAATCATGCACAAACAAGATCCTACACAGACCAGCGTATGCGTCCGCAGTCCTGCCGCTTTGCTCTGCGCCTGCCGTTCATAACCAATCAGCGCACCCAAAATCAATGCGACAAACAACCGAATAATACTGTCTTCTGTCGTAATGACCATTGACATCACTTCTTTCGATATTTTTTTGCGACTCTTTAAGAAATCTTTATAATTGTATTATAATATATACGAGTGAGAAAACATAGCAAATATTTTTCTTGGCTGGCAATCACATCTCACTCAGAAAGAAGGGTTTGATATGAATCATCGCCTTGCATATTTAGATATGCTGCGGTCTGCAGCCGTGCTGCTCGGCACACTCGCTGTGATTCTGCATGCATGGACGGCTTTTTATAACGGGTGCAGTTTCATTATACTGCCGGTTTTAGTATGTATCAGTGCTTATTTCAGCGCAGCCGTACTGCGCATTCACACATTTCGCTCCTTTTTCAACGCCAAATGGCTGCGTATCGGCATTCCTTGGCTGATAGCTGCCGTTTTCTTTGCGCCGGAAGAATCTTTTATCACGTATTTGCAGCAAGGCGGCACGGCTGATTTTATCACGTTTTATCTGCAGAACTGGGGCAGCAGTTCGTATGCTGCCGGTACGCATTGGTTCTTGGGATTTCTTCTGTTTTTGTGTATTGTATTGATGGGACTGAAAAAATGGAACCGCCAGCTGCTGCAGCATCGGGTACAGTCACAGCCGGGGCCGGTTTTCTTTTTTCTTTTTATCGTACTTTCTACGCTTTTGCTGTATGGAACGGAATGCTTGTCTTCACTGCATATCGCCGGCGTTCATATTCTGCCGCCCCGCGCAGACTGGCTGTGCATCGGCATACTGTATTTTGCGCTGGGCATTTACGCCTTCCGCCATCGCTGGTTCACGGCTAACGGCTATATTCCTCCTGTAGGATGTTTTTTTGCTTTTCTTGTCATCAGCGCAGCGTATGGTATAGTAACGGTGTCTTCATTTACTGCCGTGCCTTTCCTGCTGCCGCTGCTGCAAACACTGCTTTCTTTGACAGCCGTATTCGGACTGACTGCAGCCTTTCATACATGGGGTCGCATCCAGGCTGATACAGCTCGTGCGGCATCGCGTTTTTCCTATCCGTTCTATTTTATCAGCGAACCTATCATCCTCAACGCATTTTATTTTCTTCAGCCTCTGGATATTGCCTATGAGCTTAAAGTATTGCTCGTATTGCTTTTGACAGGAGTGTACAGCAGCCTGCTCTGTAAATATGCCCTGCTCCATCTTCCCAGTTTCAAACGCATCATATAGAAAACCAATGCCTATATGATATACATCTTTCTCTAATATATCTATCGCAGCAACCTGTTTTTATGCTATGATAGGGATGTTACGTCTATTTATTACGAAAGGACAGAAATTACGTTATGGATACATTACTACAACTAATGGAGTCATATGGCTACGGTGCCATGTTTATCGCCATGCTGCTGGAAAATGCCAATATTCCTATTCCCAGTGAAGTCGTGCTCGGCTTTGCCGGTTTTCTGATTTCACAGCAGATATTCGATTTTTGGATGACCTTTGCTATTGCCTGCGCAGCCGGTGTAATCGGCTCGATTATCAGCTACTGGCTCGGCTCTTACGGCGGCCGCCCGCTGCTGCTGAAATACGGCAAATACATTTTTTTCAACGAACACAAGTTTACGCTGGCAGAAAACATGTTTAACAAATACGGCGGCGCGGCCGTACTGATTTGCCGCTGCCTTCCCGGCGTCCGCACGTTTATTTCCTTTCCTGCCGGTGTAGCCCGGTATCCCTTTTGGAAATTTGTGATTTTTACCGTCATTGGCACCATTCCCTGGACACTGCTTTTGGTATGGGCCGGTTCTATCTTGGGCAGTCACTGGCGCGATTTGATTCAGTACAATCATTTCTTCCTCATTGCCGTCGTTGTCATTTGCTTGGTCATCGCAGCGATTGTTTTTTGGAAACGGCATCAGCGACACACGGCAAAATAACACGCCGCGTGTTTCAACATATATTGTATTTAGGCAGCAATTATTTGCTGCCTTTTTTTGAGATACGGCTCTGCAGCCGCAGCCAGTCCGGCAGCTGGACAGCCGCGTATTTTCTCTTCCTTTATCTAGTATTCTTAGGAGGTCTGTTATGAGCCGACACCGCATGGTTCTTCTTTTAATCGCAATGGTCTGCTTTTTCTTCCTGCTGGCAGGCAATAGCCTGCTGCCCGTCACCGACCCGGTAGAATCCAATTATGCCCTGACTGCCAAAGAAATGCTTGCATCCGGTGACTGGATTTCCCCGCAAATTTACGGTACGTACTGGTATGATAAGCCTATTTTTCTCTACTGGCTTCTCTGTCTTTCGTATTCTGTCTTTGGCGTTACGGATTTTGCCGCCCGCTTGCCCAGTGCCTTGTTTGGAACGTTTTCTGTCGTCATTGCCGTTTGGTACATGCTGCGCCGGTATCAGCGCACTGTGCCGGCACTTTTGCTGGCTGCTATGACAGCCACTTCGCTGGAAGTCTGGGCTGTCAGCCATTCGATTATTACGGATCAAATGCTCTTTGCCTTTACTGCTGCTGCCATGTTTTTTGCTTATATCGGCCTGACTGAAGGAAAAAAGAATTTTGTCATCGCCGCATACGCTGCCGCAGCCTGTGCCGTCTTGACGAAAGGGCCTGTCGGCATCGTCCTTCCCGGCCTGTTTTTATTGGTTTTCATTGCACTGCGCCGTAATACGACGTATCTGAAACGCCTGTTTCCTCCGCTGGGAATCTTCGTATTCTGCATCATTTCGCTGTCTTGGTACGGCACGATGTATGCCCGTCATGGCATGGATTTTGTCAATGGATTCTTCGGACTAAACAACGTCATGCGGGCCACTGTTTCCGAACATCCTGAATTTGATGTTTGGTATTACTATCTCGTTCTCATTCCCTTTAGTCTGCTCCCTTGGACAGGTCCCTGCCTATATGGACTGTGGAAACGGCGCGGCTGGAACGATGAATACGTCTATATGGCTGTTTGGGCTATCGGTACGATGCTGTTTTATACCTGCATGGCTACGAAATATCCTACCTATGCGTATATCGCCAATATGCCGCTGCTCTTCTTGGGCGCACAGGCTGTTTTGATGCTGTATCAGCAGGAAAAACGCCGTCTGTGGACTATTCTGACCGGTCCGGCACTTTGCTACTGGCTGATTTTTTTTGCAGCTGCGCTCATCGCCAAGCCCAAGACCTTTGAAATGGGCAGTTTGTGGAGCCTGCTGGTTCTGCTTGTCATAGCCGCCGCCTGCCTTCTCTTTGCGCAGCGGCAAAAAGCGTTTACGGCTCTGCCGGTGCTGATTGCCTTATCAACTGCCGCCATGTACATCATACTGACTTACCAAGTACTTGTGCCTTTCTATGCGTACCGTTCTTCCGTTCATTTGTTTTCTGCCGTACCGCAGCTAAAAAATACCATTTATTTTTATCATCAGTATTACACGTCATTCCCGTATTACACGGGAAAAACAGCTGTCTTTGTTTCCAAGGACGGCACAGTCACCAAAGGGGATAATAAAAACCGTGACGCAGCCTGGCAGGGAAAATATTTATATCCTCGTGAAACACTGGACAGGCTTGCACTGCGGCTGCAGCAGCACGAATCGATTTCGATTGTCGTACCGCTCAGTGAATATGATGCCTTTGTACAAACCGATGCCTATTCCTTGACTACATGTATCGGAAAATTTGGTACGTTTTATGTGTTTTCTTCCCGTTAGGAGCCGATTATGACTATTGAAACCTTTATACAACATCTCCGCGAGTACCAGGGAACTCATGTATTCAATCCCTGGCGTGATTATGATGCCCAGTGTGACATCGGACCGCAGGCGCCGGCTATTCGGTGCAGGCAGCTGCATGACTATTTACAGTCCCGCTTGGCTAAGGCCAGCTACGTATTCGTTGCGGAAGCAGCCGGCTATCAGGGCTGCCGCTTCACGGGCATTGCCATTACCTGCGAACGCATGCTGCTCAATGCCCACAAACAAATCAACAGCCGCATGATACTCGGCTATGACGGCACACGCACCAGCCGTTCGGACTGCTCCTATATGACCAGCAATCCGCAGCGTCTTCACGGCATGAACGAGCCGACAGATACCTATGTCTGGGGTGCCATCGTCGATAATGGCCTTGCGCCGGAAGATGTCCTGCTGTGGAATATATTTCCTTTCCATCCGCACAAAGCCTCCTCTCCGTTTAGCAACCGCACGCCGACGGATGCTGAAATTCTCGACGGTCTTGCGTATACGAAAGAGCTGCTGTCGTTATGCCGTCCGGACATTGCCATTGGCGCCATTGGCCGCAAATCAGCACAAATGCTGGCAAAAGCTCAAATCACCGCTATGACTATGCGGCATCCTGCCAACGGCGGTGCCAGTCTGTTTCGGCAGCAGTTCGCGCAATGGGTAAAAGGCAAAACTTTATAAAACAGCAGGAAAAATAGGGGTTTTCTTAAAAATTATTAAGATTAACCTTAATTCGTTTTCTAAAAGTTATTGCATTTTATTCATAAATTGTTTATAATCATATACAACCTGTTATACGAGCCTAGCATGCACGTGCATTCAGGCTCGTTTTTTTTCATCTGCCAAAGGAGGAACTGCCATGTTGAAAAAGCTGCGCGACTTGCCGGCTCCGCAGGGGCTGTATGACCCTGCGTTTGAACACGATGCCTGCGGTATCGGCTTTGTCGTAAACATAAAAGGAAAAAAATCCTATGATATTATCGATGATGCATTGACGATTCTGGAAAACCTCAAGCACCGCGGCGCCGAAGGTGCCGATGCCAAAAGCGGCGACGGTGCCGGTATTCTGGTGCAGATTCCGCATCAATTCTTCTGCCGTGAATGTGAAGTCTTAGGCTTCTCATTACCGGAAGAAGGCGAATACGGCGTCGGCATGATTTTTGCGCACCGCTACGAAAGTTTTCGTAAAAAACAGATGGAAGCCTTTGAAAAAATCGTTCGTTCCGAAGGATTGACGATTCTCGGCTGGCGTGATGTTCCTGTCGATGAAAGCTTAATCGGCAGTATTGCCAAAACAATACGACCTCATTTTCTTCAGGTTTTCATCAAAAAAAGTCCGGACCTGGAAACACAAATGGATTTTGAACGTAAGTTATATATTATCCGCAAATTGGCAGAAAAGGCCATCGTGCCGCCAAGCCAGGAAAAAGGCACGGACTTTTACATTGCCAGCCTTTCTTCCAAAACGATTGTCTATAAAGGCATGCTGACGTCTGTCCAGCTCCGTCATTTTTATCTGGATTTATCGGACCTCGATTTTACAACAGCCATGGCACTCGTACATTCCCGTTTCAGTACGAATACCTTCCCAAGCTGGGCGCGGGCTCATCCGAACCGCTATATCGTACACAATGGCGAAATCAATACAATTCAGGGCAACATCAACTGGCTGAATGCGCGTGAAAGCAAATCCAAGTCCAAGTTCTTCCCCGACATGGAAAAAGTATTCCCTGTCGTCGATGCTACTGGCAGTGATTCGTCCATGTTTGACAACTGCCTGGAATATTTGTATATGACAGGCCATTCTCTGCCCCATGCCATGATGATGATGATTCCTGAACCATGGGAACGAGATCCGCTTATGAGTGAAGAAAAACGCGATTTCTACCGCTACCACAACTTCATGCTCGAACCGTGGGACGGCCCGGCTGCTATCGGCTTTTGCGACGGCACGGTCATCGGCGGCATGCTGGACCGCAACGGCCTGCGTCCGGCACGGTATTATGTCACACGCAACGACCGCGTCATTGCCAGCTCCGAAGTTGGCGTCGTCAATATTCCGCCGGAAGATATTCTCTACAAAGGCCGCTTGGAACCGGGCAAAATGCTCCTCGTCGATACAAAGCAGCAGCGCATCATTGATGATGATGAAATCAAGCACCAGATTGCAACGGAACATCCGTATCACGAATGGTATAAAGAACACATCATCAATTTGGAAGACCTGATGACGACACAAAATATCGCCAGCAATGATTCGATTATCCCATACGACCTGAAAGAACAGGAAAAAGTCTTTGGCTATACGCAGGAAGATATGGATAAAGTCATTCTGCCCATGGCCCGCGACGGCAAGCATGCCATTGACTCCATGGGCGTCGATGTGCCTTTAGCCGTACTCAACGACAAGCCCCAGTTATTATACGATTATTTCAAGGAAAACTTCGCCCAAGTTACCAACCCGGCTATTGACGGTGTCCGTGAAAATATTGTCATGTCCACTGCAGTCATGGCGGGCAACGTCGCCAACATCATGGATCCTAACGAAGCGACGACAGCTGCCTTGTACTTAAAAACGCCGATTCTGACCAATGAACAAATGGCAGTGATTAAGTCTTTGATGACAGATAAGCTGCGTACCGCTACCTTGTCCATGCTGTATCCGGTCAACAGCGGTGCTGAAGGTATGGAAACAGCCATTGAATCCTTGTGCATTGATGCGTTAAAAGCAATTAAAAACGGTGCCAACATTCTCGTTTTATCCGACCGCGGCGTCAATTCCCGTATGGCTGCTATTCCGGCACTGCTCGCCTCGGCAGCCCTGCACCATTACCTCATCGGCAAGACAGTCCGTTCTGACGTAGGCTTGATTTTGGAATCTGGCGAACCTCGCGAAGTACATCATTTCTGCACGTTAATCGGCTACGGCATTACGGCTATCAATCCGTACATCGCACTGGAATCCATTAAAGAACTGATTGCCAAGAAAAAATTGGGCAAGATGGATTATGAAACCGCTAAAAACAATTATCTGAATGCTGCTGTCAAAGGTATTTTGGCCGTCATGTCCAAGATGGGCATTTCAACCGTTCACAGTTATCACGGCGCTCAAATTTTTGAAGCCGTCGGCATTCAGCAGGACGTAATTAATAAATACTTCTGCAATACACCGTCTCGTATTGAAGGCGTCGGTATCAAAGAAATTGCCAAAGAAAATGCGCTCCGTCATGAAGCGGCATACGGTAAAGATGACAAATTGGAACGCGGCGATTTCTATCAATATCATAAAGGCGGCCAGCCCCATATCATTGACCCGGAAACGGTACAACTGCTGCAAAAAGCCGTCAAGAACAATGACTATTCGGTATATAAAGAATATGCCGCTCATGTCAATACCCAGTCTGTTTTCCGTCTCCGCGACCTTCTTGATTTCGATTATCCAGCAGGCTGCAGTATTCCTATTGAAGAAGTTGAATCCGTCGATTCTATCGTCAAACGCTTCCGCACCGGTGCCATGAGTTACGGTGCGCTCAGCAAGGAAGCGCATGAATGCGTTGCTACAGCGATGAACCGTCTCGGCGGCATGAGCAACACCGGTGAAGGCGGTGAAACATCCGACCGCTTCAATACAGAAACCAATGATAAAATCAAGCAGGTAGCCTCTGCCCGCTTTGGCGTAACCAGCAATTATCTGATTCATGCCGATGAACTGCAGATTAAATGCTCACAAGGTGCAAAACCAGGCGAAGGCGGCCATTTGCCGGGAAGCAAAGTATACCCGGATATTGCCAAAACCCGTCATGCGACGACAGGCGTAGCGCTGATTTCTCCTCCGCCTCATCATGATGTATATTCTATCGAAGACTTGGCTGAACTCATTTTCGATTTAAAAAATGCCAACCGCAATGCCCGTGTCGGCGTAAAACTGACAGCCGGTGCCGGTATCGGCACGATTGCTGCCGGCGTCGTCAAGGCCAAAGCCGATGACATCGTAGTCAGCGGCTATGACGGCGGTACCGGTGCCTCTCCGCGAACCAGTCTCCGCCATGCCGGTCTTCCCTGGGAAATCGGCCTTTCTGAAGTACAGCAGACCTTGCTCCTCAACCAGCTTCGCGACCGCGTGACACTGGAAGTAGACGGCAAGCTTCTGACAGGCCGTGATGTTGCGATTGCCGCGCTCTTTGGGGCTGAAATCTTTGGTTTCGGCACAGCACCGCTTTTGGCAATCGGCTGCCATATGCTGCGTGTCTGCCACCTCAATACTTGCCCGTACGGCGTCTGCACGCAAAATGAAAAACTGCGCAAACGCTTTAAGGGCAAACCGGAATATATCATCAATTTCATGCGTTTTGTAGCGCAGGACCTACGTGAAATCATGGCCCGTCTTGGTTTCCACAGCATTGATGACATGGTCGGCCGTTATGACTGCCTGGTACAAAAACAGATCGCTCCCAACTGGAAAGCAGGCACGGTCAACTTGAAAAACCTCTTATTCCGTCCATATACGGATGCCAGCCTGAGCCATCACTTCACGACGCCGCAGGACCATCAAATCAATACGACGCTGGATATGGCTAAATTAGTCCGCATGTGCCGTCCGGCATTGGAAGAACAGAAACATATTCGTGCCCGTCTGCGCATCAAAAATACGGACCGCGTTACAGGGACGCTGCTCGGCAGTGAAATCACGAAACGGTATGGCGAAAACGGCCTGCCGGAAGATACGATTAAATTATCCTTCGTCGGTTCTGCCGGTCAAAGCTTTGGTGCCTTTATTCCTAAAGGGTTGACACTGTCCCTGGAAGGCGATGCCAATGACTACGTCGGCAAGGGACTGTCCGGCGGCAAGATTATTGTTTCTCCTCCCCGAGAATCTATCTTCCCAGCCGAAGATAATATTATCATCGGCAACGTTGCTTTCTATGGCGCGACCAGCGGTGAAGCCTATATCAACGGGACTGCCGGCGAACGTTTCTGCGTCCGCAACAGCGGCATAAACGCCGTCGTCGAAGGGGTCGGCAATCACGGCTGTGAATACATGACCGGAGGACGTGTTCTCATTTTAGGCCATACAGGCCGCAACTTTGCAGCCGGCATGTCTGGCGGCATTGCCTACGTATATGACCTAGAACCCGGCAAATGCAACACAGACCTTGTAAAATTAGAAGAATTGACAGACCCGGACGAACAATTGTCTGTTAAATCCATGCTTGAAAAACATGTCGCGTATACAGACAGCAATCTTGGCCATATCCTCCTGGAAAATTGGGATGAAACAGTAACACACATTACCAAAGTCATTCCGGAAGCCTATGAAGAAATGGTCTCCCTCATCGCACAGGCCGTTGCGGAAGGCCATACGGATGCTGAAGCCCATATGATTGCTTTTGAACAAAAACACGGCAAAGCAAAATAAATACGACGCATACAAAAAAATCCCTCTTTCGCAGAGGGATTTTTTAATTATCCATTTTCACTTGTATGCAAGTGTGATATACTGATACACATAATTTGGCAAAGGAGGTCTGCTATGTCTACATCATATCGAGGCATACTCTTGTGTATGACCGGGGCTGTTACTTGGGGCATCAATGGCGTCGTCAGCCAATTTCTTTTTATGAATTATACAGTAGATTCGTCATGGCTTACGGCTGTCCGCATGATTTCAGCCGGATTGATTCTATTGTTTGTATTTTTTCCCAAAAAACATGAGCAGTTTAAAGGCATACTGCGAGATCCTGTAAGTCTGCGGCATTTACTTATTTTTTCTATTTTTGGGCTGCTTTTCTGTCAATACGCCTACTTAACAGCTATCAAACATTCTAATTCCGGGACAGCTACGGTACTTCAAACATTAAGTGTCGTTCTCATGGCTTTTTATCTTGCTGTCCGCTTTCATAAAAAACCGTCTTTGCGGGAAAATATATCTGTCATTTTAGCCGTTTTAGGCGTATATCTCGTCGCTACGGATGGAAACCCTTCTGCAATGATTTTATCACCGTCTGGACTCTTCTGGGGATTAGTTGCCGCCATCGGTGCGTTGGTATACCCCATCCTTTCGCAAGGGATAGCCTGCCGCTGGGGGGCACCGCCAGTCAACTCGCTGGGCATGATTATTGGCGGCACGATTTTCACGCTGGCAGCACAGATTTGGACGCTGACGCCTGATTTAGATACATATGGCTGGCTGGCCATCTCCTTTATCGTCGTCGTCGGCACCGTAATTTCGTTTTCCGCCTTTATCCAAGGAATCAGCCTTATCGGCCCAATGAAAGCCACCTTAATCGGCACATTAGAACCTGTTGTCGCTTCTATTCTTTCTGCACTATGGCTCGGCACTGCCTTTACTCCTATTGAAATCATTGGCTTTATATGCATTATTACAACCGTATTTTTGATTATTGCCAAAAAAGAAGCGTAACCTTCTGCATAACACTATAAAAAAATCGGCTGCATTCAAAATCTTTGATACAACCCTCAAAAGTTAACCTGTAGTAACGAGATAGCCTTTGCTATTTCGTTACTTTTTTATGCAGCAATCCTCAAATTTTAAGTCTAGCCATTGGAGACAATTCAATGATCTGCCTGCAAACAAAGTCATACAAAAACTGCACGGTACTTCTAAATCGGAGTTGGCAGACTACGCACTCAAGCATCATGTACTAGGGCAACACATAAAATAAGGCTGTGACAAAATGAATTCTTAATTCATTGTCTCAGCCTTAGTATCATGCCGTTTTTAGTGATAGCATTTATTTCTTCATTTCAAAGATGTTCACGATTCATTTTACATAACTCAAACTGCAATTCACTAACTACTCATCACTCATTATTAGTCATTCGC
>DJEN01000105.1:29757-37479 GCA_002431345.1 Megasphaera sp. UBA5897 | reverse complement strand
ACAGTAAAGCCTGTTACGATAAGCCAGAACGGCGGTTCTTCGACGATACCAAAAACCAGCAAGCCGATAGCCATGCCGACAAAACTCCAAATAATCAGCGGGCGGCGGCCGAATTTTTCAATAATCAGTGTACCTAATACGACACCGACGACAAAAATCAAGCCGATGACCGAGTTGCCGAGAAGCAGGTCTTTTCCTTCACTTAACTTAATAGCTTTCAGCAGGGATGGCCCAAAGATGTAAATGGCAAACATGGGCAGTACTTGGGTAGCCCAAAAGATACCGGCGAAAAAGATACGCTTCAAATATCTTGGCGTAAACAATTCTGTATACGATGTTTTGACCGTCGTTTCTTCCAATGAAGATACATCAGCATCCGGGCCATATACGGCTTTCATAATAGCCGTGGCTTCTTCCACGCGTCCTTTATTCATGAGCCAACGCGGCGATTCCGGACAGCTGCGTCTCAAGTACACCAGAATGATAGCCGGTATGGCTGTAATGCCCAGCAGAATCTGCCAGTTGTACGCTGAATCATATACGATATAGCCGACTACTTCACCCATCGTCATCCCGCAGATCCACATAATCATCAAACAGCCAATCATAAAGCCGCGCCGGTGGGCCGGAGAATATTCTGCCAAATACGAAGTAACACTTGGATAATCAGAACCAATAACCAGCCCCAACAAGAATCGTACAACAAACAACTGCTCGGCACTGGTAACAAACATAGAGAGGATAGACAATACGGCCATCGCAATCGGAATCACGATAAACGGCAGCTTGCGCCCTACCTTATCCGAAATATAACCAAAAATCGGTCCTCCTACTAAAATCCCAATTAACGAACCAGCTCCAATGGCTCCCGTCCAAAATGAATTTAACTGTAAGATCGGTCCTAGGTGAACTAATGCCGGGCCAATGGCTGCTAAAATATAGCCGTCCAAAAAGTTCGTACTGCCACAATACACTGTCAACCTATTTAAAAATGCATTAAAGTCTCTTTCTTGCGTTTGCGAATGAGCCAACCCAATCCGCCTCCTTTCTTCTCGTTATGACCATTTTCTTTTCTTCCCCTGTTCTCCCATATACAGGGTGCGATGCTGCATACAGCGTATTTTCCTAAACCATCACCTCAGTTCATCTAGTTTATTATTTGTTTATATTTGCTACGCAAACCAAAATATTTTTAAAAAATACTATATGTTTTCGTTAAGCATTATAACAAAAATAGCCTTTTGCTTTTTTATGTGTCCATTATATACACATAATGCAAAAGGCTCAATGAGTTGAAAAACCAATATTTTTTTATATTTTTGTGCTCAATGCACAAGAAAGCAGCATGCTTAATTACAAAATATCATATCTATCTTTCATAATTTGAAAATAATGATGAATGTGGCAAGCCAAGTAATACGTAAAGCGCGTGTCTTCTGCGTTTAAATCGCACTGGAGCAGTGTTTCAATTTTTTGAATCCGATACGCTACGGTATTACGGTGGGCGTAAGTTTCCTGGGCAACAGCCTGAATACTGCCGTTGTGTGCAATATATGATTCCAGTGTATGAAACAAATCTCGTTTATGTACGGCATCATACTGCAGCACCGGTCCCAACGCCTTGTCGTGAAGCTCGCGCATAGCCAAATCATTACGCTGTGAAAACAATAGGGCATAGACGCCTAATGCACCAAAATACTGACAGCTGCTGCGATGAACGCATGCCCATGTAACAGCACACACGGCCTGTTCGTAGGCAACTGCCAATTCTTCCAGCGAAGAAACCGCCATGCTGCTGCCAATAACTGGTTTTACGGCTTCCCGTTCATGAAGCTGTATATACAAATCCTGCATTATCTGTGCCGCTTCTTGGGTGCCGTCGACTTTTATCATCAAAACAATGACCTTTTTCAAAGGAAAGGCAATATATTTGGCTCCCTGCTCATTTAAGATAAATTTATATGATGTCAGCAGCGTTTCCAATTGGTCTGCCGATTGGACGCCCGGAAAATGCAGAGCCATCACTTGATATTTTCCTCTTTCTGTAAATCCATGCAGCTTGAGACGGTTGATTGCCTCCAACGGATGCTGTTTAAAAAAAATCTGCTTACAGGCACTGACGATTTCATATTCTTTTTGCTTTGTCAAAAAAATAGAATACAAGAAATCCTGTGTAATATCGGACAGGCGGATGTTCCACGGCATCGTAAAAAGAGGGAACCGGTGTTCATTGCACAAGGCTGTCACGTCTTCATCAATATCTTCTTCTGTAATATATTTGCCTATATTGAGTACCACTCCGGTAGAACCAATGTCAATTAATGCGGCAATAAATTCCCACAGCCAATGGGCATTGTCCCCTTTGCCCATGCCGGTCGTAAAAATCAGTTCATTTTTAGACAAAAACGACGCATAATCAGTATCTTCCATAATATGAACCCACGCCACTTCTTTATACAAGCCGTTCCTGCCGGCCCGCAGTTCCAGCTTATACGGGTTGTTTCTTTCATTATATAATCGGTATACGGGTATAGACATCTTCTGCCACCTAGTCTGCTTCTATTGAAATAAACGAAAAGGATTCTACATCAAACAAACCTGTATCCATGAGCTTGATTGCGGGAATGACAGGAAGCGACATAAAGCACAGCGTCATGATGACATCTATCTGGTCATGTATTCCCAACTCATGATGGCCTATCCGGTATAAATCTGTCATTTGTGTATCGACCCAGGCACCGCTTTGGTCGCTCATGAGACCGGCAATCGGCAGCGGAATCGACGCCAAGACGCGGTCATCCAGCACCAATACCATGCCGCCTTTTTGTTTTTCCAATTCGGTCACGGCGGCAGCCATATCGGCAGTATTCGTACCGGCTGTAATAATATTATGGGAATCGTGCGCAATAGATACAGCGACAGCTCCTTTTTGCAAGCCATAGCCGCGAAGCAGTCCCAAGCCCACATGACCCGTTCCATGATGCCGTTCGACGACAGCTACTTTAACAATATCTTCCTTCGGATTGTATACGAAATCCCCCTGGTCATCGAGCTGAATATCTGCTGTGCCCTTTTGGGTTACGACACTGCCCGGCATGATGTCAATCGTATGCACATGCGTGCTTTTTAGATGCATGCGCAGCTTTTCTTGAGAAAAGCCGCGTATATGGACTGTACTGCTGACACGGCTATAATCGCTGCGCGTAAAAGGCAGCATGTACGTGCCGTCTTTTCCTGCCAGCTTGCCGGCAATCCATATAGCCTGTGCTTTAAAATCCTGCAGGTCTTGGAACAAAACGATGTCAGCCCGTTTTCCCGGTGTCAGTGCCCCTCTGTCCGTCAGGTGATAACATTCAGCCGGATTCAGCGTTGCCATCGTAATCGCCGCAGCTGCAGGGATGCCGTGCTGTACGCAAAGGCGCAGATGTTCATTTAAATGGCCTTTAGCCATAATGGTATGGGGATGCAAATCATCCGAACAAAGCAGGAACCGTCTAAGAGTTGCCGGGGTAACCGTCTGTATCAAGCGCGGCAAATCATGACAGGCTGAACCGTTGCGCAGCATGACGTACATACCGGCAGCAATGCGTTCGTTGACATCTTCTGCATCTGCACATTCATGGTCCGTCGCAATACCGGCACCGATGTAGGCCTGCAGCCCGTCCCCATGCAGTCCCGGACTGTGGCCGTCAATCATCTTATGTACTTCCTGCGCGGCAGTAATTTTTTCTAGAATATCAGTATCCGCAGCCAGTACGCCGGGATAATTCATCAGTTCACCCAAGCCAAAGGTGTCCGGACTGCGAAGCGGTCCCTGCAGTTCCGGTGCATGCAGAACAGCGCCGCTGTGGTCAAAATCGGTTGCCGGAACACAGGATGGCACCATGTACCGAATATCCATGGCTGTCTGTTTGGCTGCTTCCATCATGTAGGTCAAGCCGTCCAAGCCGCAGACGTTGACAATCTCATGCGGATCGGCAATGGCCGTCGTCGTACCTAAAGGAACCAACAAGCGGCCAAACTCTTCCGGACTGACATAAGACGATTCGATATGGATATGGCTTTCAATCAGCCCCGGTGCAGCATAAGCTCCCTTGCCGTCCCATACGGTGCGTCCTTCATACGAGCCGCCGACAGCGGCAATATATCCATCAATAACGGCAATATCGCCTTCCGTTATCGTCTGTGTATAGACATTGACAATATGACAGTTCTTGATAACCAAATCAGCAGGAATTTGTCCCTGCGCGGCTTCAATCCTGCGTTTTATAATATCGCGCTTCGCTTTCATGACCTTCTCCTTTATGAGCTTCAGCTAGTAATCGTACAGGTATATTGTATCATATTTTAATTTTATGGGTACAAAAAAAACCGGCAACAACTGTTACCGGTTTAAAAGGTCGATCTATATTGCTTACGCTTTGACTACGTTAGCAGCCTGCGGTCCACGAGCACCATCAACGATGTCGAATTCAACTTCCTGACCTTCAGTCAAGGATTTGAAACCATCTTCCTGGATAGCTGAAAAATGTACAAATACATCGCCGCCATCTTCTCTTTCAATAAAGCCATAACCTTTTTCTGCGCTAAACCATTTTACTTTACCGTGCATAACAAAATCCTCCTAAAAAAACAATTCCAGCTATCTTCTAGCTCTTGTGTTAGTGTACCATAATCGATAAGCAATGTCAACCGAATTTATATAAGGTTGATGTACTAAAACAGCCTTACTTTCTTACATTTTTTACATAACGAACGAATTCATATGCATATTTATTATGTTCATCTGTACCGTGCCGTTCCCGTTCTGTTACGTGCCAGTCTTCGTGCCGGATAGACGGAAAATAGGTATCCGCCGGGAACGATGCGTCAATTTCCGTCACATACATGCTGTCTGCTGTATCCATAAACGCTGTATATAAGGATGCGCCGCCAATGATGAAATAGTCCTGCTCAGCATCCAAATGCGCGCATACTTCGTCAACGCTGTGATATACAGTTATGCCCGGATGCGTTTTCTCATAGTCCGGCTGACCGGTCAATACGATATGCTGTCTGCCCGGCAGCAGTCCCGGCAAGCTTTCAAAGGTTTTACGGCCCATGATGATGGCATGCCCCATCGTAAGTGCTTTGAACCGTTTTAAGTCCGCTGAAATATGGCACAACAGCTGATTGTCTTTGCCTATGCCGCCGTCTTTAGCTACGGCTGCTATCATATGAAGCATTATACTGCCACCTCCATCGACAATTTTCCCAAATGCTGATAATGGTCCAGATTGATATCATCAATCGTAAAATCATAGAAATTGGTAATATACGGATTGAGGAGCAATTTAGGAGCCGGCAGTGCCTGACTGCGGCGTGCCAGCTGCGTTTTCAGTGTTTCTACATGATTGGCATAGACATGAGCGTTGTTGATGACATGCGTAAACAAACCCGGCTTCAATCCTGCCGCCTGCGCGATCAAATGAATCAAAACGGCATACTGCGTCATGTTGAAAGGCACGCCTAATCCCATATCCCCGCTTCGCTGAATGAGCATGCAGTTCAGCCGCCCATCTGCTACATCCCACAGCGTCTGATACGCACACGGCTGCAGGGCCATATCCGGCAAATCTTCGATATTCCACAGCGAAACAATCATGCGGCGACTTTGCGGGTCTTCTTTAAGTGTGCGCAGCAGCGTATCTACCTGTTTGTATTTGCGGATTTGATAACCGTACGCCTTGCCAATTGTGCCGTCTTCCCGCATCCATTCGTCCCAAACATGGCAGTTCATTTTCTGCAGTTCCCGCACATCGTTGCTCTGCAGCTGCCAAATCCATAAAATTTCCTTTACGGCTGTTTTAAAAGCTACAAACTTCGTCGTCAGAATCGGGAATTCTTCTGCTAAGTCAAACTGCATGATTTGATGAGGCAGTTTATATGTGGGAATACCTGTCCGGTTGTTGGCATAATAGCCGTGTTTTAAAATATTTTCTACTATATCCAAGTACTGCGTATCTGCTTTACTCATGAAAATCACCCCTGTGTTTCTATTGTCCTTGCGATGACATCGATAAATCGTTTGCCATATTTATTCAGCTTAAACTCGCCGACACCCTTGATAGCTGCCATATCTTCCAATGTCTGCGGCTGATGGGCGGCCATGTCCCACAGCGTCGCATCGGAAAAAATGACAAAAGGCGGAATGTGTTCTTTCTTTGCCAGTTCGTAGCGTGCAGCGCGCAACGCGTCAAACAAAGGCCGCAGTACTTCTTCATCAACAGAACTGCTGCGCTTGCTGCGTTTGGGCTTAGAAAGCACGGTTTCCGGTTCTGCCGGCTCGACAACCCGTTCCTGTACGACCTGCCTGTTGCCTGCCAACACATCCCTGCCTGCCGCTGTCAGGCTGACAACCGGATACTGCCCTTCCGACTGTTGTAAAAAGCCGTCGTCAATTGCCTGGCGCAGCATATCCCGAATCTCACTGCCGGAAAAATCTCCCAATAGGCCAAAGGAGGTATTGCGCTGAAAACCGTACCGTTTGACTTTTGCATTTTGGCTGCCTTTCAAAATGTCACAAATCATCGTCAGCCCAAACCGTCCTTTCAGTTCATCAATACACTGGCAGATGTTGCGTACAGCCGGCGTGCGGTCTTCTTCGACTACTTCCTGATCACAATTACCACAGTTTTCACAATGCTGCCATGCAGGCTGTTCGCCAAAATAGGTCAAAATATAATGCCGCAGACACTGCCGGCTTTCACAGTAGCCTACCATGCGGCTTAACATCTGCAGTTCTTTCTCCTGCTGCTTCGGATTGTGAACGGATATTTCAATCAAATATTTTTGAATCATAATATCCTGCCGGTTAAACAACAGAATACATTCTCCCGGTGCACCGTCCCGTCCGGCACGGCCGGCTTCCTGGTAATAACTTTCCAGATTTTTTGGCATCTGATAGTGAATGACAAAGCGGACGTTGCTTTTGTCAATACCCATGCCAAAGGCATTGGTGGCCACTATAATATCTGTATTGTCGTAGGTAAAATCGTCCTGCGCTTTTTGTCGCTGGCTGTCGCTCATACCGGCATGATAGCGGCCGACACGCAATCCACGGCTGTGCAGTTCTGTATACACACGGTCTACTTCTTTTCGCGTCGCTGCATAGATAATGCCGCTTTCACCGCGGTGCTTTTGGATATAGGCCAAGACAAAATGCAGTTTATCGGCATTGGCAACAACACGAAAATATAAATTAGGCCGGTCAAAACCGCCAATAAAAATGCGTTCATTTTCTAATCCCAGCAGTGCCAGCATATCCTGCTTTACTTTTTCCGTCGCCGTAGCAGTAAATGCGCCGACAATCGGACGGCGCGGCAAGGTCTGCAGCCAGTCTTTGACAGCGCAGTAGCTGGGACGGAAATCATGCCCCCACTGCGACACACAATGGGCTTCGTCAATAATCAGCATAGCAACGGGCATCGTCTGCATAAACGATGCAAAAAACTCATTCTGCAGCCGTTCCGGCGATACATATACCAGCTTGACACGACCGGCACGAATGGCGGCAAAACGCTGTTTCGCTTCTTCAAAGGTACACTGGCTGTTGATATATGTAGCCGGAATCTGCTGGGTAATCAAGGCATCGACCTGATCTTTCATCAGCGAAATGAGCGGTGATATAATAATCGTAATGCCCGGCAGCAACAGTGCCGGAATTTGAAAGCAAATAGATTT
>DJEN01000105.1:27980-29672 GCA_002431345.1 Megasphaera sp. UBA5897 | reverse complement strand
TGAATGACTTCTTCCTGGCCAGGCCGAAACGCATGATAGCCAAAATATTGTCTTAATATATCGATAGGCTGTGCCATAATTCCTCCTACGCAAACAAACGAACGAAATCACAACAAGGCTATTGTACCATGCATTGCCATAGCTGACAAATCTTTTACTGACCGGCTCGTTTCATCGTATGCCGCACATAGAAATAACTGCCCGTCGTAAACAAGCAGGCAGCCACCCAGCAAATCGGGCTGGCACAGCAGATGCCAAAAAAGCCCCACATGCCTGCCAGCACAAAGGCTGCCACGCCACGCAAAACAAGTTCAATGATACTGCTAATTAACGGCACGCTGGAAATCCCCATCCCCTGCAGGGCATTGCGGTACACAAAAATCTGTCCCAGAAAGAGATAAAACGGCACGGAAGTACGCAAATACAAGGAAGCTTGGTCAAGAAGCAATTCGTCCGGTTCACTCGTAAAAACAGAAATTAATTCCCGGCCATAAAACAGCATGGCAAAAATAGCCAGCACGCAAAAGCTAAAAGACACAAGCGAACATTGGCGCACACCTGCCCGAATCCGTTCATACTTGCGCGCACCAAAATTTTGCGCCGAATATACAGCCATCGCAATACCGAAGGAAACCATCGGCTGCAGTGCCAGTTGTTCAATCCGCGTTGCCGAAACAAAACCGGCAATGGTTTCAGGTCCAAAGGTATTGCAAATCGATTGAATCGCCAAAATCCCTAGCGAAATAATCGTAAACTGCGCGGCCATTGGCAGACCCAAACGCAAATGCTTCCAGGCAAACTCCCTGTCCCATACCCAGTCACGACGCGTCAGGCGCAGCATGGGAAACCGTTTGAGCATATAACCAAAGCACAATACGGCAGAAATACCCTGCGCAATGACCAGGGCAATCGCCGAACCGGGAACGCCCCAGCCAAACTGCCGAATAAACAACAGTGCCAAGCCGACATTCAGCACGGAAGACACCATCAAAAAGTATAACGGCGTTCGGCTGTCGCCTAAGGCACGGCAAATAGCTGACAGCAGATTATACATCATCATGGCAATGATGCCGTAGGCAATAATGATAATATATTGATAGGAGTCATTGTACAATTCTGCAGAAATATTCATTAAAATCATGATTTGCGGCATGAGGATGACCGCAGCTGCCGTCAGCACGGCTGTAATACCGACAGCCAGCATGGCAGACATCGCCACAGAATGGCGCACGCCCGCTTCGTCACCGGCACCAAACCGCTGTCCCGTAATGACCGAAAAGCCGGATGACAACCCAATCGTAAGGCCGATTAACGCCATAAACAGCGGTCCAGCCGCACCTACAGCCGCCAGCGCATGTACACCAATAATGCGGCCAACAATAATAATGTCAGCAATATTATAAAATTGTTGAAATACATTGCCAATTAAAAGCGGCACCGTAAACGATAAAATCAATCGAATCGGACTGCCAGAAGTCATGCTTCGTACCATATCTTCTCCTTTTCCTATAAAAGCCAAAAAAACACCTCCAAACATGGGAATCTGTCCCATATCCAGAGGTATCTATGCCCTAATCACGATCGTCCTTTTTCATCTTTCATATCTTTTTTCATTTGCATCAGCACTTTTTGGGCGTTGCGGCGCCGGTTCCAATACCACAAACCGCCGTAGACAACAGATACCAAAACAAC
>DJEN01000105.1:0-27843 GCA_002431345.1 Megasphaera sp. UBA5897 | reverse complement strand
GACGGCAATTTGCCAATCAAACAGCCTATCGCATAATCTCGATAACTGATATGGCTGAGTGCTCCTAATGCAGTCACCAAGCCGTTGGGTGAATATGGCACAGCACGCGCGACAATCATCGCTTTGAGCGTACTGTATTCATCCAATTTACTAAGCATGCGGCTCTTTTCAATGACCTGTTTGGCTTTGTTTCGAAACAGTGTTCGCATGAAAAAGAAACTAATAATAACACCTATCGTTTCAGCCAGCCAGGATACGACTGTCCCCGTACCAATACCAAATAAAACACCATTAGCAGTAGAAATAAAAATGGACGGCAAAAAACCGACAATGTTAATAACAATGTCAATAATCATGCTGACAACCATGGCCCATACGCCAAATGACCGCAAATAGTCAATCGTGCCGTCCATATTGCCGCTAATAGATAAATGCCAAACGATTTGATAAAAATCAGGCAGCATAATATGAATGCCGCCTAGCACGACGACAAGGAAAATAAAAAAGAGTATTTTGATATGCGTTTCAGATATAGTCATTTTTTTCATTATTTATCTTCCTTCGCTTTGCGAGTCGATACAGATGATTTCATAGCAATGGCGTCGTGTTTTAACTTGGTCAAATACATAGAACCGCCTACAATACCTATCCCGCCACAGATAGTCATCAGAGTCAATGTTTCATCAAAAATAAGAAATCCCCATAGGGCATTATAAAATACAGCAATATACGCTACAAAACTAACCACAACAGGATTGGCATTAGCATAGGCTTCTGTCATCCAAATTTGGGCAATGACAGTAATAATCCCCAAGGCAATATACAGTCCCCATTCCCGTATATTAGGCATCTGAAAATCAAATCCCATCAATACGGCACTGGTAACGGCTGCGCAGAACAGAAAATAAAAGACAATTTCATACTGATGATGTTTCCCTGAACCTGTTAATTTACTAATCGTCGTATATGCTGCCGCAGCACAAACAGATTGGGCTAAGACAAATAAGGAATATACATTAAATGACGCAAAGTTCCAAGGTCGTACAACCAAACATGCTCCAACTACAATAATAACTAAAGGAAGCCCTGCTCCTTTTGGCAGGACTTCTTTTAGAAACAATGCGGCAAATAACATAACAAAGAATGCTGACAATTGGGACAAGATAGATACATCTGCCAACGGCATACCACGCAGTGCATAAAAAATGCATATCATCCCAATGCCGCCGGCAATTCCCCGAAACCAAAGTGCACCTCTGTCACAATGAGAAAAGTGAATATGCTGTACTTTCATCAAACCCAGTATCAATAAAGCACTTAAAAATCCACGGAAAAATCCGATTTCTCCTGTTCCCATCGTATACGATAATTCTTTGACAATGACGTTTTGTATACTAAACGCCAATGCCGAAAAAATCATATACGCAACGCCTTTACTCATGTTTTATGCCTGCTTTCACATTTTATTACTTTTGTTGCTAATTTCGTCCACAAAAGACAAAACAGCCTGTTTCATTTGTTCTTTTTCAATAGACTGGCTAAACCGTACCGGTTTATTGCGCAGTTCTGCCAACGGTTTAGGAAGAGCTATACCTGTTACACCGCCAATTTCCAACAACATATCGAAGGGATCGTCCTGTTGCTGCAATGCCAAGGATTTGCAAATAACCGGTGGGAATTTATACGGATGAGCTGTTGCCATAATCACCGTATGACGCCCTGCATCCAGTCCTTGTTTATGCCGATTCATAAACACACCATAAGCTACCGCCGTATGCGGATCCAGTAAATAGCCAAAATCATTATACACGTGATTGATAACAGCTTCTGTTTCGTCATCATCAATCCAGCCACCTTCAAAGTCTTCTGTCAAGGCAGCTAATTCCTGCGGCGTTACGGACATGCGGCCCGTTTCCAACAAATCGTGTTCCCACTTCGCCACTTTTTCGACATCTTCACCGGCTACATAGAAGAGGAACCGTTCGAAGTTGCTGGACAACAGAATGTCCATAGACGGACTGTCTGTCGTATAAAATTCACGGTTCATATTGTATACGCCTGTCGCAAAGAAATCAGCCAAGACGTTGTTTTTATTGGACGCACAAATCAGCTTGCCAATCGGTACCCCCATTTTCTTGGCAAAATAGCCTGCCAGGATATTGCCAAAGTTGCCTGTCGGTACGACAACGTCAAACGGTTCGTCTTCGGCAATTGCACCATTATCGACTAACGATACATACGTCGATACATAGTACGCTATCTGCGGGAAAAGGCGGCCGATGTTGATGGAGTTGGCACTGGAAAACAGCACGCCTTTGTCATTAGCATACGCGTTGACTTCTTCATTGGTAAATACGCGTTTGAGGAAGCTCTGGGCATCATCAAAGTTGCCGTAAATAGCCGATACCTTGACATTTTCGCCTTCCTGCTTTTGCATCTGCTGTTTCTGCATCGGGCTGACCCCTTCACTGGGATAAAATACCATGATGTTGGTGCCGTCTACATCCTTAAACCCTTCCAGCGCCGCTTTTCCCGTATCGCCGCTCGTCGCCGTCAGGATGAGAATATCTCTGTCTTCCCGTTCCTGCTTTTTGGCAGCTGTCAACAGATAGGGAAACAGGGACAGGGCCAAATCTTTAAACGCTAATGTCCGGCCGTGGAATAATTCAGAAATGCTGACGTCTGCATCCAGCGAATGCAGCGGAACAATCCGTTCGTCCCGAAAGGTTTCTTCATTATAGGCTGCAGCAATCATATTTTTTCGTTCTTCATCCGTAAAATTCGTGAAGAAATACGATAAGACAATAGCGGCAATATCCTGATAGGACTTGCCGGCTAATTCTTTATACTGCAGTACATTTTCCGGAAATGTTTCCGGCACATATAAACCGCCGTCTTTGGCTAACCCATGCAGCAGGGCATAGGATGGTGAAACACATTCATTCGAACGGGTACTTCTAAATTTCATGATACCGTCTCCCCCTTTTGGCTTGTAGAACCATCTTCTTAATTAGTGCTATTATAGCATATTTTTGCTGCAATCCCTATGCTTAAACGACTTGAAACAAATAAAATTTCAAATAATCAGTTTCCGGCACATTCCATAAAATCGGATGATCCGGCGACTGCTGGCGTCCTTCAATCTGCCGCAAACGTACGCCTGCGTCTTTAGCCGCTTCCCGCAGCATACGGCGGAACAAGTCATCGCGCATAAAATGCGAGCACGAACATGTTGCCAAATAACCGCCGCGCGGCAGCAGCTTCATAGCTTTCAGATTGATTTCTTTATAGCCGCGCATGGCATTATGTACCGTACGGCCTGACTTGGTAAATGCCGGCGGGTCCAAAATAATAAAATCGTAGTCATGATTTTTTGTTTCTGAAAGTTCTGTCAACAACTCAAACACATTGGCCTGCTTAGCTGTTACAATATGGCCCAAGCCGTTTCGCTGAATATTTTCGTTGGTCATATCGACCGCTTCCTGCGAAATATCGACGGCAACGACTGAAGCGGCGCCGCCTTTGGCAGCATTCAAGGCGAAGGCACCTGTATGCGTAAAGCAGTCCAATACGCGACGACCTGCCGCAATCTTGCCAACAGCCCGGCGATTGTATTTCTGATCCAAAAAGAATCCCGTCTTTTGGCCGTTTTCCACATCGACATCATAATAGATGCCGTTTTCATCAATTGTCGTCAAAACGCTTCCCGGTGCCGGCAGAAAATCAGCTTGATACCAGCCTTTGTACTGTTCCATACCGTCCAGTTCCCGCACCTTGACATCATTTCGTTCATAAATACCGCGGACAGTGACTCCCATAGCAGCCAGCTCATCGACTAAAGCTTTAAAAATAATCGGTTTGACTTGATCCATGCCGTAGCACAGCGTCTGCGCTACGAGGACATCATTATAGCGGTCTACTGTCAGTCCCGGCATTTGGTCGGCATCACCAAAAATAAGACGGCAGCAGGCAAAATCCTTAGGTCCCATGACAGTACGACGATAGTCCAAGGCGTATTTGACACGACGCTGCCAAAAGGCTTCATCAAAACGGTCATTGGCATTATCCGATAAAATCCGTACGCGGATTTTGGAAATGTCATTGGCAAATCCCGTACCTAAGTAGCGGTCTTTGGCACTGTAAACATCGACAATATCGCCTGTCTTGTATTCTCCGTCGACACGGGTCACTTCTTCCCCAAACACCCAGGGATGGCCGCTTTTGGCAGCCAGTTCCCCTTTACGGGTTACATATAATTTCGTATACGGTCTCATAGATCTCCCTTATAAAATATAGTGGCTCAAATCCACGTTTTGAACAACATCATCCAATTTGCTGAAGACAAAGTCTTTGTTGACATCAATCTGTTTGTCTGCTATATCCGGTGCTTCATACGCTACATCTTCCAGTATTTTTTCCAAAATCGTATGCAGACGGCGGGCACCGATATTTTCTGTTTCCAAATTGACGCGGTGGGCATATTCAGCAATCGCGTCGATGCCGTCATCGGTAAAGCGGAGCGTTACGCCGTCCGTTGCCAGCAGGGATGTATATTGTTTGACCAGGGACTGATTGGGTTCCGTCAAAATCTTGCGGAAATCTTCTACCGTCAATGACTGCAGTTCTACGCGGATCGGGAAACGCCCCTGCAGTTCCGGAATCAAGTCGCTGGGCTTGGATACATGGAACGCACCGGCTGCGATAAAGAGAATGTGATCTGTTTTGACAGGGCCGTATTTGGTATTGACGGTTGCGCCTTCGACAATCGGCAGAATATCCCGCTGTACGCCTTCCCGTGATACATCCGGTCCGCCGCCGCGTCCTTTTTCTGCAATCTTGTCAAATTCATCGATAAATACGATGCCGGCTTGTTCTGTCGCTTCTATTGCCTTATCCACGATGACATCCATATCCAGGCATTTTTCCAATTCTTCTTCTTTAAAAATTTCCCGTGCCTTGGCGACAGTCATCTTCTTTTTCTTTTTCTTCTTCGGCATAATGCTGCCCAGCATTTCCTGGAAATTATTGGTCAATTCTTCTGTCGAGTTGCCTGTCAGGATACCCTGAATAGCTCGTTCCTGTTCTGTAACTTCTACTTCGATTTCCCGTTCATCCATCTTATGGGCGCAAATATCTTCAAACATCTTCTGCCGGCGGTCAGATTTTCCTTCTTCAAGCTGTGCCGGCTGTTCTTTCTGCTGTTCATCATCGTCGTCATCACTGGAGAAAAAAGCTTCCATTGGATTGACCACTTTTTCTTTGATGGTCTTTTTCGGCCAGAATACCTGTAAAATCCGTTTATTGGCTTCTTCTTCCGCTTTGGCTTCAAACCGCTGGCTTTCCTGTTCCTGTACCATGCGGATGGCATTGGCTACCAAGTCACGGATAATCTGTTCGACGTCACGGCCGACATAGCCGACTTCTGTATATTTCGTCGCTTCTACTTTGATAAAAGGCGCACCAACCAATTTAGCCAAGCGGCGGGCAATTTCCGTTTTGCCTACGCCCGTAGGACCGATGAGTAAAATATTTTTAGGAATAATTTCATCCTGCATATCTTCGCTCAAATGCTTGCGTCTCCAACGGTTGCGCAGGGCAATGGCCACGGATTTTTTCGCTTCCGTTTGTCCTACAATATATTTATTCAATTCAGCTACAATCTGTTTCGGTGTTAATTCTGCTTCGTTCATTTCTTCTCCTCAGTTCCCTTATTAGATTTCTTCCACGATGACATTGTGGTTGGTATATACACAAATGTCAGCTGCGATATGCAGTGATTTTTCAGCGATTTCACGAGCGGACAAATCTGTATTCTGCAGCAGAGCCCGGCCGGAAGCCAAGGCATAATTGCCGCCGGAACCAATGGCCGAAATGCCGTCGTCCGGTTCGATAACTTCGCCGTTGCCGGAAATCAGCAAAATACGCTGACTGTCTGCCACCAAGAGCAGTGCTTCGAGTTTGTGCAGGATTTTATCGGAACGCCAATCTTTCGCCAATTCGACAGCACTGCGGACGAGATTGCCGTTGTATTCGTTAAGTTTTTCTTCAAAATGGTCAAACAAAGTAAACGCGTCTGCTACAGAGCCGGCAAAGCCGCTGACGATTTTGCCATGATACAGGCGGCGTACTTTTTGTGCTGTCGCTTTCATGATGACAGCGTTCCCCATCGTGACCTGTCCGTCACCGGCAATCGCGGTCTTGCCGTCTTTTTGTACTGCAACAATGGTCGTTGCATGAAATTCTGTAGACATTAATTCAGACATACTATATCTTCTCCTTCATTTCATCAATTTCTTCCAGCGCACGTTTTGCCAATAAGGCATTTTTTTCTTTCTTTTTCATGCGTTTTTTGGTTCCCAAAGGTTCCATGATGCCAAAGTTGATATTCATGGGCTGGAAATTGTCATTCGGGCCGCTGGAAATATATTGGCTCAAGCCCCCCATGGCTGTTCGCTTGGAAAAAGTCAGGCAGTCCTGTCCCTGCAGCATGCGTGCTGCATTCAAGCCTGCCAACAGTCCCATGGCTGCCGATTCCAAATATCCTTCGACGCCAGTCAGCTGGCCGGCAAAGAAGACATTCGGATTGCGGCGGTACTGCAGAGTCGGTTCTAGCAAAATCGGGGAGTTGATATAGGAATTGCGGTGCATGACGCCATACCGTACAAATTCGGCATGTTCCAACCCCGGAATCATCGAAAAGACCCGCTTTTGTTCGCCAAATTTTAAATGTGTCTGAAACCCGACGATGTTATAGAGTGTCGCGCTGCCGTTATCCTGACGAAGCTGTACGACAGCATATGGGAGTTCTCCTGTATCGGGAAGTTCCAAGCCGACAGGCTTCATCGGACCAAACCGCATCGTGTCAATGCCGCGGGATGCCATGATTTCAATCGGCATGCAACCTTCAAATACATTGTCATTTTTTTCAAATTCATGCAGTTGCGTACATTCTGCCGTCGTCAGTGCCTGCCAAAAAGCTTCGTATTCGTCTTTGGTAAAGGGGCAGTTGAGATAATCGGCGCCGCCTTTTCCGTAGCGGGCTGCCCGGTACACTTTTGTCATATCCAATGATTCGATAGTAACAATCGGTGCTGCCGCATCATGAAAATGGAAATAATCGGCACCTGTCATCGTTTGTATCGTTTCTGCCAAGGCATCGCTGGTCAGCGGTCCTGTCGCAATAATGCAGATTTGGTCAGTCGGCAGTGTCGTTATTTCTTCATGCCGGATGGTGACCAGCGGATGACGGCGAAGGGCATCCGTAATGTACTGGCTGAACGGAACGCGGTCTACGGCCAGCGCGCCGCCGGCCGGTACCCGATGCGTATCAGCTGCTTCCATAATCAGCGAGCCCAGACGGCGCATTTCTTCTTTTAAGAGTCCAACTGCGTTTTCTACATTAGCCGCCCGCAGGGAGTTGCTGCATACCAGTTCTGCAAACAAATCCGTATGATGCGCCGGCGATGACTTCACAGGACGCATTTCTGCAAGCTCTACGGGAATTCCCCGCTTGACGAGCTGATAGGCTGCTTCCGAGCCAGCCAGCCCGGCACCAATGACAAGTACACTATTCTTCATTCACGACTTCTCCCTTTTTATGGTTTTCACATTCTGCGTTGCTGCAAAAAATCTTATCTGGTCCTTTTTTATAATGCTTGACAATCATAATGCTGCCGCATACAGGGCATTTTTTATCTACGGGCTGATTCCACAAGACAAAATCACATTCCGGATATTCACTGCAGCCGTAAAATACACGGCCCCGTTTGGATTTTCTCTTAATCAGCGTTCCTTTGCCGCATTTGGGGCAGGTAATTCCCAAATCTTCTACGATCGCTTTGGTATTGCGGCATTCCGGGAAATTGGAGCATGCCAGGAATTTGCCAAAACGGCCAAACTTATACACCATCGGTGCTCCGCAAAGTTCACATACTTGACCGGAATCCTGGCCGGCTACAGTCACTTTTTCCATTTGTTCTTCCGCTGCATCCATTTCCGGTTTGAAGACATCATAAAATTCTTGAAGAACATGGGTATATGTATCGTTGCCCTGTTCAATCGCATCCAGTTCTTCTTCCATATGTGCCGTAAAGCCGACATTGATAATGCGTTCAAAAAACTTCTTCAGTAAATCCACAATGACGACGCCCAATTCTGTCGGCACAAATTGTTTATCTTTCTTTTCTACGTAATTTCGATTCTGAATCGTATCCATAATCGGCGCATACGTACTTGGACGGCCAATCCCTTTTTCTTCCAGCGTTTTAATGAGACTGGCTTCGGTATATCGGGCCGGCGGCTGGGTAAAATGCTGAATCGGTTCTACGGTCTGGTTATGCACCAGCGTCCCTTCTTCTATATGAGGCAGCTCACTGAGGGTTTTGTCCTTTTTCGTATCTTCATACAATTCCGTAAAGCCTTTGAAGAGTACTTTATATCCGGCTGCACGCAGTTCATACGGGGCGCAGGCAATCGTAATGGCCATGTGTTCCGTTTCGACAGCTTCCATCTGGCTTGCCAGAAAACGGTTCCATACCAGTGTATACAGCCGCAGCTGATCGCGTGACAAATACGGTGCTACTACAGACGGCGTTAATTCCAAAGAAGTCGGACGAATAGCTTCATGCGCATCCTGGCTGGATTGCTTCGTCTTATAGACTCTAGGCTTCGGCGGAATATATTCTTCCCCATAGTTTGCTGCGACAAACTCTCTGGCTGCCTGTATCATATCGTCATTGATACGCGTCGAGTCTGTACGCATATACGTAATCAAGCCGACATGGCCCCGTTCTCCGATGTCCAGGCCTTCATACAGCTGCTGTGCCAGCATCATTGTCTTTTTAGCACCAAAATTCAATTTGCTGACGCATTCCTGCTGCATGGTCGAAGTCGTAAACGGCGGCTGGGGCTGCCGTTTGCGCTTGCGTTTTTCGACTTTAGTAATCCGATCTGGCGCATGTTCTTCCTGGCCGTTTGCTTCCCACTGCAAGTCTGCGGCAATCCGGGCTGCTGTATCGCCGTCACCAATAGCTGCTTTTTCGCCATCAATTTTGGCCAGTTCTGTCGTCAGTACCTGGCCGTCTTCTGTTTGGTACGTACCGCTGACAGTCCAGTATTCTTCCGGTACAAACGCTTTGATTTCTTCTTCCCGTTCACAAATCAGCCGTACTGCTACTGACTGTACACGACCGGCACTGAGACCCTTACAGACTTTCTTCCACAGCAGCGGACTCAGCTTATACCCGACAATACGGTCGAGGACACGGCGTGCCTGCTGGGCATCCACTTTCTGCAAATCAATCGGTTCCGGGTCCTGCATACCGGCATGCACCGCTTTTTCTGTAATTTCATGAAACATGACGCGGCATTTATCATGAGGATCCATTTCCAGCAAATGAGCCAAATGCCAGGAAATCGCTTCCCCTTCACGGTCCGGGTCCGTTGCCAGATAGACTTTTTTAGAACGGACATATTCATTTTGCAGCTCTTCAATAAGTTTGCGTTTGTCCCACATGTTCGTATAAGACGGCGTAAACCCATCTTCTATATTCACGCCAAACTGATTGCGCGGCAAATCCCGCAGATGACCGCGGCTGGCCATTACTTTGTAATCGCTTCCCAAAAAGCGTTCAATCGTCTTCGCTTTGGCCGGTGATTCCACGATAACCAGATTTTTGGCATTCTTTGGCAGCGGATCTAATTTCTTCAGCGGTTTCTTTTCCGGAAGATTCACCGTTCCATTGATGATCATTTTTTCGCCGTCTGCTTTTTTCTTGCGGCCTCGTTTTTTCTTTTTCGTATCATCAATAATAATCGTTCGTTTAATTGGAAATTCCAGCATATATCTCCATCCTAACTTTCCAGCAAGTTTTCTATTCTTGCGCTGTGTATCACATTGTAATAAAACCTTTTAAAATCATACACTATTCCGACAAGCCTTTCAAGGTATTTCTTATATACATCTATATACAATAGTATATTTTACTGCAATACAAACAGCGCTGCAGCAGTCTGTCTGCATACGGCTGTACGGTTCAGCGTATATTTCCCTTTTTTCATATATGCGAAATGTATTTGTTTAAAATTCAAGAATATTTTTCTTTATCTTTCTCTTTTTCTTTCATTTATTGCGTATTCGTATATCATAGAATATAATAAAAGTATTCATTTTTCAAGAAAATTTTTGTATGTTTTTAAACCCATGCCGGGTACTGTTACGAGGAGGATTGTATGAAACTTGCCTTAGCTCAATTATCTATGGAAAAAGTCATGGAAAAAAATGCTGCAAAGTCACTCCATTTTTGTGATGAAGCCAATGACTGCGACCTGCTGTTTTTTCCGGAAATTCAATTATCACCGTTTTTTCCTCAATATGAAAAACAAAATGCCGATGCCTACTGCCTGACGCCGGATGCCCCAGTGATTGCGTCTTTGTGCCAAAAAGCGGCACAGCATCACTACTACTTATCTCCTAATCTGTATTTGGAACTGCAGGGCAAGCGGTACGACACCTCGCTTTGGCTGACGCCGGAAGGAAAATGGCTGGATTCTGCCAAAATGGTGCACATTGCCCAAGCCAAACAGTTTTATGAACAAGACTACTACACGCCTTCCGATGACGGCTTTAAAGTGTTTGATACACCTTGGGGCAAAGTGGGCATCGTCATTTGCTATGACCGCCATCTGCCGGAAAGCATCCGCACCTGTACCTTGAAAGGGGCTGACTTAATCTTGATTCCTACGGCTAATACCAAAGCGGAACCGATGGAACTATTTGAATGGGAAATCCGCGTACAGGCCATGCAGAATCAAGTTTTTATTGCCATGTGCAATCGCGTGGGAACGGAAGGAGCCATGGAATTTGCCGGTGAATCCCTCGTCGTCTCTCCCAAAGGGGACGTCCTCGTCAAAGCAGACGACCAAGAACAGCTACTGTCCTGTGACATTCACCTGCCAGATGCCGCTGCACTGCGAAAACAAGTGCCGTACCTATCAACCCGCCGGCCAGAATGGTATTTATAATATACTCTCGACAAAAAAACGTCCTCAAACAAGCATTGCTATTTGGGGACGTTTTTACATTAACTTATATATGCATTATATATAATGCATATATAAGTTACCCAACGATGTGCCATGTTGCTTTTCTCTCATTTATATTCTCAATATTTTTCTCATTTTACTTGCTATTTTTGAGAATGAGGTATATACTATAGGAAACACTACTCGTTGCGCAGCGATATGAATCATACATGGGTAATTTTAGGAGGAATGACATATGAAATTTGTCAAATATCTTGCACCATATCTTTTACTTTCTCCGGTGTCCGTAGCCGTGTTTTTTATCGCTATGTTTGTTTCCTGTATTTCCATTGAATTTGTCATGCATGCCGTGCTGGCTGTTTTAGGAATGGTATCTTTCATTTCCCAGACAGCGCAGAATATATTTGTCTCTGCGTCCGGAGCTGTTGTGTCTGTACTGGCTGCTGCTGTCTTTCTGCATAAAGCTGTTGACGAATTACGCCGCACGCATATTTCTTTTCATTTATAAGATAACCAAAATGCCGTCTCTACTCTTGCAACGGAGTAAAGGCGGCATTTTTTATGGCAATTTTTTACAGTAATTTTTTTAGTTGTCCCAATCCGCTGCATCAGGATGCTTCATCATATGTCCACGCTGGGGCGGTGCAAAAATTTCTTTCAGCGTATCTTCATCGATACCTGTTTTATCCGGCAAAGATGTGATAAATTTTCTTTGTTCTTTACGCTGCTTATGTTGGAAACGTTTCATTTCTTCATTCAGTTTGAATGCTTGGTCAGATGTGATTCTACCATCCCGTACCATTTGCTGCACGCGATGAGAAACAGCTAACTTCTGCTGCGGCATGACAGCCGGGCCGGGACCCATACGGCGTTCCATTTTAGGAGGCGGCATGGATGCACCTGTTTCTGCATCAGCAGCTGATGCCATTCCATACGGCACGGCTGCCACAATAGCTGCCGCGGCTCCTACCAAGGAAGCTGCAACCAATTTTTTGCGTATTTCAAGTATCCATTTCATCGCTCATCCACTCCTTTTTGTTTAAGAATGGTTTTAGTATACACGCCGCATGTTACAATCATGTCACAAGGCATTTATAAAATCATGACGTTTGCACTATCTGATCGTTCTGCAGTCAACGCATCACGCCATAGATCCATCAATACACAACTTGCCGTATTCCAATCAGCAAACCAAGAAACAATACATTCATCGCCGTAAATACTGCTACATATTTCAGCGGCTGGCTGTTTGTTGTATTACTGTACGCTTTAAAGGAGATAATGCTGGCCATCGAAGCAATCATCGTTCCCAAACCGCCTATATTGACTCCTAACAGCAATGCCGCGCTGTCTGTACAATACGGGGACAGCATGACCGTTGCCGGGACATTGCTCAAGATTTGGCTTAATACAATGCCTGCCCAAAATTCATGACCTTGTATTATATATGCCGGCGTTTCCTGCATCATCGGCAGCTTTCCCAGATTACCGACGCCGATAAATAAAAACACAAACAAAAAAAGCAGTTTGTAGTCAACAGCCCGCAGTACGCTGCGATACCGCAGCAGCACAGGCAGCAGACATATACACACATACCAAGGAGAAAAAAGCCGCAGTACACTGGCAATACAAGCTAAGAAAAACGCCCCGAACAACAGCTGTTCCTTGTGAGTCATCGTGGGCTGGGCTACTGCCGGGACCGTAACAAGATCTGTCGGAAGCAGCCGCAGGCCGAATGTCAGCAGAACTGCACTGCTTATCGTTACCGGTCCCATCGTATATAAAAAATCCCCCAGCGTCATCCGGTACAAGGAGTACAAAAATAAATTCTGCGGATTGCCTATCGGTGTCAGCATGCTTCCCAAATTAGCTGCAATCGTCTGCAGCGTCACGACATAAATGAGGTATTTTTCTTTTTTTACAGCCTGCAGCACAGAAATAGCCAGCGGAACAAAAATCAACAGCGCGACGTCATTGGTAATGCCCATGGACATAAAAAAACACGTAAATACAAAAAAGCCGCTAAGAGCACGTACACTGACAGCATGTGTAAATACGCGGCTGTATCCATATGTCAACATGCCGCCCTGACGAAAGGCAGCAATGACGGCCATCAGGCAAAACAGCGTACACAGCAGCGAACCGTGAATTGCAGTGATGAGTGACGACAAAGAAAACGGTACGGCAAGGGTTGTCACACCTGCAAAAAGGAACGCTGCCAGAACATCAATGTACTGTTTCCACGGCAGCACCGTATCATGCGTAATCAGACGACTGTTCATGTATCTTTTCCCTCTGTTTACAAAATAACTTCTAAAAAAACGACCTATCATAGTCCCATACATCACGCCGTTTCGTCCTGTATGACTGCTACTGAGCCGTCAGTACTGACTGCCCGGCAGGCATTTTCATAGACTTCTACAAACGCATAATTTCCGTGCAGTGCCAGCCCGCGGGCTTTTTCCATCATTTCCGGCAGTGCTTCGCCATGCTGATAGTGATGGAGTATGCCTCCAGTCATATCCAGTGTATGTACTTCATAGGGATTTCCTAAATAACACCGGGAAACAATACCAATCAAGGTACCGCGAATCGAAATATCCGGAAATTCTTCCGTAATAATCTTCTGAATTTCGTCTATAAACTGCGGACTAAGATGGGCACCGCCGGCATCCAGTTTCTGCATCGCTTGGCAATACGCTTTCGAGCGCGGTTTGCGCAGCCGCAGTGCCAGTTTTCCCGCATCGATTTCTTGGCCGCGCCGTTGGGTGCTCTGCGAGGTCAGGGAAATTGTCAGCCTGCGTTCTGTCTGTTTTGTAGATGGTGCCTTAGGCCGTAAAATAAACCGTGCCATATGAACTCCTCCTCTTTTATGCTAGTGCCGTGTCAACACGCGCCGTACATGGTTGCGTTCTGCTTTGGGCAGTGTTTCTTCGCCAATCGGGCGTCCTGAAGCAGGTACAGCTCGTTCACGGCCCCAGTCACGGATAGCTTCGATTTTTTCCGGGCTCGTTTTGGACAACGGTACGACATTTTCAAAAGTAGAAATAATTTCATCATCACCCAGCTCTTCCTGCCCGGCAGCCAGCATACGATATGCCAATTCGCGAACTGTCGATTCTAAATCGGCTCCTGTAAAACCTTCGCTCATCTGAACCAGACGCTCGGCAAATGTCGGCACAGCGGCTAAATCCGTATGCAGATATTTAGAAAAATAAAGAGACAGGATTTCCAGCCGTTCTTCCATCGTCGGCAAATCCACAAAAAAGATTTCGTCAAAACGACCGCGGCGCAGCAATTCACTAGGGAGCATCGATACGTCATTGGCTGTCGCCACGACAAATATTTGTTTGCGGCATTCTTGCAGCCAAAACAAAAACTGCCCTACCATGCGGGTAGAAACACCGCCGTCATTTGATGAGCCGGCACCGGAAAGGCCTTTTTCGATTTCATCAATCCATAGAATACAAGGTGATACATTTTCCGCCGTAGTCAACGCATCTTTTAGCTGTTGTTCTGACTGGCCGACATAGCTTCCCTGCACCGTTGCAAAATCAAGACGGTACAGCGGCAGCTGCCAGTTGGCTGAAATCGATTTTGCCGACATGGATTTGCCGCATCCGGGTACGCCGACCAGAAGAATTCCCCTGGGCGGCTGTAAATGAAGCCGGCGCATTTGTTCCCGTTTTTCCGGCCGCAGCAACGTTTTCTTTTCTTCCAGCCAGTTGCGCAGTCCCTGCAAACCGCCGACGTGTTTCATATCCGGATCGACATCGATTTTTTCAAGCCCGGAAATATTTGAAAAAAGACGGTTCTTGGCAGAACGGACTTCTATCATGTCTTCATTGCGAATTTCTCCGTTGGCTACCAAAGCTGCCATGACATTTTCTGCTTCAATCTGCGTCACACCGGTCAGGGTAGCCGCCGCATCACGCATTTCATCTTCGCCCCATTCGATAGGCATTTCCTGCTGATAATCTTCAACAAACCGTCTGATAATGCCGTACATTTCTTCTTCACCGGGAAGATCTAGCCCAACTATCAATCCGTGGCGCTGCAGGGTATTCCAAACAGGCTTATTGGTCAAAACGATAAGACACGTACCATGCTCAACAGCCAGACTAACCACGTCAAGCAGCCGCTGGGCATCAGACGTATCGCTGCCGATATCGGATACTTCGGTCAAAACCAAGGTCTGATTATCCCGATGCTGTGTCCGCATCATATCTGCCAAAAAATCAAGGGCTGAAACAAAAGATACAGCCCCTTCATCGACTGCTTCACCGCTGCGAATGTCATAAATGCCGCGGGAAAACGTATGAACAAAAAAGCTGCTGTCTTCAATCATCGTATCTTGTACCATGTCATCTGCAATATTCCTCAGAATATCCAAAATACGGCTTCGTTCAATCGTGTTGACAACGATGAGCGGGATACGGGCAATCAAATAGCGTTTTAATTGTTTGGTGCATTCCTGTGTATTACTCATTGTCTGTATCTGCTCCTTTTTGACGGCGCCGCAGCAGCAATGCCAGCTCGCCGCTTGCATCCTGCTGTGCCGACTTAGCTAATGCCTCTTCGATAGCTTGGCGCGTTTTCTTTAGTTCTGTTTGCAGGGTTTCCATTTCTTTCTGCGGCAAACACTGCATACAGCTCCCTTGAAAAAGTTTTTCTAAATCTCGATCCAATTGTTTTACAGCCTGTTCTACAGCGATTCCATTCTGCTGTGCATTGTCAAACCGGCTGCGGATGTAGTCAAAGCGGCTATTAAAAGCGGCAGTGAGCCGCCGAAAAAAGCGCTGTGCTGTAATGTCACACCAATGGAGCCGCCCCTGCTGCATAGCTGGAATCGTTTCCTGATCATTTCGTCCAGCAGCAAAGTCTTCCAATACAGGAATCCATTCTGCATAGATACTTGGTATACGACTCATTTGTGATACCTCCGTACAACACCGCGGGGCGGTAAAAGATCCCATGCCGGAAGTCCCTGTATGTACTGCGGCTTTGCCGTTTCTCGTTCGGACCGGTTGTGCTGCGGCGCGGGCTGCTGGGATTCAGTCATAAAAGCAGCCTGCGGGTGCTTTATTTGTATATGTTTGCGCTGTGAACTCTGCGGTATATTCATATCTGTTTCCATATTGTATATCTCCTATACCCGTATGCGCCGGGCCGTATTATTTCTATAACGAATATAATCTGTGGGGGTAAGACGGTTTAAAAAATCCCGCAGCTCTTGCTGCTGCGCCATTCCTTTCGTATAGTAATCATAAAAATCAGCTGCTTCTGCCATACAGCGGCAAATATTGTTTTCTTCTTCCTGGGCATACTGGCGAAATTGTGTTTCCAGCTCGCGCCGTTTTTGAAATATCGAATAAAAGGTGCTGTACGCTAACCCTGCCAAAAGCAATACACCGGCTCCAACGAAAAGAGTGGAATGGCTGGCGTAGGCAGAGGCAATGGTATGAATAAGAAAGGTTGCAGCTCCAGCCAAAATCGCCGTAATAATCAGCCCAACAATAGGACCGGCCATGATGATGCATAAGAGCGCAACGCCTGCCAACAGCATATATGGATGGTTTTCCCACACCCAGCTGCCACCGCTGTATATGCATGCCCCGCCGCCGATGAGTAAGAAAAGCTGGATAAACACAGACCAGCCGGGCCGGTATTTTCTTAATTCTTCTTTTTGCCACGCATCAATAATAGTATGCAGTGTCTGGAGTTCTTCCCGTTCATTTTTTCCGTCTAGTGTTTGAAATCGCAGCGTGCTCGTATGTCCCTCATACGATAAATCGGAATAAAAGACGATGGAATCAGGAAACTTTTGAATCGTCTCTCCCTGTATATCATCAGCGGCACTGCGAATCCAGTCTTTAGCCACTGCCATTGCATACTGCCGCAGTGAAAGAGCTGTCTTTTCTGTGTTAAAATACCACGCTGTAAGCCAAGAAAGATAGGGCTGCTGAACGAAAGCAGCTTCTTTCTCTGAACGGTCAGCAGCAATAAAACGCGTCAATAAGGCTTTTTGTGCCTCTTCTTCCGGCTGCGGCGCATCATCTGTTGCTACTTGCTGCAGAGATGTCAGTACTTTTCCCGGCAAATGCGCTCCTGCCAGTAATTCTTCAATACTCGCTTTCGGTGTTTTTTTCAGTATCTTGAATTGTTCCTCTTCGGCAGGCACGATGGCACGCCGTTCCTTTTCCAGCCAATCCCGCCATGTCTGCATTTGCGCTTCTATCAGCGCCGCATTCTGGCTTTGTTCTTGCAGCCAAACAGAGAGCATATGTTCCATTTGCCGTCTCATCGTACTGCTCAGCCAACCGTCCGTATAGCTTTCCAAGCAATACTGAAAATGACTGGCCAATTGCAACGGATGCTGCTGGTCCAAATACCGTGCCAGCCAGATATCGGCCGCCTGATTTCTTTTTTCACGCAGCAGTACCAAGAAAAAGAATAATGATGTCTTCTGATCATCTGCCTGCAAAGCCCGCTGCAAAGCCTGCCGGGCTTTTTCTTGTTCATCGGCAAGCCAATAGATAAGTGCTGCCGTGCCATATGACAACCAATAATCTGCCGCCGAAACCATCAGTTCTTCTGCTCTTTTCTGCAGTATCTCTGCCGTCAGCAGCCCTGTGTTCATATTTTTTAATAGGCCCTGCGCTATTGTACGCACATCTTGTTCTGTCAGCAATGCCGTTCGGGATGAATCACGGGTCTGTCTACGCCATGTCACAGGTACACGCCTCCTCAACTTTTAATATAAGTACTTATATTATACAGGATTTTGCAATGTAAAAAAAGAAGTCACTTCCGGCCTGCAAAAATCATGATATCGTGCCGTATGATGCCGCGTGCATGGTTTGCTGCCTGCCGCACAGCGTACCGCAAAAAAAGCATGCCGGCTATATACCATCTACGAATATAGTCGGCATGCTTTCATCTATCATACTACATACGCTCCATAGCCATCTCTATTTTAAAAGTATTGATGAAGCAGCATAAAATTTCTTGAAACGTATTCTGCCAGCAGTCCTTACTATGATATCGTCTTTATGATATCTTGATATGATTCCGTCAAATGGTCGATGATAACATTGAACATCGCATATATCATTTCACCGTCAGCTTCATCATCTTTCAACAATAAGCAAATATCCATAATCAAGTCCCCGTCATCATCAATATAGTATTTGAATGATTTAAACAGTTTATTATAGTTGTTAATAAATTTCAATACTGCCGCTTCATTTCCATCATGCACGGCATTAGAAGCAACAAGCAGCCGTATCATACCATAAATACTGTCATCCAGCACGACAATGGTCGGCAGTTTGCTGCCCTGAATATCTATATGAGAACGGAAAATAACTGTATGCAGTTCATCCTGCTTATCGTCATCGATGAGAAATGAATCAATCTGTCTCTCCTCCAAGTATTGTTTAAATAATTCGGCTTTTTTATTCACGCGTATCGTCCTTTCTCGTTTCTGTTTTTATCTTAGTATAGCGTATATATGAATAAAAAGCCACGGCATTCATGAAATCCCGTAAATTTCATAACCGTGCTGCAGCAGCACACATGATTTCACGATGCAATGGCTTTTTTAATGCCTGTATTCTCTTACAGTTCTTTGATAAGGTTAACCATTTCAATTGCGCTGGTTGCCACATCAAAGCCTTTGTTGCCTGCTTTTGTACCAGCGCGTTCAATAGCCTGTTCAATGTTTTCTGTCGTAATGACGCCAAACATGATAGGTACCCCGGTTTTCAGCGATGCCTGGGCAATGCCTTTAGCCGCTTCATTGCAAACCAAATCGTAATGGCTTGTTGCACCGCGGATAACAGCACCTAAGCAGATAATGGCATCATATTTGCCGGATTCTGCCATTTTCTGGGCAATCAGCGGAATTTCGAACGCGCCCGGTACCCAAGCCGTCGTAACGTCATTGTCATTTACGCCGTGACGATGCAGTGCATCGTACGCGCCGCCGAGAAGCTTGCTGCAGATAAATTCGTTAAAACGAGCTACAACAATACCAAACTTAGAACCTGAACCTATTAATTGACCTTCTTTAACTTGTGCCATGATACAACACTCTCCTATTCTGAAATACTATTTAAAATCCATTTTCCAGTAGTTTTTCCATCGTAAGGCCTTGGCCTTTTCCTTGGTATCCTACGGTAAAGCTATGGACATATTTCCCAATGACATCCGTTTCCAAATTAACGATAGAGCCGGGACGCTTGTCAATCAGCGTCGTATTGGCCATGGTATGAGGAATAATCGAAACGGAAAACTGACTGTTGCCTACGGATACGACAGTCAAGCTGATGCCGTCAATAGCAATCGAGCCTTTTTCTACAATATACGGTTCCATTTCTTTGGGTATGGAAATGGTAATCACGCGGGCAATGCCGTCGTTGGCAATCCGCGCCACATGGCCCGTACCATCAATATGGCCGCTGACGATATGACCGCCCAGCCTGCCGCCCAGCTGCATAGCCCGTTCGAGATTGACTTTGGAGCCGCTTTGAATATCCCGCAGAGACGAACGGCGCATCGTTTCATGCATGACATCTGCTGTAAATGCCGTATCTGTCAGCGAAGTAACAGTCAGGCAGACGCCGTTGACAGCAATGCTGTCTCCCAGTTTAGTTCCTTCCAATACGGTATGGGCCTGTATAGTAAGCTTAATCGAGTCCGGCCGGCGGTCCATTTGTCCTACCGTGCCCAATTCCTCAATGATGCCAGTGAACATACGCACCCTCCCTGTCCGCATTATATGCTGTAATCAAAATATTGTCTTCGTGCAGTTCTACCGAATCATAATACAGCGGGATGCATTCATCCAGTGAATCCACACCCTGGCCGCCAACAGAAGACAATGCATCGCGGCCGCCAATAACTTTGTCGCCGATGAACGCATAGATTTTATCTACCAGCCGATGGTCAAAAAAGCTGCCCTGCACGGTGCTTCCGCCTTCTACCAAAATACTCTGCAGCCCCATATCATGAAGCATGGCAACCGCTGCCGGCAAATCCACCTGCTGTTGTTTATCCAGTGGTGCCAGCAGCACCTGCACGCCGTCTTTTTTCAAAGCCTGCATTTTTTCAACTGGGCACAGGGATGTCGTCACGACAACGGTCTTTGTGGTCTTATCAGTTACGACGAGCGAACGAAGCGGTGTCCGTCCCCGCGAATCCAAAATAATGCGTACGGGCTGATGAGGCTGTTCCTGTGCTTCCCGGTGCGTGCGGCATGTGAGAAGTGGATTATCCAGCAATACCGTATTGACGCCGACGAGAATGCCGTCATAAATAGACCGCAGGTAATGGCCTTCCCGGCGTGCCCAGTCGTTAGTAATCCACTGCGATTTCTGCGTCCGGGACGCAATGCAGCCATCCAGGCTCTGCGCCAATTTCACAGCAATAAATGGTTTTTGTACCATCATGTTTTTGATAAATACTTCGTTAAGTTTTGCCGCTTCTTTGGACAAAAGCCCTACTTCAACAGGAATACCGGCCTGCCGCAGAATGGCTGCTCCCTTTCCCGCAACCAACGGGTTGGGATCGAGCATGGCAATCACGACTTTTCCTACGCCTTTTTCAACGAGCGTCCGCGCGCACGGCGGCGTGCGGCCGTAGTGGGCGCATGGTTCGAGCGTCACATATACCGTCGCTCCTTTCGCTTTTTCTCCCGCTTCACGCAAAGCCCAAACTTCTGCGTGCGGCGTGCCTGCCTTCCGGTGATAGCCTGTTCCGACGATTTCGCCGTCTTTCACGATAACACAGCCAACCGCCGGATTCGGCGTAGTATATCCCAGTGCCAGTTTAGCCAGCGACAGGGCTTTTTTCATATAATCTATCGGTTCCACAGTTGTTCCTTCCTTTCCTGATAGATTGGTACGTTCAATAAAAAAAGGCTATAGGGTCATAGAAGCCCAATAGCCTTAAAAGCGCAACAAAATAAAAGAGTCGTCGTCTTTTCCCATCCAGACTATACTGTCGGTACCGAAATTTCATCGGCTCCACTTCATACGCATGAAGTTAGCGGACTATACCGCCGGTCAGGAATTGAAAGCCCCGCTTTCTCACCTTGCCCCAAAGACTATTATTCGCTGTATTCCATGTATGATTTTAGCACATAAAAGGAATAAATACAAGGGTCAAGACATCAGATAAAAAAAGATAGGGCAAAACGTCACGAGCCGCAGTCTGGAACAAAAAATAAGTATAAAAAGAGGAAATCACCGCCGCCATGCTGAAACTATTATATAAAAACACAACCCATGCAGGGAGGTATTACAAGATGAAAAACAATACGCATGCATCAACAGAAGAAACTAAAAAACTGATGGTCATTCAGCCGACTGTACCAACAGACGAATCTGCAGAAGATACCGAAACGTCTTACATGGCATCGGACATGTACCAGCGGATTGTCGCTTTGATTAATAACTTTGAAGCAGATCTGCCGGATACACTGCAGGCCGGCGGACGGCTGGTATCAGCCGGTGACATTACGTTCAGCATTCAGGACATCGGCTACTGGGATCCCAATCTTATTGTATTTTACGGCGAACTGTCCGACGGCTCTTCAGTCGAACTGGTACAGCATATTTCCCAGCTCAACCTGCTGCTCGTCGCAGTTCCCAGACACGACGACCCCAAAACACCGCGCCGCATTATTGGTTTTACAACCAAAGACGAACCGGATACAACCGAAGAACCCGATTAACTCTACAAACTACAAACTACAAACTACAAACTACAAACTACAAACTACAAACTACAAACTACAAACTACAAACTACAAACAATCATTTTACCACAGCCCCTTAGTTTTCCAAGAGATACTAATTGAGGTCTTTTATTTTATATGCATCAAGTTGATTAATTATAGCTCGCTTATGTCATGCGTAGCTAAATAAATTCTAAATGATTTGTCTTTTGGTGCATCAATATCATTAATATATGCATCAGCTAAATGAGCATACATGCCGATGTCTTCGCCAATGATTTTACAGTAATCACTGTACATCATATTCATGACATAGTGCCAGTCGTTTATATTTGCTTTAACGTTATATTGATTCATGACAGACATGGTCTGTTCTTTCGTCCAATGGCCGCCATGTGTTCCATCGGCATTTTCCATTTCTGATACTGCTTTCTTGGCCAAACATTCGCAAAAATGCCCATCGTATATTTCGTTGTGCATCATTAAAAAAATCTTTTTGTATTCGTCCGGGCAATCTTTTTTTACTTTTTTTGCCAGTGATTCAATCATGTTATCTATAATTTGTTCTTTAGACGCATCTTTTGATATTTTTTTATATATGTCTAATATTATTTCCATGTATATCTCTCCTATGCAATTTTTATAGCTGTCATGGTTATATTATTTACAGTCGCTCCAACTCCGGATAACTGTACCTGCAGTGCGGCTTTATTATTAATGCAATCACATGATTTTAAAACATCAACAACTGCCGTAAAGTTTAGGTTTGCCGTGTCGCCGCTGCCAAGTGTTGCTGCTGCCTGCGCTCCTGGAACAGCAGTATTATTTTTTAATAATTGTATAGTGCCTGTTCCGGCAGTAATCCCGATTAATTCGGCTGATACATTTACATAGTATAGCCCTTTATTTTTTAGCGTAACCGTATTGCTCCCGTTGATATAACTTATGCTGCATCCCGTCGTATTGCTGGTTGCAAAATTAACTATGCCGTTGGCTGCTACAGCTTGAGATGCTGTGTTAATTGCCATGCATGATGATTTCTTATAACACGTCATTTTTACTCCTCCTATAGAAAAGGGACGGTGCATGCCGTCCCTTTTTGTGTAGACATACACTGTTATTTAGTTATTGCACCCACTGCACGCACTTACTGATTGATACGGGCTGTTTGTTACATATGCCGGAATCGGTGTCGGCCGTAATGCTCCGATTAGCGTTGCGTTCTGCGCCTGCTGCGACAAATGGAAGTTTGCCGTTTGCAAATCGCGGTCACGATCCGCCAGTTTGTCCCGTAAATTCTGCATTACATTCTGTGTAATCAGGGCGCGTGTTGCCTCGCCTTCGGCATGAATTGCGGTTGTAATTTCACACGTGTTTTTATAGTTTTCTGCCTGCACTGCTGCAATAGATTTTTGTGTCTCACAGCAGCACTGCTGCGCTTGAAACGCATTCTGCGCCAGCTGCATTTGTAAATCTTTCGTGTTGTTTTGCGTAATGAATCCATTTTGTGCCAATGCCATCTGCATCGCCTGGGACTGCTGCCAGCCATCTTTTTGTGCTTCGAAATTTTGCTGTGTAAGCTGCGTAATTCCATCTCCCAAGCGGCTGTTGAGATTAGTATATAGGAAATCATTTGTTACTTGGTTTAAACCGGTGTTATTGCCTCCCCACATACCATTGCCGCCCCACATCATCATAGCAAAAATCAAAAATACCCAAATAAAACTGCCGCTTGAACTCCACATGTCATTGTTTCTATTATTCAAATCATACGTTACCGGAATCCCTGCATTTTCCATCATTTTTCTTTTCCTCCTTTTATCTTTATTATAAATAAACTAATTAGTTTATAACCATTATTTTTTCATGCCCATTTGTGCCAGCATAGCATCAATATTGACGCCCCGTTCTTTTGCCATGTTCCTTGCAATTTGTTCCAGCTGCTGCGGTTCTTTTCTGTTTATAAGCTGTTGTAAATTAGCGAACGCCGGATTATTTCCGCACATGTTTTGCAGCATTCCCATTGGATTCTGACTACCCTGCATCATTTGCCACATTTGCATTAATTGCATTTTCGTTTCCTCCTTGTAATAATTGTTCTATTTTTTCTATTCGTTTTGCTAAATCGCTTACATTGGTCTTGCTTTGCTCTTGCTGTACCAAACGATATTCAAGGATTATTGCACGTCCCGTGTTCAAATCAAGCGCTTTTGTATATATGCAATTCTGATTTGGGCAGGGGTAGTATGTTGTGGAGCCATCAAACGGTATCTGCGCTTGTACGACATCTTGCATACTGCCTACTCTATATCCTTGTACCTGCTGCATCATTGGGTTGTAATACATGTTCAGCACCTCTCTTTGGTTATATTATATTTTAAATTTTCTTGTAAAAATAAATAATAATTAATCAGAAAATAGCTAAATTATTGTAAAAAATTAGTTGCAATTCTTTCATATATTTTTGATAATTCTGTACTAATTTGTTCTTTGCAACGCATGGTTTCAATAGCTATACGTGTATTGTCAAAGCCGTTTACATGCCGCATTATCAATATTTCGCGCTGAAACGGCGTTAATTTCAGTTCATCTACTGTGGCATTGAATCTGCTTTTCGTCAAGCCGTCTATCCATGCTTTAGCTCGTTTTCTGCTTTTCTTCATTTTACATATAACATCTCCCTAAAAAAAAGCGTCATAAACACGCTATCGCATTTATGACGCTTAAAAATTTATTTAACTATCGTTGTGATTGCAAATACGGCAGCAATAACAGCATATGTATCTCGCTGTCGCTGCAGCCTTTTATTCTCCTGTTCTTTCTGGCTGATTTGTGCTTTCAATGTCTGCACATTGTTTTGCAAGCTCGTCAAGGAGTTTTCTGCAATCTTCAATGAGGCTTGCGCTTTCTGTATTGCGTTCTGCGATTCTGTCAGTTGTTGCCGTAGCATCGCTAAGTCGCTTTTGTCCGCTTTCGAGTTCTTTTCCAGCTGTGTTAATTTCATATCCAGCTCTGTCAGCGTCCGCTTGTACGTTGTCCACTGTTCTGTTGATAGGTGTATCATTTGTTGGTTCGTAGTGTCTGCACACCATCCAGCCTGCGGCAAAGACAAGCACAACAAGCAAAATACAGACAACAAAATATATTTTATTTTTATATTTCTTAATAATCTCAGCAATCATGATACCTCCTTACTCTCCGTATTCGCTTAAATCTAATGTCGCAACATACTCATATGTCGCATATGCCCGATTTGCATATCCTTCTTGATATTCGCCGCATCCTGCTGCATTGGCGTATTCACTGTGGAACATTTCATACACGCATTCTAAACTTCTTAAATCGTACCCGCGTTCCTGGCGGCGCATGCAAAACTGCTGTACGACATAGGTCGATGTCGGGCACCAAATCCCACAATAAATCAGCGGTCTTGATTGATCTAAGTCTGACACTTCCCACAAAGCATCTACATAAGATAAACAATCACTTGTTAATTGATCAAGCTGCGCCGCTTCTCCAGCATTGCCAGATAACAGATTCTGCAAATCATATAATTCTCCGGCCCCTTGAATGTCGCTAAATGTCCGACCGCTAAATTGATACCCGCCCGGAATCATCGCTAACAACCGATCTGCCCGCGGTCCTTCCCACTGGCTAATACCGATAGATGGATAATCACCGGCCGTGCTGCATGTAATAGTGTCAAAACTTCCTTCCACACCAGTATTTACGATTCCTTTTGCAATTTCTCTTGCCAGCTGCTCACGCGTCATTTTCCCATTCCTCCTATTTTATCAGTTACGCTTTTAATTAAATTATTCTCTGTGTGCGCAGTATTCGTACTGTATTTTGTCCACGCCGCCTTACCCAGGCCAACAACAACCCCCAGTGCCGTGCCTATGGCACCAATTCCCGCCCAGCACGATGATAATTCAAAATGCATGCTAAGCAAGGCGTTGCACCAATATCCAATCAGCCAAGAAAAGAAAACTAATGCTAATTCAAGCATAAGGAACAACCCTACGATTACTACAATCTGTATCCAGTTTTTTTCTGCCCAGCGGCCAAATTTCAATAATTTATTCTTCATTTTTCTTTTCCATAATCATTTCCGCCTTCAACTTTGCATAGTCAATTCGTTGTCTTAAAACACTAGCGTACTCACTCATCACCGCTAATTGGTCTGTCATTTGATAGTATTCATTGTCATTTATCAAATCACGATGATATTCGAGAAAATCTATTAGCTTCATTCGTCTATCTTGTAGTTCTTCATATTCTATTTTCATTCTGTCAATATACGTATCACTTTTTTTATAATGTTTTTCAAATACGTCTTTTGGGCTCCAGCTCACATAGCCATCTTCATAGATCACTTTATATCCTTCATCTCCAACCTTGTGTCCGCCTGCATTTTTCCAAGCTGGGCATGGATAGGCTTTTACTACTTTTGTTCCAATATATTTGTGCATTTTAACTTCTTTTATGTCTTTTTCCATATTATTCTCTCCTCGCTTTTTTATTCTACAATATACCAATCTTCAGATAATAGGTCAGCTTGTGACGCTAACCATCCAAGTTGCACACCCGATGTACCAATAAATGCAACTGCTTTATTACCCATGGCTTCGTGATTTACGTTTACTACTTCACCACTTGGGTTGATATAGCTTACATTTTTTGCCAGTTCAATATATTGTCCCTTACCGTTCCACGTTTTTCTTGCACAACGTTTGCCCTGCTTCATTGCTTCGATAGCTTGACCAATAGTCATTCCATCGTCTTTAACCGTTTCATATGTTTTTTCGAAAATATCCGGTTTGCATGGGTACTGCTCACCATTTACGCCGGTAATAATATAATCGCCGACACTTGCTTTCATATCTCCTTCGAGAGTGTGAATAATTTTTTCCTCTTTAGTCTGATATGCTTCAATTACAACTGGTTTCTTTTTAAATTTCATAGTTATCACGACTCCTCTCTTATTCTTCTATCGTATCTATGCCATATTCATGAGCAACAGTGTTTTCAATTTTACAACCTCGATAATTTTTCCAGTCACCTATAAAGTATGCAAGATTTGCTTTGGATAATACTTCTAGTGATTTCCCCAAAAACCATACGGGAGTGCTTTCATGTGGTGCATCTTTAAAGAAGCTATCCAAAATCTCAACATCTTTGCCAAATTTCTTTTTAATAATATTAATCGCACGTTTGCGTTCATTAAGAATCTGTTCGTTTGTTTTATCACGCATAGGTTGACTAATAAATACTTTTAATTTTTCCATAGTTATCACAACTCCTAATCTTTTACTGTGTAATTTTCCCATTTCTTATATACGTCAACGTATGTTTCATTTTTATCACCATTGTGAGTGACTTCATAATACATGCCATCCGCTACATCAGTAGATACTAAGGCTTTCCAATTTTGTAAAGTCTTGCACCACCAAACAATGAATACATCGTTCATAGTAATCATCTTTTTATCTGTGACATCAACATGCGTATTAAAATAATCCATTACAATTTTACGTGCTTTTTCTTGCATTTTTGCTACCTCCTAAAAAAATCAACTACAAAAGATACAACTGCGCCAATCGCTCCTGCTATACAGTACATCGTAGATATTCTGTGATGTGCTGATTTGCTGGACTGACTTGCAATAATTGCCGTTTGATTTGTTTTGTCTAACTTTTCAGTTAATGCTTCCATGTTTTTCTGCATTAATTCTAATTTTGTTTCAATAGCTGCTAGACGCTGTACGATTTCTTCTTTATACTCTTGTTCGCTCATTTTCTTTCAATAATTGCTTTTACCTCTTCTTCGGTATAGCCAATTTTTAATAATTTGCAATTTTCATCTATTCTTTTTTCATATTGATATCGTTTGTTGTTTTGTTCGTCAATTACAACTTTATGCGAATCATCTGTAATTCCATCGTCCAAAATAACGCCTACGTTGAACCATGCGTACATTGTATCTAAAAGGTTTTGATATACTGGCTCCCATTCTTCGTCCGGAAAGTTTTTCCGGATATATTCATAATCATTTTTTGT
>DJEN01000046.1:3180-7785 GCA_002431345.1 Megasphaera sp. UBA5897 | reverse complement strand
TTTTCACCTTATTTTTTCGTATTTTTTTCGATTTGATAGCGAAGATAATCCAGACGGTCCAGCTGTTTTTGCTTGAAATGAATCTCATTCATCGCTTTTCTGCGCAGCCGTGTAAGCATCTGTATCTGTTCTTCATTCGTATTATCTTCTGCCACGACAAGACGCATGTACTGTTCTACTTCTTTATTGGTAAAACCAATATCATGCAGCGTCATAATCAGGCTCAGCCGTTCGATGTCTTTCTCGTCATACTGCCACGCCCCCATGACGGACTTAACAGCACTGCACAATCCCCACGACTGATATTCTTCCAGTATTTCTATAGGAATGGCATACTCTTTACTCGCTTCCTCAATGGTCATGCTGCACCTCTTACTGTATTATTGTACTGCCTGAATATCTTTCAGCCACTGTGAAACTTTGGCAGCATCTGCATACTGGCTGCCTTTGACGATTGTCGCGCCTTTCGCTGATTTTTGGATATCCGGAATGCTGCCGTCAATCGGACTGCCGCCGCTGGTGCAGAACGGCACAATGACTTTGCCGTCAAACGAATAGGATTCCAAGAACGTGTACATATGCATCGGTGCTTTGTACCACCAAATCGGGTAACCGACAAATACGACATCATACTGGTCCATGTTGTCTACTTGGGTTGCTACAGCCGGGCGGGCATTGTCGTTTGCTTCTTTTTTAGCCACATCGACGCATTCCTGATAATCTTTGGGATAGGCTTTTTCCGGTTCTACGGCAATGATATCGCCGCCGACTTCGCTGTGAATCTGTTCAGCTACTTGTTTTGTATTGCCGCTCCACGAATAGTACGCTACCAATACCTTTTTGCCCTGCAGGCCGCCGGGAATCGCATTCACGACATCGCTGGCTGCCGCTTTGGTATCCTGTGCATTGGCTTTCGCGCTCGATGACGTATTTTCTGAACTGCCGCAGCCGACTAAGGCCAACGCCATGACCGCCGTCATCATCATCGTTGTAATTGTTTTAAATTTCATCATGCATCGCTCCTTTTTGCGTTGTATATGTATCGTGTTTTCACTGCCATTTTCTTACAAGCTGGCTCCCAGCCGGCACGCCTCCTTAACAGCCTGCTTCTTTGGGACAGCGGCACGCCACGAGATTGGTTCGTTTGAGAAGAGACGTTTCGTAATGGCGAAGCTGGAAATCTGCTTCGGCAACGGACTGCTGCAGTTTGGCAATTTGCTGCAGCAATTTGTTTTTGGCTGCTGCCACCATCTTTTTGCGGATACCGGCCGTAGCCTGTCCCTGTTTTGCCAATTCCATATACTGCTGAATTTCTTCCAAGGACATGCCGCTAGCCTTCAAGCTTTGAATCAGTGCCACATACTGGACGTGATATTCACTATAGCGGCGAATGCCGCCGTGATTGCGCGGCACTGGCGGCAATAAGCCAATACGTTCATAAAAGCGAAGCGTATCGTCCGAAATGCCGGTACGCTGTGCCATTTCTCGAATAAACATACACGGTTCCTCCTTTACTAATCCTCTCTCGATTACGTCTTCAGTATACGAGGCAGTCTCACATATGTCTAATGCTTATGTTTTTGTTTTAAAAATACATGCGAAGCATTTCTAAAAAGTGTCATGCCATTTTGCGTACATGCTGTACTGCATGACAATGCCATTTCTTCAAACTCCAAACTTCAAACTAAAAACTTGTAACGCATAGTACGTAAGCCAAAAACGATATGCCGTAGCTTCTTTCACACCTTTATTCACCAAAATACGCTTTGGTCTGCCTCATCCGTTCCCGTATGGCTACATGAAAAGGACAGCGGGGCTCACACTGGCCGCACTGTATACAGTCGCCGGCTTTATGCGGCAGCTGCAGGTAGTGTTCTTTGGCCAAGGCATCACCGGACTGTGCCAAATCATAAAATTTGTTGACGGCAGCAATATCAATAGCCTTGACGCAGGGCTGGCAATGGCCGCAGTAAATACAGACGCCATCCATATTTTGTACTTTGGCACGCAATATATCCGTATAGCTGCGTTCTTCCGGCGACGCACTGTAGTACAGCATCGCCGTCTTGACATCCATCATATGACGCACGCCGGGAATCACAGAAACAACGGCCGGTCTGTCCAAACAATACTGTATGCATTGGACAGGCGTCATGGCTTTGCCAAAAGGCGACGAAGCATCCGAAAGCAGGCGGCCGCCGCCGTAAGCTTTCATGACCGTAATGCCAACGCCCATTTGCTGGGCTCTTTCATATAATTTTTTGCGGCTTTCATCCAGTGTCATGCCGCTGCCGGAAGATACAAAATCATAAGACGGATTGATGCTGAACATAAACACATCTATCAGTCCCGTATCCAAAAAACGGTGGCACATGTCGACGGAATGAGAAGAAAAGCCAATATTGCGGATGACGCCGTCCTGCTTGAGTTTCTGCGCATAGTCCAAAAGCCCGTTGTTGAGCATATCATCATAGTCGCCGTCCTGATCGACATAATGAATCAAGCCGATGTCACTGTAATCCGTGCGAAACGTTTGGAGCTGCTTTTCAAAGCCTTCTTTGACCTGGGCGAAATTTCTCGTCCGCGTGTACGTATCGCCGGGATAGGTAGCGCCAATGTGCATTTGCGTGACAAACTTATCCCGCTTGCCTTCCATCGCTTTGCCCATCAAAGCCGCCGCAGAAAAATCCGACATGACCGTATCGACCAAATTGATGCCTCTGTCGGCGGCATAATCAAATATCCGCTGTATTTCGTCGCTGTCTGCTTCATGAATGGCACTGGAGCCAATGCCAATCGTACTGATTTTTGTCTGCGTATGCGGCAATACACGGTATGTGACTTCACCGCCGTCCGCTTTGCCGCCCAGCTGTTTTTCTTCAAACGCTTCCCGCCGGGACTGGATGCCGCAGCCTGCCAGTACCCAGCCAGCGGCGCCAAGGCCTGCTAATTTCAAAAAATCCCGTCTATTCATGACGTACGTCTCCTTTCTTGTGCCGATGATACCAAGCGGCCACACCAATCCAGGCAACCGTGCTGACAGCAGCGATACAGCCGCCGCTGCAGGCACCGCAGACGCCGCTGCAAAGGGGAATCGTCTGCTGCAGTACCGGCACAGCTTCCGGCACTGCCGTACTTGCCAAGGAAACCGCTGCAGCACCTATGCCGCTTCCCAATGCTTCTTTATTCATGAGGCATCTCCTTTTTCGTACTGTACGCAATCGCCTGGACAGAGCATACGTTTCTGCAGGCACCGCAGACAATGCAGCGCTGTCTGTCAATCACCGCTTTTTTTCCGTTCATAACAATCGTCCGCATCGGGCACGTACGCTGACAGCGTTGGCAGCCTATGCAGCGCTGTGTATCTGCCTGCATCTGCCAAGACCAAGGCAAATACTTGCCCAGTTGGTACAACACACTGCTGAACGCGCCGACGGGACAGAGAAAATTGCAAAATCCCCGGCCGCCTTTGGTAAACAGCCCCAACACGACAAACCATAAAACAAATGTCAGGATAAGAGAAATCGAATAGACAGGCAGACGCCCTGTATGCAAAACAGTAATCAGCATATCAAAAACAAAAAAGTTGCAGTACGCGCAATGTTCAACAATACCAACCAGCGGCGTCAAAAAAAATCCTGCCAAAAAACCGTAGCGGATCGGCGTAATCCGAACATGCTGCGCCCAGTCAATCTGCAGTCTTGACGGCACCAGGCGCGACAAAAATTCCGGCAGTGCCCCGGCAGGACACAGTTTGCCGCAGTATAACGGGCCAAATAGCAGCGACACGACAGCCAGCAATGCCAAGGCAATGAGGGACACCGGCCCGGCCTGCATGATACCGCCCGTCACCAGCGTATTCAAGGGAATACGGAAACACGGTTCATGAATGCTGTACATCTGCGTCGGCGGGATAAAAAGGTCTATCAAGCGGGCAAACCCGTCAAAAGGCGCATAAAACAGCATAAATCCAATCCCATAGCCCAGCAGCCGTTTACCGTAATTCGTACATTGTTTCTTCATGAACTTCCTCTTTTCCATGCTTAGTCAAATACCCTTCAAACGTACCTTCTGTCTGAAGCAAATACTTCATGCCACCGATGACGTGGCCAATCGGGATGAAATCGGCAGATGACTCTTCATTGCGGCAAAAGATGACGATATTCTTATGGCGAATATCCAGCGCAATATCTCCTTTTTGGGGCTTCATGCCTGTCGTATTTTCTATATCAAATATACCTTCCGGCAGTCCCGGCAGAATAATGTGCTGCCCCTGCCGCTGCAGCGTAATCGCCAACGGCTGCCGTTCCAAAAATTCCCAAGCAGCCTGTGTATCATACAATCCCAACACAGCATGCCCGTTTGTAAACGATACATGCCCTTTCGCCGCATACGGTTCCGCCGTTTCTTGTACGCACTGCGTATGGGATTTCGCGCACAATGTCTGCGGACAGGCAGCATACACAGCCATGCTCAGCCCCACGAACGCCGCTGCTGCTAACATCCAGCATGTTTTCTTACGTAACCTTTGTTTCATACGACACCACCTCCATTGGCACCATGCATCTTCTTTCTCATGACACGTTCAGTATACCCGCCGGCGTC
>DJEN01000046.1:0-3134 GCA_002431345.1 Megasphaera sp. UBA5897 | reverse complement strand
CACATATGTCTAATGCTTATGTTCTTGTTTTAAAAATACAATAAAAGCATTTTTACAATTATATGGCAGTCTCCAGCCTTCCTCCAAAAAAGCTAAAAGGGCCATTGCCTAGGCAACAACCCTCCTCGTTCTACGTATATACAGCCATTACGTATCAATCGTAATCAGTTCATACTGCGGATTACCCATTTTCAAATCTTTCATCGCCTGCAGCTGATGAAGACCGTGACGGCTTTCAATCCGTTCTACCAAGTCGTGATTTTCCGAGCTGGGCCGTGCCCATACCAAATCCACGCTGGCCTGGTCAATCGCTAAAATATCAGTCGAAGCCAAGATGCCAATATCCGGAATAGTCGGTTCTGCTGCAGACGTGCCGGCGCAGTCACAGTCTACGGACATGCGCCGCAGTACATTGAGATACACAATATGCTTGCCAAAATAATCTACTGTCGCTTTGGCAGAATCTGCCATCAATTCCATCAAATGTTCTTTGGCTGGCCACGCATTCCAATCTGCCGGCGGCTCGCCTGCTACGCCGTGTACCTGCCGTTTGCCCACCTGGCCGGAAGCGCAGCCGATGGCAATATTTTTCATCGAACCGCCATAGCCGCCCATGGCATGCCCTTTAAAATGCGTCAAGACAATCATGGAATCATAATTGACAATATGGCCGCCCATAGCGACTTCTTTCAAATGTTTGCCGCCGCGGACAGGCAGATTGACATCGCCTTCTTCATCCATAATATCTACAGGACAAAACGTCCAGCCATTGACCTGCAGCGTGTCGCGATGGCTGGCTGTCGTATAGCGGTCCCCTTGATACAGCGTATTCGTTTCGACAATCGTGCTGTCCGGCACATGCTGCATAAACGCCTTGACCATGTCGCGAGGCAGGATATTCGGCCCGTGTTTTTCCCCTGTATGCAGTTTGACAGCCACTTTGCCGTAAATTTCTTCATTGATGCGGTCATATAAAGAAATCAAATGAGCCGCGTCGATATGCTTCGTAAAATACACCTTGGCATGCGAGCCTGCGTCTGTCCCGCTGTGCGTCAGCTCTGTACTGCCCACAACCGGTGCTTGGGCAAAAGACTGGACGAGTCCTCCCACTTGCGAAAGAGCAGCTCCGGCTACTACGCCGCCGGCAATCTTAAAAAAATCACGTCTGGAAACGTTTGCCATACAAAATCCCCCTTTTATTTTGCTTTCACTATAAAAATGTATGTCTGTAATTTTTTACACTATACACCTTAAAGGGAACTACAAGTCAAGCTGATTTTATCTTTCTCCTACATCCATATACCTATCTGTTTGACCGGTATGCCAAAATAACCTTGACTTAGAGCATACTCTATGATGTATAGTAAATACGAAAGCAATCGATGCTGCTACGAAACAGTGCCGTATTCCCCATATACTGCGCCGTTTCCCGATAATACAGAAAAAATATTCCCGCCATCGTACCGGGAGAAAGGAAACATCCCCTTATGTTACCAGTAAGCGGATAGAACACACCTATGAAAATCAAAGAAGTAAGCACATTATACAATATAACAGCTGACACACTGCGGTATTATGAACGTATCGGCTTGATTCGCAACGTCCCGCGCACTCCCAGCGGCAACCGCGACTATACCCAAGAAAACTGCGATACTATTGCCTTTATCAAATGCATGCGGGCAGCCAACGTTTCCATTGATGGATTATGCCGCTATATGGATCTCTACCATCAAGGCGACCAAACATGGGAAGAACGCAAAGAAATCCTCCTACACGAACGAACCAAACTCAGAACCCAAATGCAGTCTATTCAGCAGGCGTTGGCACGGCTGGACAAAAAAATTGCCATGTATGAACGCGGCAAAGAATGTATCCCTCACTAACTCGTATACAGCAAAAAAGCGTAAGAATGCAGCCCTTTACAGCAGGCTGTACATTCTTACGCTTTTTTATCGTCCTTTCCTATATAGAATGGAAAAACTCACCCGTATTTTTCAACTTACCAATTGCATTCATACAAATATGTTCGGATACGGGGTATCCCTCTTATAAATTTTGCGTTTTTTCATGTTTGAAGGGACAGCGGCCATGGTCAGAAAGGCTGCAACGATTCACATCCACCACCCTAGATATTTGTAATGCAATAGTAAAGCATTGTCATTTATTATGTTGCTATTTTCTTATTTATACTCTATAATAAAATAAACAGCTAACGAAAGAGGTGAATTTCTATGACTACGGCTAACATCAATGTACGTGTTGACGCAAATCTGAAAAAGGAAGCTGACAGCTTATTCAACGATTTAGGTCTCAATATGTCTTCTGCCATTACTATGTTCCTAAAAAGTGCTGTCCGTTGTGACGGAATTCCTTTCGAAATCCGCCGCAATGCTTTCAATGCAGAAACCCGCAAGGCACTTGCCGAATATGACGAAATGAAAGCGCATCCTGAAAAGTATAAACGGTACCACAGTTTTTCTGATTTAGTAAAGGATATGGACAATGAAGCTTGACATTATTGCTTCCAATAAATTTCGAAAGGATTTAAAACTCGCTAAATTTTCAGCTTAACAAAAAATACTAAAATTTTTCATAGACACCGGCTTCCCGTTTTTTCGTGGCTCCCTTGGAAATATAGGAACCCAGCACGACAGGATAGCCTTTTTTTTCTATGATTTTCTTGAGGTATTCCAAATGAGGACAGGGCGGCCGATGATAATTGTCGGAACAGACACAAGATGCCAAATGCACTACGACATCTTCCTTCGCTTCCTTACTGCGCTGGAGATGATGCGTCAAATCTTCCAGCTTACCAGCCAACTCGGCCCCGCAGCAGCCACCGCACGTAATAGGCATATAGCGGGCATCTTCACCGTATACCGCGAAAGGGCCTTGTTTCTGGTAAAAGAAATTCATGCAGTTATACCCGCTGCAGCGGTTCATAATCAAATGACACTGTACCACAACCACTAATTTTCCCATATTCTCTGCCTCCTTACATATAATTGTATTTAGTATAGTATGTGACATATATTTTGTGAATTTCTTAAATAGTAAAACTTTCGTTGATTGTAAAATGAAGTTGGACATCTAAATAAAAAAGCTCATGGTAGGATCTTTTTTGGTAGAATATA
>DJEN01000003.1:16541-17312 GCA_002431345.1 Megasphaera sp. UBA5897 | reverse complement strand
GAACGATATGTTGTAATACATGTTTCTGCTTCTTCATGTATCTTAACTCCTTATTTGTTATAGGCTCCAATATGCCAGACCGGATGATTCTACAGCCTGTTTGTCAAACATAGACTTGACATCAATCACTACCGATTTGTTGCCGACAAAGGAATGTTTCGTAAAAGCCTGCAGCTGTTCTATGGAATAGGCCGCAAAGGCCGCATGTTCTACAGCAAAAATCAGGCAGTCTGCGTCATCGATTCGAGCGACGTCCGCTTCATCCATCAGGTCTATACCGTATTGTTTTTTCACGGTCTTCTTATCTGCCCAAGGGTCGATGACTTGGGGATGAATATCATATTCCTGCAAAATATGCAGCATATCAATCGCCCGTGAATTGCGGATATCTGGACAGTTTTCTTTAAAGGTTACGCCAAAAAAGTAAATCTTATCATTTTTCAGTGAATGTTTTTCTTTTATCATCTTATTCAGGGTTACATCGACAATAAAGCGGCTCATGGAATTGTTTATCTGCCGTGCCGTCGCTACCAGCTGGCTGGTATTGTGATCCAGTACGGCTTTATACATCAAATAATAAGGATCTACACCGATGCAGTGGCCGCCGACCAAACCAGGCCGAAAGCCGAGGGCATTCCATTTCGTATTCATTGCTTGGACAACTTCCATTGTCGAGATACCCGTTTTATCAAAAATCTTCGCCGCTTCATTCATCAAGGCAATATTAATGTCCCGCTGGGTATTTTCCAACAGTTTTGCCGCTTCTGCCAC
>DJEN01000003.1:15506-16399 GCA_002431345.1 Megasphaera sp. UBA5897 | reverse complement strand
GGATTCATCCCCGAAACAATCTTGCAGATATTTTTCAGCGTATGTACTTTATCGCCCGGATTGATGCGTTCCGGCGAGTAGCCTACAAAGAAGTCCGTCCCGCAGACCATACCGGAAGCCTTTTCCAGCTCATGGACGCAGAGTTCTTCTGTCACGCCGGGATATACTGTCGATTCATATACTACAATTGTGCCACCCCTAAGATTCATTCCCACAGTGCGGCTGGCCTGCTGTACAAACGTCAAATCCGGTGTATGATCTTCTTTAATCGGCGTCGGCACGGCAACAATAATAAACGATGCCTCCCGCAGTTTTGCTGCATCCGCCGTAAATTCCACTGTTGTATGCTGCAGTGCTTGGCGTCCTACTTCTTCCGTCACATCAATACCCGCCTGAAGCATCGTTACTTTTTCCGTGCTAATGTCATAGCCAATGACGCGTATCTTTTCAGCCAGCGCAACAGCCAGCGGCAGTCCGACATACCCCAGCCCTACGACGGCAGCACAGCTTTTTTTCTTTACCAGTGATTCGTAAATTTCCACTTTTATCACTCCTACATGCAGACACGTATGCACATATTCATACCTTATATAATAATACTATTTTTATGATACCATCGAATACCGTATTTGTAAAAAATTTTTCTATACTATCTTTCATACTTCTATGTATCTTCTCTTGTCACTACATCGGAATATGTTCTTTGTTTTGTTAACACACCATGTGCTTTTTGATTTTTGCTATCAGTTTATTCGAAACCAGCAGCAGTTCTGCATCATCTGCCTATTCATTTTTATTTACTTGACTGGCTTCTGTTATAGAAACAATGTCATCTGTATGTATTATCATAGTAATCCTCTCCTGTTTTCAAGTATATCTTAGTTTTAGGAGAA
>DJEN01000003.1:0-15430 GCA_002431345.1 Megasphaera sp. UBA5897 | reverse complement strand
CAAAAGCTGCACGCCGTATCTATGCAGATACTTTCATAGATACGCGCATGCAGCTTTGCTTGCATTGCTATTATGATTTTGCTTTTTCGATAGTAAACCAAAAAGTGACGCCGTCGTCTGTATTGTATACTCCGTACGTTTGCCCGTGGAGTTTAACGAGTTCTGCGACAATGCCCAATCCCAGACCGTGCCCGCCAAAGGTACGCTGTACATTGCGGCTTCTTGCCGTGTCTACTTTGTAAAAAGGTTCCCAAATCCGTTTTTGGCATGCTTCGGGAATCTGAATCCCCTGATTATGTATGAACACTTTATAGACCGTGCCCAAATCTTCGCCGGTAACGGTAATTTCTTTGCCCTGCGGCGTATAATCAATGGCATTGCTCAAAAAATTGCTCATAATGCAGTCTATTTGTTCCGGATCGCCGTACGTCGTCATATCCGGCGGCAGCTTCCATGTAATCCGAATTTCTTTTTTTTGCACAGCCTGCGCAAACCGTGCCTGGGCTTCATCCGTCAAGGCACCAAAATCAAAAATCATTTTTTCCAGTTTGAAAGCCCCTGTTTCCAGCCGTGACAAATTGAGCAGACTCTTAACCAAATTATCCATTTTTACCGTTTCCGTTTGAATGACATGGCAGTAACGCTGCCGCGTCTGTTCATCGCTCTGCAGGCTGTCCAATCCTTCGGCATATCCCTGAATAATCGCCAGCGGAGTCTTCAGCTCATGGGACACGGCAAAAATAAAGGATTTCCGCATGTGTTCTATTTCTTTGGCCTTATCCAGCTGCTGCTTCAATTTGTCATTGGATTTTTGCAGTTCATCCAGTGCATGATGCAGCTGATCGGACAACGTATTGAGACTACGGCCTAATTCACCGATTTCGTCGGTATTGCGTCCCTGCCACTTTTGGGTAAAATTCATATGCGTCATGGCGACGGATATTTTTTTCAGCTCCAACAAAGGCTTTACCATCTTATTAGTCAGCAAAATAGTGCCTATGACGGCAATGACCAGCCAAATAATACCGCACGTAAAGATAAAATGCTGTACAATGCTAATCGTTTTTTTCATAGGCGCGACAGGCTGGCTGATGAGCACGTAGGACTGCCCTTCGATGCGGGAAATCAGATTAAAATACTGGAACGTTTCGCTGGGGCGGTAGTGCTTGACTTTGCCCAGTTCGTCTTCATCGGGCTGGCGGCCCTGCAACAAATCTATCATCTCTTGGATATGTTTGGGCTGTTCAGCCTGGTCCTGATGGGCTTTGGCTTCTTCTTCCTTTCCTACAGCCACGACCACGTCTTTTGTATCAGCTTTGGGCGGTCCAATGAAAATACGCCGTCCCGGGCGCGATGAATAGACAAGCTGGCTGTTGTCGATAATAAGGATTTCTGCGCCCAAATTCTGGCTGATGAGGTCAAACTGACTTTCGCCGTCCATTTTCTTTTCTTTATAAATCGCACTGATTTCCTGGCTGGCTTCTATCATGCCGTCTTTTTTGACAGAATAAAAGAAATTGTTAAAGCCTACACCAATGGCAATCATCAGCGTGACAATGAAAAACAGCGTAAAGCCAATGACGTACAGTCCTGATTTGGCGCGAAGAGACAGCCGTATCATTTGGCATCATAGCGGTATCCGTAGCCGCGCACGGTTTGAATATACCTGCCTTTGTCCCCCAGCTTGATGCGCAGGCGGTTGATATGCGTATCGACAGTACGCAAATCGCCGTAATAGTCATAATTCCACACTTTGTTGAGAATCTGCCGGCGGCTGAGTGCCTTGCCGGCATTAGTGACCAAATACGTAAGCAGTTTGTATTCTGTCGGACTGAGGTCAATATTTTTGCCGTCCAAGACAACCTGCCGTGCGTCTTGGTCAATGGACACGCCGTCGGCAGCAGCAATCTGCTCGGTTTCTTCTTTCTGCGTACGCCGCAGCAGTGCTTTTATTTTCGCAACCAATATTTTGGGACTAAACGGTTTGGTAATATATTCATCAACGCCTAAATCATAAGCAAAGAGCTGGTCAATTTCTTCGCCCTTGGCTGTCAGCATCATGATGGGAACGGAGGATTCCCGGCGAATTTCCCGGCATACAGTCCAGCCGTCGTATCCCGGCATCATGACGTCGAGCAGTACCAAATCCGGATGCTGTTCATGGTACAGTTGCAACGCTTCTTTGCCGTCTGCCGCTTCCAGTATTTCGTATCCTTCAGGCTGCAGAAAATCAGCTACCAGCTGACGCATTAATTGTTCATCATCGGCTATTAAGATTTTTTCCATGTCGTCTCCCTCTGTTTCGTCATCTCATATTCGTTACAGATTTTCTTTACGTCCTGCACGTCCGGCAGCTGCTGCAGCCAATACGAAAGGGGCTGGCCGCTGAGACATACATTGGGTGCGATTTCCTGCAGCGGCACGAGGACAAAGGCCCGCTGCGTCACATAAGGATGCGGTATGTCCAATGTATCCGTATGACTGACAACATCATCACTATACACAATATCAATATCTATCGTGCGGGCGCCCCATTTTTCATGCCGTACCCGTCCCAACGTTTGCTCTATCTGTTGGCAAATCGTAAGCAGAGCTTGGCCGGAAAGAGCCGTTTCGACAGTACAGGCCATGTTGATAAATACGGGCTGGTCTGTCTTTCCCCAAGGAGGCGTTTCATACATAGAGGAAACTGCCGTGACCTGGAGTTTCTTTTGTTCTTTCAGCAAGGCAACTGCTGTCTGCAGCGTTTCTTCCCGCTTGCCTAAGTTAGCTCCCAAACTCAAATAATACCTATGCATGGCGGCTCCTTTCTATCGTCACAGCCGTATCTGTCAGTGGGCCGCCAATGGGCGCGTGCGGCTTATGTACGGTAATCGTGACGGCATCGACGGCAAACTGTGCCAGCACGGTCTCGGCAATCACTGCGGCCAGCCGTTCAATCAGATGGTACGTCCGATGTTCGACAATGTCTTGAATGACAGCATATACCCGGCTGTAGTCGATCGTATCTGTTAAGGCATCACTGTTCCCGGCTGCCGTCAAATCTGCCTTCAAAACGGCATCAACATAAAAAGGCTGTCCGTTTCGCTGTTCTTCCGGCAAACAGCCGTGATAGCCATAAAACTGCATGCCCTGCAGCGTAATCGTATCCATATCGTATTATCCTTTCTGCGTATCGTCACTGTGTCTGCCGGCCATCAGCATATCCCACGCTTCTTTATAGGCTTCCGTACCGGCTGCCAGACAGCCGCAGGAAGAAGCCGTAATAATATTCGAATCTACCGCCATGGCACTGCGCATGGTCAGGCAAAGATGCGTCGCCTGGACAATAACCAGTACGCCTTCCGGCTGCAGCCCCCGGTCAATGGATTGGCAGAGCTGTTCTGTCAGTCGTTCCTGCAGCTGGGGCCGGCGTGCCAAAATATCGACGGCATGTACAAAATGGCCAAACCCGGCAATGCGGCCGCCGCGGGGATAATAGGCAATATGAGCAGTACCAAAAAACGGCAGCAAATGATGTTCACACATCGAATGAAAGCGAATATGACGAACCGCTACCAAGCCGTTGGTCTGCGTTACAATCGGATTCTTCCATTCATCATCCGGATTTTCCCGCAAACCGGAAAAAAACTGTCCAAACGCTTCTGCTACCCGATGCGGCGTCTTTTCCATGCCTAAGGCCTTTATATCTACTCCTACGGCTTCCAAAAACTGGGCCATCGCCTGGACAGCCTTTTCATTACCCGCATTGTTATTCATTAAATCTGCCATGTCCTGCTCCTTTTTTACCGTATATTTCACGCACGGAACCTTGCTCCGCCGCTGTTACAGCATATAATAGTATGTCAAAATAAAAATAAAACCGCCGACAATAATGAAAAACGGACTGGCATACTGCTGCCAAATAGTTTGTTCATGATACAAATAGATTTCATCCGGATTGGACGGATTATACCGCACATCGACGGCGTCACCGGCTACGCTCTGCCATTCTGCATTGCCAATCTTATATTTGCTTTTATACGTTTTGTTTTGCACAGTAAATTCAACAACCGGAAAATACAAACTGCCGCTCTTCAGTTTCTTTTCTTCAAACCCAAGCAGCTTTCCCGTCGTCGCTGCCGTGCAGTGCCGCGTCAGCGTCCGCAGTTTCCAGCCATGATACGCCCCTACGGCAACAAATATGACGCCTAGCACGGCCGGTATATAGTACAGCATATTCATGATGTATTCCTCCTAAATTACATAGTCACCATTCATCAAGATGCATGGATTCGCCCGGCAATCCGATAGGCAATCGTCCCGCCCAGTACGCCCGTAACCAGCTGCGGCCAACTCATACTCAGGAGTATCATATGCCGCACAGCCGGCGGAAATTCCACACAGCCAAACAACAGATAAAACGAGCCATACAGGACAGCCGTCTTGCAAACTGCCGCGCCATACAAGCCCCAAAGCGTATACGCACGCAGCCGATACACCGCCCCAACAAGCGCACTGTTGCCAACCGCTACAGGAATAATAAACGGCAGAAAGGGCAGCATGCCTTCCAGCCAGGCAAACACCGGCGTGATACAAGCAACAATCAGCCCGGATTTCCAGCCAATTTTCAATACAGCCAATACCAGGCAGGCATTGACCAGCGAACCAATCAAAAACATACTCACCTGCGGCGGTATGGGAAGCAAAAGCCGTATGCCCTGCAGCAGCAGCGTCGCTGCCAGCAGCAGGCCCGTCCGCGTTATCGTGTACAGCATCCTGTCATTCATCTTCTATATCCCTACCTAAATCTGCAAAATTTGGTATAATAAAGACATCTATTTATTATACCATAGAGTATCGGATAGATTCCATGTCTTATCATCAAATTTATTGTATCGTCAGAGGTGTCAGATGTCAAAACGTTTTATTCATTCTATCAATTATATGCGGGGGCTTTGCATGCTCGGCGTCATTGCCATTCACGTCGGCTCCGTTGCCATCGTCAATCCTGCGCCCAATTTGGGACTGATTGCGCTCTTGGAAATACTGTCCCGTTTTTCCGTGCCAGCATTTTTCTTTCTTTCGGCATTCGGCATGTTTTACAGCCAGCCTTTATCGCAGCCGTTTCACTATAAAGACTATTTGCGCCGCCGTGCCCGTACCGTTTTTATTCCGTATCTGGTCTGGTCGTTTTTTTACATGGCCTTTGTGTCCTGCATCAGCCATAACTTCAGCGTCTTTCAGCCAGCCGCGCTGATTCGGACACTGTGGTACGGTCTTGCCATGTATCATATTTATTTTCTCGTCATTTTGCTTTGGTTCTACGTGCTGATGCCGCTGTGGCGTCCGCTGCTCCGCCTGATGAACCGCATGCCCTGGCTGTCGTTTACACTGCTTTTGGCTGCCAACATGGTCTTCAACTTCTATTCCAGCTACCTCTGGTCTGTGCCGCAGGACGCCAGCCCCTGGCTAAAAGATGCTTTTTCCTTCCGTCTCAATTATATCGTGTTCCATTATCTCTTTATCTTTATGTTCGGTGCCTTTACGGCAGAACATTTTGCCGCCGTCACGGACTGGCTCCGCCGCCATGCCCTGGGTGTCAACGTCTTTCAAGCCCTGACAACGCTGGGCATGCTGGCAGCGTATTGGGGCGTCATGCACTATCTGCAGTATGACGCGCTGTCTGCCGTCTTTACGATTCATCAGCTCAGTCCGGTTGGCATGCTATATACCCTGTCCACCATGCTCTTTTTGCTTTACTGGTGGGAATGCCGTACCGTTTCCGGCTGGATGCACCGGCTTTTCTCGATGCTTGGCAATTACTCCTACCCGATTTATCTCGTTCATCCCGTATTTCTCAGCATCTGTACAGGGCTGGCCGCGCATTTTCATATCTATCTGCGTTCTCTGTACATCGTGGCTATTTACTTCGTCGTTGCCGGCTGTGCCGCTGCCTATGCTGCTGTCATCAACCGGCTCCCCCTGCCGCATTGGCTTTCCGTCTGCCTGAAGGGTAAATAAGATAGTTTATAGTTTTTAGTTTGCAGTTCTTAGTTTTAAGAAAATACTTTGTAATGCTGCATGACACACTGCATGCAAAAAAGACTACCGCGCGAAGCGATAGTCTTTTTTTGGTATGTATGCTGTGAAAAGAAAACTCATTTAGAAAACGGTATCATCAGCCGCCGAAACGGTAGGAAATACCGGTGACAAATCCCTTATAGGTAACACTGGGATCGTTGTCGTGGCGTCCTGCCGTGTCTACGTAGCGGTAGCCGGCATTAATATCCAAATCATTCGTTGCTTTGTACGAAAGACCGGCTTCCCATGTCGTCGTATCTTTCGTGCCAACGCCGACCTTGCCATAGACATCGAGATTATCTGCCAGCGGAGCTTTGCCAATTAAGCCAACTTGTGCCACATTGTTGGTACTGCTTCCGCCATAGCCAAAATCATTGTCAATGCGGTTGTAGCCTGCATATGCCGCTACATGATTGTTCAGCGAATATACCAAGTTGACTTCCTGCTGGTTGCCCTTCGTGACATCATGGCCATTAATATCGGTACTCAAGCCGCTGTACTGATACTGTATGGCTGCTTTGTCGGAAACGCCATAGGTAACGCCGCCTTGGAAATTCCAGTTCGAATCAGACTTCAAGTTGCCGATTTCCGATTTGGCATTCATAGCGCCTACATCTACTTGCACCTGGCCTTCTTGGAAGGTCGTCTGCGGCGCTGCAAAAGCTGCACCGGATACACAAACCGTTAATGCTGTTAATACTGCAAATAGATTCTTTTTCATATAAATCAACCTCCCTTTAGTACTTGCCTGACTTCTTTCTCTCTCTTGAGATTGACTACAGTATACCAGCAAAAAAGTGATTTGTCACGTTTTCCATATTGTATATATATGCTATTTTACAGTTTTGTGTGCATTTGTTTTGCATGCAAATTTTCCTTTTATTTACTGAGTATTCTCTACTTTCTCATATATTTCGCTATTAATAATTGTATTTTTACACGTATGTTTGTGATTATTTATACTCTTGTAATCAATTAAAGGCAAAGTTGTCATACAACTGTAACAAAACCGTCTTGATTCAGAAAAAAAAGAACTGCGTACCCTATGTACGAGAGTACGCAGTTCTATATCAAAAGGAAGAAACCTTAGAATGCATTGTGAGAGTATTCATAATACAAATCAGCCAATTCATCCATCTTGTCGTTCATAGCGACCATCAAATCGGATGCTGTATCATAATCACCGGCAGCCAATGCGGATTTAATGCGGGAGAAGATGGACGGACTCTTTTCCGTGTCACGGCCCAATTCAGTACGCAGTGCGTTAATCTTGGTCCAGCGTTCTACTTCCAGCGGATTGCTGTCGCCGTCTATATGCAGCTGTTTAGCAGAAATAACTTTGGACAAGTTGTCCGGAATCGTGCGGAACTGGAGTTCCAAAGCCCAACGGCTCAATGCGCCTTCTTTAAAGGATTCCATCAAACGTTTCTGGAATGCATCGCAGGCGAGGTCGTTCAGTTTTTCCGGATAGTTGGTCAAGCCTTTGAAGTTTTCCCAAACTGTACGCGGTGCTTTGCCAAACATAGCGTCACGTTCTGCATCCGAGAAAGCTTCGAATACATCGACTTCCGAACGATATGCGCGGTCTTTTTCGAGGTAATCAGCAGCTTCGCCCGGTTTCTTGGACAATTCAGCCAAGAGTTCGCTTGTCGATTTGCCGCTGGAAAGAGCGTATTTGATGCCGTCCAAAGCGCCTAAGTAGCACATAGCAATCGTGATGTATGTGTTGGTGAACGGGTTAGGCGCACGGAGTTCAAAACGTGTAGCATTCGGGCTGGCAATATCACGAATCAAGCCGGCGAGGACAGAACGGTTACGTGTCGGAACATCCGGTGTTTCACCGCCAAGAGCCGTAACGATGCAGACAGGAGCTTCAAAGCCCGGTTTCAAGCGGTTGAGTGAGTCTGTCGTAGCAGAAACAAACGGGTTGATAACTTCGTAATGTTTCAACAGGCCCATGATAGCGCCATAGCCGATAGAGGACAAGAATTCTTTATTCATGTCATCCGGGTTGAAGAGGTTGACGAATTTTCCGTTTTTCAAGATAGCGCCAATGCCGAGATGTGTATGTTCACCGGAACCGGCAACACCATGAATCGGTTTAGCCTGGAATGTAACTTCCAAGCCGTTTTCACGGAATACTTCACGAACGATGATACGAGCCTGGATTTCGTTATCTGCAGTCTGTACAGGGTCATTGGAGAATTTCCAGTCTACTTCCAACTGTTCCAAAACGAAGATTAATTTACCGGAATCATCGATTTGCGCTTTGATGCCGCCAACTTCTTTATGGCCCATTTCCGGCTGCAGACCGTATTTTTCAAGACGTTCTACAGTCTGTTCCAATGCAGTCCGAACAACGCCGTGTGTACGCTGCCAGTACTGTTCCTGCATTTTCTGGGATGCAGAAAGAAGACGTGTTTCTACATCCTGGCTCGGTGTCTTAACCCAGAATTCCAATTCCGTAGCTGTCGTGAAGACGATTTTTTCAATATCTTCCGGATCTACGGACAAGCCTTTGATACCGTATTTTTTAACTAATGCTAAAATCTGTTCGCCTACATAATCCGTCGTGTTGCGCAAAATGGAACGGGAATCAATAAAGCCTGTTGCATGGCGCAGGAAACTAGGAATACGCAGTGTGCCTACGGGTTTGCCTGTTTCCGGATCGATGTTGCCATCATTGTAATCGACAAACCAGTTAACGCCCGGATCGGCTTTAATATCTACACGTGCGTTGGACAAGGTAGCAATGCCCGGCAGTACAACAGAAGAACCATCTGTCTGGAATGCTGTTGCGTTGAAGAATTTATCATATTCATCAAAGAATACAGAAATAGGAATTTTTTCATCTGTATCGTTGCCGGCTAAATCGACGCCAACGAGAGAAACAAATTTAATTTCCGGGTGCTGTTCCAATAAAGCGAGCACACCTTCTTTACCATATTGACCTGCAGGGATTACATAAACTAAATCATCTTTAGTCATTCTAGTTTCCTCCTTTTGGTTAAAAAAAAAGACTTCGAGCCCTAGGCACATTACATCCTTAGGAATTCGAAGTCTTCTTTGACTTTGTTTTCATGACTTATTTTGTTTTTCAAATCATGATAAAATCATACAATCAATCAGTTTATTTGTCAATAGATAATCTATAGAAAATCTAAAAAAACTAATTTTTTTGTAAAATTTCTCTAACAACTTGTGAAACCAGCTTGCCGTCTGCCTTACCTTTGACCTGCGGCATGACGAGCTTCATGACATCACCCATTTTCAGGCCTGTTTTGCCGACTACGGCAGCGGTGACAATCTGACGAACTTCATCAGCCGTCAACTGTTTTGGCATATATTTTTCCAATACTGCCATTTCCGCTTTGACTTGTTCCACCAAATCTTCACGGCCTGCTTTTTCAAAATCGGCCAAAGATTCTTTACGTTGTTTCATTTCTTTTGCAATGACTGCTCCCACACCGGCATCGTCCAGTTCACACTTGCCATCAATTTCGGTGTTACGAATCGACGAACGAACCATGCGAATAACAGACAAGGCTGTTTTTCCGGCTTCTTTTGCCCGCATTGCATCTTTCATGTCCTGAAGCAGTTCTTCTTTAAGAGACACGGTATCACCCTTCTTACTCAACGACGATTATGCTCTGTACTTCCGTTTACGTGCTGCTTCGGATTTTTTCTTTCTCCGTACACTCGGTTTTTCGTAGTGTTCACGTTTCCGAACTTCGGAAAGAACACCTGCCTTTTGGCAAGAACGTTTAAAGCGGCGCAGTGCGCTGTCTAACGTTTCGTTTTTACCAACTCTGATTTCTGCCATCTATTATCCCTCCCTCCAAGGTATGATAGGGAGTGCTTTTATTGCACACAATGTAATTATAGCTAAAATGGTACTCTTTGTCAATCCCATCCGGCAGCTGAAACACGGTGCCGCCGCCCTTTATCTACCTGTATGACGGGATACCTATGACCGTATAAACTGGCTGAATACGTAATTGCCATATGCCAGTCCCAAGTCGCTGAGACGGCATCCTGCCGCTGTTTTTTCCAGCAGTTTCTGCTGAAACAGCCGTGAAAGCACCGAGCCGAACTCTGTCTCTACAGTCGTGCCGAACTCGTTTGCAAAAGCTGCATACGAAATGCCGTCATGCATGCGCAGAGCCAAAAAGCAATAATCTTCCTTCGCCCTTTTATCATCAATGGGCACGCGCTCTGCCGTCACGCTGCCTTGGCCTGCCCTGCGTATATACATAGGGATATTGGCAATATTTGCCCAACGCGTGCCTTGATAAAAGGAATGGGCCGATACGCCAAAACCGATATAAGGCACGTATTGCCAGTACTTGCAGTTATGCCGCGACCGTTTGCCCTGCCGGGCGTAACTGGAAATTTCATAATGTTCATAGCCCCATTTCCGCATCGTGCGATGAATGTCACGGGCCATCGCTTCGACTTCCTCATCTGCCGGAAGCGACAGATCATGGTGCTGCAGCTGAGCCTGCAGCGGCGTATGTTCTTCTACAATGAGCGAATAAATCGACGCGTGGCACACGGGAAGAGAAGACAGTATCTTCAAATCCCGCTGTACCATTGCCTGGGTCTGATGGGGCAGGCCGTACATTAAATCAATAGATATATTGTCGATGCCGCCGTGCCATACGTCTTCGACGGCGCGTCTGGCTGCCGCCGCCGTATGCACTCTGCCCAAAAAACGCAGCATGCGGTCATCAAAAGACTGAACGCCCAGACTGACACGGTTGACGCCCAGCGACGCAATCGCAGCCGCATAGGACGCATCTAGGCTGTCCGGATTGGCTTCCAATGTAATTTCCACATCTGCCGTCAGGGAAAAAGTCTGCTGCAGCGCGTCCATGATGGAAGATAGCTGCGAAACAGACAGCAGCGACGGCGTGCCGCCGCCAATATATACCGTATCCGCACGCAGCCCTTTCTGTGAAAAGGCTCGGATTTCCCGGCAGAGTGCCTGTACATAGCCGGGGATATACTGGCGGACGCCGCCATAAGACGGAAAATCACAGTACAGGCATTTATGCACGCAAAAAGGGATGTGTATGTACAGCCCGATCATGTATCATCGACCTGCAGCACAGCCATGAAGGCTTCCTGCGGAATTTCAACCGTACCAAACTGCTTCATCCGCTTCTTCCCTTCTTTTTGTTTTTCCAGCAGCTTGCGCTTACGGGAAATATCGCCGCCGTAGCATTTTGCCAAGACATCTTTGCGAAGGGCCGCTACGTTTTCACGGGCAATGATTTTGTTGCCAATGGCTGCCTGAATCGGAATCTGGAAGAGCTGGCGCGGTATGAGGCTGCGGAGCTTTTCTACCAACGCGCGGCCGCGGCGGGCAGCAAATTCACGATGAACAATAACGCTCAGGGCATCGACGACTTCGCCGTTGATAAGAATATCCATCTTGACCATCGGCGAGGTTTGATAGCCGTGCAGTTCGTAGTCGAGCGACGCATAGCCCCGCGTTGCCGATTTCAATACGTCAAAATAGTCATACAAAATTTCACACAGCGGCAAATCATAGACCAAGGATACGCGGGTTTCATCCAAATAATCCATGGTGACATACTGGCCGCGGCGGTTTTGAGAAATTTCCATAACCGTGCCAACCATATCTTTGGGAATAATAATCGTCGTTTTGACGAGCGGTTCTTCAATATGGTCAATCTTGGTCATATCCGGCATGAGAGCCGGGTTATCTACTTCCACCATCGTGCCGTCCGTGCAGTATACATGATAAATAACAGACGGCGCCGTCGTAATCAAGGACAAATTGTATTCCCGTTCCAGCCGTTCCCGCACGACATCCATGTGCAGCAGGCCCAAGAAACCGCAGCGGAAGCCAAAGCCCAGCGCACTGGAGGTTTCCGGTTCAAATAACAGGGCAGCATCGTTGAGATGCAGTTTTTCCAAGGCATCGCGCAGGTTGTCATAGTCGTTGGTTTCGACAGGATAAAGACCGCAGTAGACCATCGGCACGGCCTTATGATACCCCGGCAGGGCTTCGGCTGCCGGATTGTCTGCCAGCGTAACTGTATCGCCGACACGGCAGTCCCGCACGTTTTTCATGCTGGCTGCCAAATAGCCTACACTGCCGCATTCCAGTGAAGGAACCGGGTGCATCTGCGGCAGGAATACGCCTGTTTCGATGACTTCAAACTCTTTGCCCGTTGCCATCATGCGGATACGCTGTCCCGGCTTGACGGAGCCTTCCATGACGCGGACGTTGGCAATCGCCCCTTTGTACGCATCAAAATGCGAGTCAAAAATCAAGGCACGCAGCGGCTTGTCCGGCGCGTCTTCCGGTGCGGGAATCCGCTGTACGACAGCTTCCAGTACTTTATCTACGCCAAGGCCCGTCTTGGCACTAATCATAATGGCGTCCGACGCGTCCAAGCCGATGACATCTTCGATTTCCTGGCAGACCCGTTCTGGGTCGGCACTCGGCAAGTCGACTTTGTTGATGACCGGAATAATTTCCAAATCATGTTCCAGCGCCAAATAGACGTTGGCCAGTGTCTGCGCTTCGACGCCCTGCGTGGCATCGACGACAAGCAGTGCTCCTTCGCAGGCCGCCAGACTGCGGGATACTTCATAGTTAAAATCGACATGCCCCGGCGTATCAATCAAATTGAGCGTGTATTGCTTGCCGTCTTTGGCATCGTATATCAAGCGGGCTGACTGGGCTTTAATCGTAATCCCCCGTTCCCGTTCCAAATCCATGGTATCCAGCAGTTGTGCTTCCATTTCCCGTTTAGGGACCGTGCCGGTCATTTCCAGCATCCGGTCCGCCAATGTCGATTTGCCATGGTCAATATGGGCAATAATAGAAAAATTGCGAATATGTTCTGTTGCCATGCTGCATCTCCTCTTTCATCTATAAAATCACGCCGCCGCCAAGGACACGTTCCCCTGTGGCCGCATCATATAATACCAACGCCTGACCGCTTGTAACAGCGCGCTGAGGCTGTAAAAAGACGACGCGAATCGTCCCGTCGTCCTTGGGATATACCGTGCAGGGGGATTCCTGCGCAGCATACCGTATCTTTCCCAGTGCCGCAAGCGGTTCCGTCGGTGCTGTTTCTACCCAAGATACGTCATCAGCATGAACTTCTGCAGAAAATAAGTCTTTTTCTGCACCGACAACAACCGTATTATGAGCTACATCCAGTGCCGTTACATAGTACGGACCGCCCGGGCCACCGAGATGAAGCCCCCGGCGCTGACCAATCGTATATGCCGGAATGCCTTGGTGCTGGCCGACAATATGACCCTGCCGGTCCACAAAATTCCCCTTGCGGAACATCGCGCTGTCTTCCTGCCGCAGGAACCCTTTGTAGTCATTATCCGGAATAAAGCAAATATCCTGGCTTTCAGGCTTGTCAAACACAGGCAGGTTCCATGCTTTTGCCAGTTCCCGCGTATGTGTTTTTTCCAAATCCGCCATAGGAAACAGAATATGAGGCAGCAAGTCCTGATTCAGCTGATATAACACATAGGACTGATCTTTTCGCCGGTCCGTACCGCGGAGCAGCGAATAGATGCCCGTATCTTCATGATACTGAATCCGCGCGTAATGTCCCGTCGCCAAAAAATCAGCGCCGAACTGCTGTGCTTTTTCCCATAACAGGCCAAACTTAATCCATTTATTGCAGGCAATGCACGGATTCGGCGTCCTGCCATGCCGATACGAATCGACAAAATACGAAATAACATCGCGGCGGAATATATCTCTAAAATCCAGCGTATAATGAGGAATGCCCAATACAGCCGCAACAGCTTTCGCATCGTCCACTGCCGACAGCGAACAGCAGGCATGTATGTTTTCCACTGCCGGTTTCTGCGGGTCTTCTTCCCACAGACGCAGCGTAATGCCAATGACATCATATCCTTTTTCTTTTAATAATCCTGCAGTGACAGAACTATCTACACCGCCGCTCATGGCGACAGCTACTCGTTTAGCCATATTATTCCTCCTTTGCCCCGACAGACTGCAGTACAGCCTGTATCCGGCAGATTGCTTCATCTATTTCTTCCATCGTATTCTCTTTGCCGACAGAAATGCGCAGACTGCTGCGCAGCCATTTATCGTCTGTATGCATTGCCTGCAGGACATGGGACGGCTCGACAGCCCCGGCCTCACAGGCAGAACCGGCAGATACAGCGACCCCCTGCATATCCAGGGCAATCAGCAGAATGGCACTGTCTGTGCCGGCAATGCTGATACTGAGCATATTCGGCAGAGACTGAGTCAGCGTACCATTGAGGTGTATCGCCGCATGTTGGCAGACCAGCTTGTCATACAGCCGCTGTTTCAGTGCCGCTGCCTGCGCATACCGAGCTTCTCGTTCTGTATCCAGCAGGGCAGACGCCATGCCAAAACCGACAATACCGGCGACATTTTCCGTTCCTGCCCGCAGCCGGTGTTCCTGCGGGCCGCCGTATGCATCGGCCGCTACGTCCAAACCATGCCGTATATACAAAGCACCGACACCTTTCGGGCCATAAATCTTATGACTGCATATAGTCAGCATATCAATATGGTCTTCCAGCGGGTGAATCGGAATATATCCATACGCCTGCACGGCATCAACATGAAAGACAACGCCTGCATGCTGCGCCAGCGCGCCGATTTCCCGAATAGGCTGTATCGTACCCGTTTCGTTGTTAGCATACATGACAGAAATCAAAACCGTATCCGGCCGCAGGGCTTGTTTGACATCATCCAGACGGACTCTCCCTATTTCATCGACAGGCAGAATCGTCACGTCATACCCTTTCTGCCGCATCGCTTCAAACGTCCGCAGTACAGCATGATGCTCGACAGCCGTCGTAATGAGATGGCCTCCCTGCGGATGGTTGGCACGCAGATACCCCAGTATCGCCAAATTATCCGCTTCGGTGCCGCCGCTGGTAAACACGATATCCTGCAGCTTGACATGCAGACACGCCGCGACCTGCCCCCGTGCCGTTTGAACGGCGGCGCGGGCCTGCTGCCCAAAATAATGCAGACTAGAAGGATTTCCATACTGTGTCGTCAAATACGGCATCATCGCTGCCAGCACCCGCGCATCCAGCGGAGTCGCAGCGGCATTATCCAAATAAATTCGTTCCATCTCAATTCCCCTTTTTACAAAAGCCTATTATGTATCATACCATAAACCCCTCATAGTGACTAGTATGCACAGGCAGAATGCTGGGAAGATTCCCTGCACCCTCGTATATGTTCATTCTTTTTTCGTGCCGCCGAAAAAGAAGTCCCATATTCCAAGGGGCTGTATCCCTTTATCCTTTTTTTCTTGTAAACATGTTGTTTACATATGCAATGTACTTT
>DJEN01000092.1:22205-36035 GCA_002431345.1 Megasphaera sp. UBA5897 | reverse complement strand
ATTACTGTCGATGATGCAGGTGGTAAGTTCGTATTCAATGGGAACAGTCTGACAGGAAAAACGACGGTAGATTTCAACAAGCAAATCTCTGCCATCAATAAAGAAAAGAGTGCTTCCTTTGGCACTGTGGAAGCGGCAGACGGACAGTCCGGCAAGATTACTATTAAGGGCAATTACAATGGCAATGCTATCCAATATAAAGGCGATGTACGGGATGAAAAAGACCAGAAAGTAGGAGAAGTATCCGGTTCCATGAAGCCCATGGCTAATATCCTCATTCAGGGGAATGTGTACTCTAAAGAAGGTGACGTGACCATCAAGAGTGATAGTGACAGTATAGTCATCCAAGGTAAAGGCGTGAAAGACGCCGTAGCCATCAGTGGTGCCCGTGTCACTCTTGATGCTGCTAAGGGAAACATTACGCAGGGATATACTGACGGCATTGTCAATATTGGTGGCGATGTAAAGACATTATATGGTAAGGCTTACGATGATGCCATCAAAGCTGGACAAGGGATTCATCATGTGGACAAGATTGAAACAAAAATTGAAGACGGCAGCAAAGCCAGCGGCAATTATATTGCTGGCGGTAACGTGTATATCAATGCGTCGGATATCAATGTGAATGGGGTCATTCAGAGTGGTTTCAGTGATTACTATGCGGATATTTCCGATGCTTCCACCAAAGAAGCCATTGACCGGATCAATATGAGCTATGATGGACAGCGAGAATTGTCCGACGCAGCTGTCACCACCGGCGACAAATACAAAATCATCGAAGGCGGTGCGTTCTGGGATGCCAAAGCGGGCTGTTACAAGTACAAGCTCAATGTGTACTACAACCCGTCCACCCAAAAGATTCTGGTGGAAAATGTCGATGCCAGCGGCGGACAGATTTACCTTACCGGCCGTATTTCCAGTACGGGCAATGGACAAATCATTTGCCTCGACGGTGTCAGTGATATTTCTGTGAAGAACAGCACCGGTCACGATTTGAAAGTGGGACAACTGACAACTCATGATGTCAATGGCCTCGTTCGTATTCAAGATACGGCGAAGAAGACATTGACGGAAATCACCAATGGCAAGACGGTGGTAAAAACCATCGATGCCCAAGGCCGAATCAGTGATACTGGGACAGAAAGTTCCTTTGATAAGGAAAAAGGTTTTGACTACAACCCACAACAAGGTTTGAAATACACCTGGACGTCTGGAAAAGAAACTACAGACTATACCAAGTACAAAAATGATTTTGAGACCGGCGGCTGGGATCTCAAATGGTCCAGCAGCGAAGCCAAAACAGAATTGGCGAAGTGGATGAAAGAACATACTGAGATTCAAGGTGAAACTGGAAGTGATAAAGAGGCTGATAGAAAGCAGGGCGAAACCATCCGGGCAGATACGACTACTTCGGGTAGCCAAGTTACTGTGTCCCATCAGGAAGTTAGCAAAAACATGACTATCGATGGAACGCGGAAATGGCGTTCCGGTCTGTGGGGATATTACAGGCATAACGAAGTGACCTGGACCGAATCGACAGGCACCCGCGATACCTATGATGCCAGCATCCAAGCGGATAATCCGATTCATGTGAAATTTATCGGAAACAATGCCGAAGATGGCAAGATTTCTATTAACTCTGCTTCTAATATAGAGTTGACTGGAAATATTGGCAATACGAAGCTCTACGAAACCAAGAACAGTGACGGGACAATATCTCGTATAGAAAAAGGTACCATAGCTATTACATCTAACGGTTCGCTGGTGCAAAACGGCGGCAGTCTCTATGGAGAAACTATAGATTTGGCTGCTGGAAAAGATATAGAAAACATTCAAATTACAGCCGGTGATACGGTATACGTCAGCGCTGTTCATGACGCTACTGGGAAAAATGCGCCGGAACAAAATACTATCGATCTCACCATCAATGGAGCCTACCAAGCCAAAGGCAATGTCGTGCTGGGACATATTGGTTCTGTTGTAAAAAATGGAAATACCTATAATACATTGGAAAACAGCACGGGCATTACAGGACTGGTAGATATTAGAACTACAGGCCGTGAAGGATCTATTTCTCAAAAAGAAAATGGTTCTATCGTATCAGACCGTATTAACCTGACGAGTGAACATGGCTCTATTTATGGACAGAAGAAAGAAGATGGCACTTACACAGCACTCAAAGTCTATGCAGGTCAGCAGCCTATTGGCTTGGATACACTGGACGCATCTATCAATGCTATCGCGAAAGGAAACATCTCTTTGGAACAGACTGCCGGAGATATGCGGATTGGACAGATTATTTCCCAAGAAGGAGACGTCAATCTGAACGTTTCCCAAGGAAGTGTTGTAGACGCATTGCCATACGTATCCAATGACCGGGGCGATGCCGATGATTTGATAGATCGTTGGAGAAGTTTGGGCTTGATTGACGGTAACAGCGAGATGCAGGATTACAAGAATAAAATCAATAAGGCTCACGATGCCAAAGAAACAACCAAACTGGGAGATTACAAGGCTTGGGATGAATATGCGCTGCTCTATGCCATCCAGGACAGCGTAGTCAACCAGACATCGGAAACCCTGCCGAAGACTTCTGACAAAGCACCCAATGTGATGGGCCACAACATCACCATTACCGTATCCGACAGCGCAGGCATCAACAGCGGCAAAACGAAGGAAATCAATGCGAATACGCTGCTGGATAAAAATGCCGATGGAAGCTATAAGAATTTAGAAGATTTGAAAGCTCTTTCCAAAGCCGATGCGTCGATGGTGACTTGGAAGAAAGATGCCCAGGGGAATACGATTGCAGTCATTTCGGAAACCCTTCCTATCGGCGTGCAGCAAACCACGAAAGATGGCAAGGCAGGCACGTTGACGGTGACATCTAGCGCAACAACAGGAAGCCCGTCTCAAGGCAATATTTTCCTGGAAGGCAGAGAAGACAAACATACAGAGAGTCCACTGCCGTCGGTAACCAAAGATTTGTACTTGGAAAATATCACCACCAATGCAGGCAATGTAACGTTGCGCAGTCTGGGCAGCATATACAATCAGGGCATGGGAACGACGCCGCTGATTACAGGGAAAACACTCTACCTCTCGGCAGCCAATGGCAGTTTAGGAACGTTAGAAAACAAGCTGACTACAAATCTCTTGGGGAGTGATACAGATACAGATGGTCTTACAGCTGTCGCATCCGGCGGCATTTATATCGACCAGCAGGGAGAAAATAATCTCATTGTCCGCAGCATTTCCAGCGGCAAAGACATTTATTTAGGGTCCGATACGTCTATCCTCATGGGCGAAGTCAAAGGTACCGACGCTGTGAATTACATCCGTGCAGAAAACGATGGTAAGATTACATTGGAAGCCCGCGGCGGCAGCATTGGCGAAGCCGATACAAATGAAGACGGCACTCTGAACCGGCAAGGCAATAAGGGGATTCGCATCCTGAATTCTGGCAGTGCAAACAAGTCCGATGTGACCCTGCGTGCGAAAGAGAGTGTGTATGTCACCGGCGTCGCCAGCGTGGATGGAAAGACTGCATCCAAAGATGGAAAAGTGGGTAGCCTCGACTTGACCATCGGCTCTGTGGATGAGGGCGGTACGCTTAAGAATATCGGTATTTCTGTGGATGGTACGTTGCATCTTACCGGTGATACGGTTAAGAGCAGCGAAACAGCTAGCATCTTCACCACCCCGGATATGGACTGGAAGAAATCTATTTCTTCTATGGATACGTATCTTGGCAGTGAAGGAAATGTTTTGATTGCTTCTGGCAAGTTGGAAGGAACGAAGCTGCTTACTGTAGAAGCCGGAAAAGACATCATTCAGGAAGGGGGCAGCCTCCTGTCAGAGGGGACCATTTCTTTGGGAACCAATGGAAATATTCTCCTGCGTAACGGCAAGCTATCAGCCAAAAATGCAGATATGTTTGCTATGGGGTATATCAATGAAAACTATGATAACAGCGACTCTGCTTCTCCTGATCAAAGCTATAACCTGTCTGTCAGCGATACCTTACAGGTCATGGCTAGCGGAAAGGATACCGACAATGGAAAAGATTATGGTATCGACTTAGGAAGCCGGTACAATCGGCTGTCTAACGTCATTATGAATTCTGACAATGGCAATATCCTCTTAGGAAATGGGGGAGACAATGATTTGTCGGTCTCTGCAGACAATGGACAGACCGTACAGGGAAATGTAGATATTCACAACTACAAAGGTGGTAAAGAAAATGACGTGATTGTCAATGATTCTTTGCAAGCCACGGGGAATATCACCATCCAAAATGATGAAAAGAATATTTTGGTCAAGAAAACCGATGAGAGTTTCACCGATATTCTTTTACAGGGCCGGGATATCCTGCTGGCTTCCGCTGGAAGCATTATCAATGCCAATGGGGTAGAGGCCAGTGGCAATGTGTCTTTCTTGTCCGGCAAAACAATGACCAATACTGGTAAGATTCAGGCTGATGGCAATGTGATTTTGACTGCTCAGGAAGAACATGTTGTCAATACGGGAGATATCGATGCTGGAGGAGATATTAGGGTGTATGCTGCCGATAGCGTCATCAATTGGGGACATTTCCAAAGTAAAAAAGGAAATATCAACATGACTGCTGGTGCTGATGTGCTGAACTTAGGGGTCATGAAAACTTTAGATGGCAATGTGGAACTGTCTTCTACGGATGGCAGTATTTACAATCAGTTGGGGGCAGACCTCATTTCAGGAAATGGCAATGTGACCTTGCATGCCAAGAGCCAAGACAGCACGTTGTATTACTATGATGACGATGGCAAATTGCTCCAAGCTCCAACAAATGCTGAAGTCCATACCTATGAGGAAGGCGAACAAGCCGGCGGCAAGTATATTATTTTAGATGAAAAAAAATATGATGTTATGAAAAACGGTTCCGTCTTCAATGCCGGTGATGCCTTAGCTTTAAATGGTACAATTCGCTTCATTTCTGACCGTGGAGATGTCACCAACTACGATGACTTTGATACGTTGTCTGATGGATCTACGAAGTTTAATGGAAAAGATATTGCTACGGGCAATGTAGAAATTTCTGCTGCGCATGGCAGTCTCTACAATTCCAAAGACATCGAAGCCGGGGGTAATATTTCTCTCACGGCAGCCGATGGGCTGCAAAACCTGGCGTACAACCTGTATGCTGGGAAAGACATTACTCTTCATGCTACCGGCGGGGACATCGTTAACACGTCCATTCTGGAATCTGTGTATGGCGATGTGACGCTCGTTGCCGACAATGGAAATGTCATCAATGGTAAAGAAGGAACTCCATCTTCCGGGGATATCATTACGTTGGGCGGCACGGTCCGTTTGGAAGCCAAGGGGAAATCGAAGGATGGCAAAGGACACAGTGTCACTAACTACGGCGATATCGTGGCTGTCGGCAAGACTAACGGCGACAAAGAAGGAACCGGCAGTATCATTCTTGCGTCGGAATATGGTGATGTGAATAACTACGATGACCTGAGCCGCATGGATGATGGTTCTGAAAGCTACCGGTATGACAGCAAAAAGCATATCAGCTTGAAAGATATGTCGGCTGACACGAGCTACAATGTAGCAACCAATAACATTGAAATGTCTGCTGTTAATGGCAGATTGTACAATGATAAACACTACTTAGTAGCACTGAAGGATGTAACGCTTACAGCGAAAGACGGCTTGGGCAGTTATGGTGACGTCATCTTGGCTGGCAGCAATATTTCTATGACCGATACGGATGGAGATCTCATTAATCGGGCGAACTTGGTGTCCATGGATGGCGATATTTCTCTCAAAGCAGATAAAGGCAGCGTCATCAATGTGACGAAGGGCAAAGTGACAGCACTTAATGGCAATGTTACGATGAATGCTGGCGGTACGACAGAAAGCAATCACCAGATTTATCTGGTAGATGATAAAGGAAACCAGCAGACACTTGCTGGTACGACAGATGTAGGCGATCGCATTCTGATTTCCGAAAGCTATTACAAAGATGCTAAGGGAGAAAAGCATTTCCTGTCTAATACGGAACCGACTGCGCCAACTGGACAACAAGTATACACGCAGGTCAGCTATATCAATGATGACAATCAGCATGTATTGATTAAAGATGAATTAGAAGGACAGCTGGAAGCGTTCCGCAAAGGTGACGTGGTAAACCGCGGCGATATTGTTTCGTTGAACACGGGAGATAAGTCACTGGCAGATGCCGGCAATGTCATCTTAAAATCGGCTTACAGCAATGTAAGTAACTATGATGACTTCAAGTTAGTAGACGGCAAGAAAGATGACAAAGGACAGGGTTTCTACGATTTCTTGGGAGCTGATGGTGTAGCAGGTAAAACTGGTGCGAAGTTTAACAAAGGCACGGCCTATACGGAAAATAAACGCTATATTCTTAGTGACAGCGGCATTGAAATGCGGGCACCGGAAGGGTATTTGTATAATGACTTGGCCATTATCAGCCACCAAGATGTATTGCTGGAAAGCGGCAGGGATTTGACCGTAGGCACCAACTTTGCTTCCGTAGAGGCTGATGGGAATATTGCCATCCGGTCGACCAAAGGCAGTGTGACAAACAACAACAGCGTAATTTCCAATCAAGGCAGTATTGTCTTGGATGGAGAAAAAGGTGTTGTCAGCCGCGGCAGCAGAGACAGTCTGCAGGCTGTCAACGGTTCTATCAGTGCCGTATCTACGATTGGCGAAATTAATATTGCTGAATTGTTTGCCGGAGAAATGGCAGCAGCCGGTACCAAGAGCGGCAATATCAAGATTGGTGCGATTGGCGGCAAGGATGTCGTGCTGTATACAGAAGACGGCCAAGCCAAAATCGTCATTGGCGACGGCGGCGTTACTGTCAGAGATCATCTGTTCCTGCAGGGAAATGATTTTGAATTGCCTGTTATCGACCGCAGTGAAAATACCGGTACGTTGGTTGTAGATGTGCAAGGCGTGGGCCGTGACGGCAGTGCCGACAGCATGAAAGGCGACTTGCATCTGAACATCGACGGCGATGTACGGTTTACCACCATGAATGTCACGAACGCAGATGTTCGTGTTGGCGGCAAATTGAGCATGGATAAACTGCATGTCGCAGGCAAGGGTATCTTTACGAGTATGGACTATGTGACCGGTGTGTACGGCATAGCGCCAGATCACGATTCCAGCAATGCCCTTTATTTTGACTGGGGCAATGGCAGCGGCAGCAAGTACGGCTTGCGGCTGAAAGCGGAAGAATTCCGTGCTGTCAAAGAAGGCGTTCCGGAAGAGGTACGCACCTTGACGACCATACGGAATCTGCGGGAACGGTTAGATAAAGCCGGAACGAGTCCGGAAACGTTTAATACGGATAATGACGGCTGGATGAACTTGTACGTAGATGGCCCAAGAAGACAGCGTTCTAACGGACTGCTGCTGCATATTGACACGTCGTATCACAGCGGTAATCAGAGATGGTCAGCAGAAGACCTGAGTGCTAAACTGTTGGATTATCGGCCGGTGCAAAGCTATGAAAGCCAATATGGCGATGCATTTGGATTATTTAACAGATATAACCTTTGGGAACTGCTGGACGATACGGAAAAACAATAGTATAGTCAAGATACGTAAAAAGCGCGGTACCGCAGTGTGCCGCGTTTTTTGCTTTACGATTCTTTTATGCAGGCAAGAGCAAGGTATCTCGTTATCGTCTGTATTTTCTCAATACAGACGATATCCCGGTATATAGGATGAGTATTGACAGAGGATGACTCTTATTACAGATGCATAGAAGCAACTCTAGTCATGGCGTATTTCTTTTAGTATAATGGAACACAAAGGAGCGATGGGAATGATGGGAATGGTATGGAAAACTGGGGAAACGCCGTCAGAAAAAGCGAGGCTGCGTGTCGTATATGCGTTGATGGCGACGGCCTTTTGTTTGCCGCTGAATATTTTTGCAATGGAGTTTTGTTTTGTCATAGCTGTCGTATTGGCAGCCTATTACAGTTGGAAATATGATGTGCGCAGCGTTTCCTGGATAGGTGTTTTCCTGCCTGCCGGATTGTTTGCCGGGATTTCACTGATTTCTTTGCTTGGTTCGCCGCAGGCGTTGTTTGGCTTGGGGTTTTATGCTTTTACGGTATTGCAGTATATATTGATGTATATTCTGCTGATTCTTTTTGTGCGGACTGCTTCAGAGAGGCACCTGGTCATTGTATGTTTGCTGATTAGTGCGGCAGGAACGGTATTGTACGGTATATACCAGTATGCCCATATGCTGACGCTCCATGAAGCGGAATGGGTCGATAATTCGGCATTTCCGCTGCTGAAGCGGCGCATGTATTCGACGCTGTACAATCCGAATTTGTATTCGGCCTTTTTATTGATGATGATGGGCGGCACGGCGTCTATGTCGATTTGGACACGGCACAGATGGCATCGCATAGGATATGCGGCTCTTTTTGCTGCCTTGGGGCTTTGCCTCATATTGACCTATTCCCGCGGAGCGTGGCTGAGCGTGGCCGCGCTGGTATTTTTCTTTGGGCTTGTGTGGGATAAACGACTATGGCTGCTGTTTTTGCTTATACCGCCGTTCCTCTTGTTTTATCACGGCGGCGTGACAGACCGGCTGTTGTCCATTTTTTATCACAGCGAGGCAGATACGTCTGTATCGATGCGGCTGGATATGTGGTACAGTGCCGTGGAAATGATTATAGAACATCCGCTGCTGGGTGTAGGCTGGGGCGCATTTAAATTTGTATACCCTGTATATAATGAATTAATTCAGGAAGCGGGGATTACTATATTTCATGCGCATAACATGTTTTTGAATATATGGGCAGAAACAGGCGTGCTTGGATTTGTCTCTTTCTTTTGTTTTTTTTATGGCAACGCCTACTATGGATGGAAACTTTTAAAGATGCCGCAGGTTCATACCTTTGACCGTTCTGCAGCTATGATGATGATTGCTGCTGTCGTGTCACAGACTATTTGCGGCTTTAGTGATTATGATTTATTTAGTACGCAGATTTCCCTTACTTTTTGGTTGATTTGCGGTATATTTGCCAATGCATATATAGAATATAAAAAATAATAAAAAAAGTTTGCGAAATAATTCACAATGATATATAATAGCTATGTAACTTATTATAATAATGTATGATTATATATAACTAAAATGAATAGACGTATATATCATTGTGGGAGGATATTTCCATGAGACAGAAAAAGGCAATATCAGATGCTGTTATCGAACGATTGCCGCTGTACTACAGGGACCTTTTGTTGCTGCAAGATGCGGGAATTGATATTATTTCATCAGAAAAGCTGGGAGAACGGCTAGGCATTACGCCGGAACAGATTCGCAAAGACTTGACGTGTTTTGGTGCGTTTGGCAAAAAAGGCGTAGGGTATTATGTAAGCGAATTATGCCAGCAAATTGTAGAGATTATTGGCCTGCAGCAGCATTGGAAAATCGGCATTGCCGGTATTGGCCACTTAGGCTGGGCACTGGCAAACTATAAAACATTTGGCCGTTTGGGATTCCGGACGATGGGGCTTTTTGATGTAGATCACCGTATCATTGGCCAAAATGTAGGCGGCGTTGTCGTTACGCCTATTGCTGAAATGGGAGAAGTCATCCGTAAAGAAGGCATCCAGATCGGCATTATCACGGTTCCGGCGGCAGTAGCACAGCAAGTAGCCGATCAGATGGTAGAAGCAGGCATTAAAGGCATCTTGTCGTTTGCGCCGCTGCGTTTGAATGTACCGGATAACATTTTTGTATTCCGTGAAGATTTGTCCATTGGCTTAAGCCGCATTTCGTATTATTTGACGAATAAAAAAGAATAACGCATCTGTATCTGGCGAGCATAACGGGTATGCCTTGGGGTGTACCCGTATTTTTGTACAGCAAAAAAGGGCTGCGGCGAAAGGAGAATCTTTAATCCATTTCGCCGCAGCCTTTGTTATACGTTTATGTATATAGTTTGCTTCAGCCATTTATTTTTTAAAGTGCAAACAAAAAGCGACAAGCTTTTTTATTTCTTATCGCTTGAGTCCCGTGTGTTCTCTGTATGCTTCAGCAGCTGTTGTGTTGCTGATATATCCTTGTTCGACCATCAATGCCAGGACAATTTTCTGCCGTTCTCTGGCGGCATCGTAATTTTGCAGCGGATTGTAGTATGTCGGTGCCTGTACTAGACCGGCGAGCATGGACGCCTGAGAAAGACGCAGCTTTTCCGGATTGATGTCATAGTAAATTTCGCTGGCTTCGTAAATGCCTGTCGCGTTAGCTCCAAAATACGCTGTATTCAGATAAATTTCAAGTATTTCATCTTTTGTATAGTAGTGTTCCAGAAGATAGGCCAAGACGACTTCCTGGGCTTTGCGCGTAAATGTCCGCTCGTGGGAAAGGAACACGTTTTTTACGACTTGCTGGCTGATCGTGCTGCCGCCTTCTACGGTAGAACCGGAATAGAAGTTGACGACAATGGCACGCACAATGCCAATAGGGTCTAGTGCGCCATGTTCATAAAAACGGCGGTCTTCTGTCGCGACGATAGCATGCCGCATGTCTTTGGGAATCAGATGAATGGATACATACATCGGTATGGACTTGATATGGCTTTCCATGGCTTCATGAAAATGAAGGTACGGATAGGATTTTTCTTTCAGCGGCGCCAATGGTTCCTGCCAAAAAGGCTGTGCCGGCGCAGACGAAGAAAAATCTGTATGTGCCGGTTTGGATTTGTCTGTCCCTATGCTCCAGGCCGCACAGACTGCAAATGCAATGACAAAGATGAGAAAAAAATATTTCTTCATAATTCCTCCATATATATTGTGTATTGTATCATATTTTGCGGCCGGAAGGAAATTTAAGAAAAACATGACAAGGTTTTATGCAATTTACTTGCATATTATTTCAATAGGGTGTATACTATCAACCGTAGATAGTTGTACAAATAAATTTGCCGCTTAGTTTGCAATAGGAGGAATTATCATGAGTGAAATTAAAAAAATCGTCTTGGCTTATTCTGGTGGCCTGGATACATCCGTTATCATTCCTTGGCTGAAAGAAAATTATAAAGGTGCTGAAGTTATTGCTGCTTGTGCTGATGTGGGCCAGCCGGATGATTTTGAAGCTATTGAAAAGAAAGCCTATGCTTCCGGTGCTTCTAAAGTATATGTCATGGACATCAAAAAAGAATTCATGGAAGAATACGTATGGCCGACTGTCAAAGCCGGTGCCGTATATGAAGGCAAATATCTGTTGGGTACATCCTTTGCCCGTCCGCTTATTTCTAAAAAACTCGTTGAAGTAGCTGAAAAAGAAGGCGCTGATGCCATTGCTCACGGCGCAACAGGCAAAGGCAACGACCAGGTTCGTTTTGAATTGACTGTAAAAGCATTGGCTCCGCAGATGAAATTGATTGCTCCGTGGAGAATGTGGGACCTCAAATCTCGTGAAGACGAACTCAAATACGCAGAAGCTCATCATGTACCTATTGATTATCAGTCAGAAGAAAATCCGTATCCGTACAGCATGGACTGGAATATTTGGCATTTGAGCCATGAAGGGGACGACCTCGAAAATCCGGCCAATGCACCAAAAGATATGGTATACATGGTAACAAAAACACCGGAACAGGCTCCGGACAAAGCCGAATACGTTACCATTGATTTTGAAAAAGGTATTCCTGTCGCTGTTAACGGCGAAAAAATGGATGCTGTCGCTTTGATTACAGCTCTTAATGAAATCGGTGCCAGAAACGGCGTAGGTATTGTAGATATTGTTGAAAATCGTCTTGTCGGCATGAAGAGCCGCGGCATCTATGAAAATCCGGGCGGTGCCATCATCATGTATGCGCACAGAGAATTGGAATATCTCTGCCTCGACCGCGACACGTTCCACTACAAAGAAACAGTTGCCAACAAATTTGCTGAATTAGTCTATGACGGCAAATGGTTCTCGCCGCTTCGGGAAGCATTGTCCGCTTTTGTTGACGAAACACAGCAGACTGTAACAGGCCAGATTAAATTGAAACTGTACAAAGGCAATATTATCAGCGCTGGTTCTACTTCGCCGTACTCCTTGTACAATGAAGAATTTGTTACATTTGGCGAAGATGATGTATACAACCAGAAAGATGCAGAAGGCTTCATCAACCTCTTTGGGTTGCCTCTCCAGATGCGTGCGCTCATGAAACAGCATGCAGCAAAGAACGGAAAATAAGGAGCGAAACACCATGAAATTATGGGGCGGCCGTTTTACAAAGGCCACGGATAAAAGTGTAGAAGAATTCAATGCCTCTATCCAGTTTGACTGCCGCATGTATGCGGAAGATATTTGCGGCAGCATTGCCCATGCGACGATGCTGCAGCGGCAGGGCATTATTTCTGCAGCAGATAAAGATGCCATTGTCACAGGGCTGAAACATATTTATGAACAAATTGAAAAAGGCGAATTTGAATTTTCTGTAGAACTGGAAGATATTCACATGAATGTGGAAAAACGGTTGACAGATGCTATTGGCGAAGCCGGCAAACGGCTCCATACGGGCCGCAGCCGCAATGACCAGGTTGCGCTGGATACGCATATGTACGTCCGCAGAGAAATTGCGGCAGTTGCCAAGCTTCTTGTCAAACTGCAGGAATCCATTGTCAAGGCAGCTGAAAAATACAGTGACGTGATTATGCCTGGTTATACGCATTTGCAGCGGGCACAGCCTGTTTTGTTCAGTCATCATATGATGGCGTATTTTTCCATGCTGTCCCGTGATTTCATTCATATGAAATATGCTTGGGAAATGGCAGACATGATGCCGTTGGGTGCCGGCGCCTTGGCTGGTACGACGTATCCGCTGGATCAGCCGTTTGTTGCCAAGACCCTGCACTTTGGCAAGCTGTATGACAACAGCATGGATGCTGTCAGCGACCGCGATTATATTATTGCGTTTTTGGAATTTGCTGCCCAGCTCATGATGCATCTGAGCCGCTTGTCCGAAGAATTTATTCTTTGGTCTTCTTCCGAATTTAAATTTATTGAATTGGATGATTCGCACTGCACCGGTTCTTCTATTATGCCGCAGAAAAAGAATCCGGATATTTGCGAATTAGTCCGCGGCAAAACTGGACGCTTTTACGGTCATCTCATGGGAGTGCTTACGATGATGAAAGGCATTCCGATGGCATATGATAAGGACATGCAGGAAGATAAAGAAGGCGTCTTTGATGCCATTGACAATTTGAAATTTGCTTTGACGATTTACGCAGCGATGATTGACAAAATGACTGTCAACGGCAAACGCATGCGTGAAGTATTGGAAAGCGATTTTTCCAATGCTACCGATATGGCAGATTATCTGGCTAAAAAGGGACTGCCGTTCCGTGAAGCCCATGCTGTCGTCGGCAAAGCAGTTCATTACTGTATTGAACAGGGAAAAGTGCTGCAGCAGCTTACATTGGAAGAACTGCAGGCAATGAGCCCTTTATTCGCAGAAGATATTCATCATTTCCTGGATATCGAAACCTGTGTAGACCAGCGTAATACATACAATGGTACTTCACCGGCATCTGTACAGCGTCAATGCGGCAAAGGACATGATACCATTGCGGCAGAACAACAGCAAATAGAACAGTGGGATACAACCGTATCTGCTGTCTATACCCTCTTGCAATAAGCGGCAGGAGATATATGAAAACCGTCGTACATCGCGAATGTGCGGCGGTTTTTCCTATACTTTGGGCAAATGCAGTGAAAGCTGCAGGGCGTTTTACGAGGTTCATGCTGCTGTAATACAATCGTCGTGCGGGAACAGCCTG
>DJEN01000092.1:0-22121 GCA_002431345.1 Megasphaera sp. UBA5897 | reverse complement strand
AGCCTGTTGACAGATATTTCGTTTTATGGTTGTCAAATAAACTTTAAATGCGGTATAATAATTTAGTATGGGAAATTTTTAAATTTTAGTAAACTAAAGGAAAGGAGAGGCGTACTTATGTCTATAGCACAAACGACATTAGCCGACTCCGTTTCATACAGTGGAATAGGCTTACATGCGGCTCAGGAAGTTCATATGATCATGCGGCCGGCACCAGCGAATACGGGAATTGTGTTTATTCGTACCGATTTGCCGGGGCAGCCATCCGTGCAGGCGCATTTATCAAAGGTAACCAATACGATGCGGGCAACGACGCTGGAAGACGGCGAAGCCAAAGTCTTTACGGTAGAACATGTCTTGTCTGCGCTCAATGGCCTGCAGGTAGATAATTGTATTGTAGAAATGGATTCAGCAGAACCTCCTGTTGCTGACGGCAGCAGTTTGAATTTTGTGGAACTGATTCAGAAAGCCGGCATACAGTCTTTGAAGGAACCACGGCAGGAAATTGTCATCCAAAAACAGCATTTGATTCAAGAAGATGATAAATTTATCGCGGCCATTCCGTATGATGGATTTCGGATTACATTTACCTCTATCAATCCCCATCCTTTATTGGGGGTACAGTTCTTTGACGCTGAAATTACGCCGGATGAGTATATAAAAGAGATTGCCTATGCGCGTACCATCGCGTTTACGGAAGAATTGGAAATGATTCGGAAGCTGGGACTTGGCAAAGGCGGCAATTTGGAAAACACGATTGTCTATGATAAGACTACCTGCTTATCCAAAGTGCGCAGCGCTGATGAATTGGTCCGCCACAAAGTATTGGATGTTATTGGCGATATATCCCTGCTGGGAAGACCTGTACGGGGACATATTATTGCTGTAAAATCGAGTCATAAATTAAATAATTTACTGACACATGATATTTTTAAAGAAATAGGTTAGGAGGAATACAAATGACTTTGGAAGTTACGGATATTATGGAAATTTTACCGCATCGGTACCCGATGCTGCTCGTTGACCGCATTATTGAGCTGGAACCGATGAAGTATGCTGTCGGCATTAAAAATGCCACGTTTAATGAATTGTTTTTTCAGGGCCATTTTCCGGGTCAGCCGGTTATGCCGGGTGTTCTGCTTGCAGAAGCAATGGCACAGGTAGGCGGTGTAGCCTTGTTGTATCCGGAAGAAAACAGAGGCCTGATTCCGTATTTTACAGGCATTGACAAACTGCGTTTCCGTCACCCCGTACGTCCTGGCGACCAAGTTGTCATGCGCGCTGATATTGAAAAAATTAAAGGCCGTATGGGAAAAGTAAAAGCACAATGCCATGTAGGCGATACACTTTGTGCAGAAGGAGAATATTTATTTGCCCTTATGCCGGGTCAAAATCCTAAAAAGTAAAGAGCATCTATGTCCTTTTGCAATGAAAAACGATGGAAAATGAAGCATATAGGTTAAAATGCAGTGTTTTTTCTTACAAATGGTCAGCATATTTTGCTATTCTGCAGATGAATATATTACTATATAAATTTTATTATTAGGCAACTGCTTTGACAGCAGGCAAGCAAGGAGTGACTTTAATGACCGAGGAAAAAGAAACCATGCAGCAATGCATGATACATCCAACGGCTATTATAGATCCACAGGCAAAAATCGGTGCGGGCGTGAAGATTGGACCCTACGCTGTAATTGGCCCCCATGTTACTATTGGCGATGGAACTGAAATTATGGCTCACGTCGTTATTGATGGCTGGACAACAATTGGCAAAAACTGCCGTTTTTTCCCCAGTGCATCCATTGGATCGGAACCGCAGGATTTAAAATTTAAAGGTGAAAAAAGTTATGTTATTATAGGCGACCGTTCGGTATTTCGTGAATATGTGACAGTCAGCCGAGCCACCGGCGAAGGGGAAGAAACCCGCATTGGCAGTGACTGCCTTTTTCAGGCATGCACCCATGTGGCTCATAACTGCATTATTGGGAATCACGTTATTATGAGTAACTGCGCAGGTCTTGCCGGGCATGTAGTCGTAGAAGACCGAGTCGTTATCGGCGGTATTGCCGGTGTACATCAATTCGTCAAAATCGGCCGCAACAGCATGATTGGCGGCTTGGCAAAAGTAGTACAGGATATCCCGCCGTTTGTCATTGCCGACGGCCAACCGGCACGCTGCATTGGACTGAACAGCGTTGGCTTATCCCGTGCGGGAATTCCGGAAAATGTACGCCGTGAATTGAAAAAGGCATTTCGTCTCTTATATCGTTCCGGCTTAAATTTACGGGATGCAATTGCCAGAATGGAAGAAGAACTAGATAGTTCAGAAGAAACAGAACATTTTCTCCGCTTCCTTCGCGATGCCGATCGTGGAATTTGCCGGGGTACAAAAGATTAATGAACATAGCAAAAAGGGAGGGTAAGAGGTTCTTGCCTTCCTTTTTTTCTGCAAGTTGCCTTGGTAGTTACTGACATCAGACACATTTTTTTGTATAATATAAAAATGGATATTTTATTCATTTATAAGGGTGATGAATATGGAAAAAGTAGGGCTGTTTGCCGGCGTAGGCAAATTACCAGTGGAATTTATGCGTGCAGCCCAGCAGATGGGGCATGAAGTTGTCGTGATTGCCGTTGTTGACGGGGTGGCACCGGAGCTGAAAGCGGAAGCGGACACGTATTATGAAATTAACGTAGCTAAACTGGATAAAATTATAAAAACAATGCGCAAAGAAGGCGTAGATAAAGTTACGATGATTGGCAAGGTAACCAAGGAAATATTGTTTAAAGGCTTAAAATTTCCTGATTTCCGCGCGATTAAAATGCTGGCTAAACTACGCAACCGAAAAGATGATACAATCATGCTGGCCATTGTTGACGAACTGGCCAAAGATGGAATTGAAGTCGTAGATCAGACGCTGTATTTAAAACCGCTGATGCCGGCGGCCGGTGTTTTGACGAAGCGTAAACCAAGCCGGGAGGAAGAAGATGATATCCGTTTCGGCTTTGCTACTGCCAAGGCGATGGGCGGCATGGATATTGGACAAACTGTCGTCGTCAAACACAAAGCCGTCATGGCGATTGAAGCGATTGAAGGCACCGATGCTTGTATTCGCCGCGGCGGTGCACTGGGCCGAGGCAAATCTGTTGTCGTAAAAGTAGCCAAACCTAATCAGGATGCGCGGTTTGATGTGCCGGCTGTCGGCTTGGCAACCTTAGAGTCCATGATAGAAAGCGGCTGTACTGTTTTGGCTATGGAAGCAGGGCGCACGCTGTTCGTAGAACAAGACGAGGTATTAAAGGCTGCTGACAAAAACAATATCTGTATTTGTGCTGTAGATAAGACCTTTTAATTTTGAGGTAGATAGATATGAAAATCATGTTTTCAGCAGGCGAAGCATCGGGAGATATGCATGGTGCCAAGTTGGCCGAAGTAATGAAACAACAGGATCCATCCATTGAATTGATTGGTATGGGCGGAGAGCAAATGAAAAAAGCAGGCGTACGGATTGTGTATGATATTCAGAACCTAGGCTTTATTGGCGTAGGTGAGATACTGCGTAAAATTCCGTTCTTTTTCCGCCTGCGGGATTTTTTGGTGCAGACGATGCTGGATGAAAAGCCTGATGTCCTTGTCTGTATTGACTATCCGGGGTTTAACATGCGTCTGATTAAAAAAGCCAAAGAAGCAGGCATTCCCGTTGTGTATTACATTTTGCCGACTATTTGGGCATGGCATAAAAGCCGGGGCCGCACGATTGCCCAATATACGGATTTGGCTATTTCTTTATTCCCTTTTGAAGCGCAGATGTATGAGGAAATGGGGACGCATGTCGTATACGCAGGGCATCCGCTGCTGGATACAGTGCATGCAGGACAGAGCCGGGATGAGATTGTGCCGGCTTTGGGACTGGATGCCCAAAAGAAAACCGTATTGCTCATGCCGGGAAGCCGTATGCAGGAAGTCAAAGGATTGCTGCCGCCTATGCTGGAAGCGGCGAAAGAAATCAGCAAAGCCGTGCCGCAGGTACAGTTTTTGCTGCCCCGTGCTTCTACGATTGACCGCAGCGTATTAGCGTCGATGATTGCAGACAGCGGCGTAGACGTACACATAGGAGAAACAAATGTATACGATATGATGGCAGTCAGTACGGCGGCCATTGCCGCTTCCGGTACGGCTACGTTGGAAACGGCGTTGATGGAGCTGCCGACATTGCTTATCTACCGCGTGAACAGCCTCACGTATTGGCTGTCCAAACTACTCGTGCATATTGACAGTATTGGCCTGCCCAATATCATTATGGGACGGCGGATTATGCCGGAGTTATGGCAGGATGAAGTGACTGCAAAGCATATTGCCCAAGTTATTGTCCCCATATTGACGGATGCGTCCCGGCATGATGAATTAAAGCAGGCGATGGCTGAAGTACGCCGTACGATGGGACAAAGCGGTGCCGTACAGCGCATTGCAAAAACTATACTAGAATTTGCTAAGGAGAAACAGGGTGAATGAAGAAATATAATAGTTGGCAAAGCTACAAACGATTGCTGAAGTTTGTACTGCCGTATAAAAAACGACTGGTATTGGCAGTTATCTGCATGGCTTTTTCAGGAGCCAGCAACGTTGTTGTCCCTTGGCTGATAAAGGATGTCATCGATAAAGTACTGGCCAATAAGGATATTGTGACACTAAACTTAATTGTTGTTGGTATTTTAGTATTGTTTTTATTCCGCGGCTTTTTCTATTTTGGCGAACGGTATTTGATGAGTTTTGTCGGCCAAAAAATTGTCAATGATATCCGGGAAAAGTTGTACCGTCATTTGCAGACGTTGTCTTTGTCCTATTTTGATAGGCGCAAGACGGGCAATATTATGAGTAATTTGACCAACGATGTTTCGGCACTGCAGACAGCCATTGCCGGCAACCTGATTTCATTCGTACAGGAAGCGGTTATTTTAATCGGTTCGCTGGTATCTATGATTGCGCTGTACTGGAAACTGACGCTGCTGACGCTGGTCATTGTACCGCTTGTCGTCGTGACGATTAATTTCTTTGGCAGCAGACTGCGGAAAGCCGGCCATAATGTGCAGGGCAAAATGGCTGATATTACAGCACTTTTGGAAGAAGCTATTTCAGGCATTCGCATTATCCGTTCATTTAACCGGGAAAATTTTGAAATCAAGCGCTTTGTTGTACAAAACGACAGCAACTTTTGGGCATTGATGACCACAACCAAATTGACATCCATGCTGACGCCGTTTATTCAATTTTTTGCGGCTATTGCCGTTACCGGGATTATTTGGTACGGCGGCATGAGTGTTATTGAAGGAAAAATGACGGCAGGGGCTTTGATTGCGTTTTTGATTTATGCCATTAACCTGGCAAACCCTGTACGGCGCATCAGCGAAATTTACGGTGACATCCAAAAATCATTGGCAGCTGCTGACCGTGTATTTGAAACATTGGATACGATGCCGGAAGTCAAAGAAAAAGAAAATGCCATTGTATTGCCAAAAGTACAGGGGCACATTGTATTTGACCATGTATCTTTCTCATATGATGAGGAACATGAAGCCCTGACGGATTTTAATTTGGAAGTCAAGCCGGGACAGGTCGTAGCGTTAGTTGGGCCGAGCGGCGCCGGTAAATCTACTGTTGCCAATTTGCTTCCTCGGTTCTATGATGTAACAGGAGGCGCGTTAACCATTGACGGCATCAACATCAAAGATGTGACGTTTTCTTCACTACGCCAGCAAATCGGCTTAGTACCGCAGGAAACGATGCTGTTCAATGCGTCTGTACGGGAAAATATTTTATACGGTCGGCTGGATGCTTCTGATGAAGAAGTAGTAGCGGCTGCCAAAGCTGCAAATGCCCACGATTTCATTATGGCACTACCTCAAGGCTACGACACGAATGTCGGCGACCGCGGCAATGCATTGTCAGGCGGCCAGCGGCAGCGTATCGCCATTGCCCGGGCGATATTGAAAAATCCGCAGATTTTGATTCTGGATGAAGCGACCTCTGCCCTGGATACTGAAAGTGAAAAAATTGTTCAGGCAGCCTTGGACCGTTTGATGGAAGGAAGAACTGCCGTTGTCATTGCGCACCGGTTGAGTACCGTACGGGATGCAGACGATATTGTCGTTATCGACCACGGCCGGATTGTAGAAGAAGGAACGCATGATGAACTGTTGGCTAAAAAAGGATTGTATGCCAATTTGTATGCTGTTCAGTTTAAAGATAAAGCAGAAGGATACGCGGAATGAAAACAAACTTAAAAGCACATCCTATGTACTGGCTGTACAATATGCTCTTGCTCGTCTATTGGGCCATTTTGATTCCACAGCTTATTTACCGCTTGATTCGCGAAGAAGGGTTTTATCAGCGGATTAAACAAAGCATAGGATTTTTGCCGGAGGATTTAAAAGAAAAAATATCGAATCGCCACGCTATTTGGGTGCATGCCGCATCGGTTGGCGAAATCGTAGCGGCAAGCCCTATTGTGCGTGAAATGCGCAAGACATACCCGAATGAAGTCATTATCGTGTCCGTCGTTACGGCAACGGGATTTCGTATGGCTCATCAAATCATCAAAGGGGCAGACGGGATTTTGTATTTTCCGTTAGACTTGCCGTATTTGACCAACCGCATTTTGACAATTGTCAAGCCGCAGGCCATCGTATTGGTAGAAACGGAAATTTGGCCGAACTTTTTGCGTATTGCCGCAGATAAACATATTCCGGTTATGATGATGAACGGCCGCATCAGCCAGCGCAGTGCCGTGCGGTACCGCCTGATTACGTTTTTTACACGCAAAGTACTTTCGACGATCCGTATGTTCTGCATGCAGAGCCGTATTGACGCCCAGTATATTATTGATATTGGCGCCGATCCCAACAAAGTAATCGTTACGGGCAATACCAAGTACGACCAGACCTACGGCATCGTGACGGAAGACGAAAAGAAGCGTTTCCTGCGCGAATTGGGGTTTGCTGAAGGCACGTATCCCATTATGATTGCCGGCAGTACACATAAAGGGGAAAACGGCGCTGTGTATAAAGCGTTCAGTAAAGTTCGCCAGCGTTTTCCGGAGGCAAAATTAATCATTGCGCCGCGTTATATTTATCAGGCAGACCTCATCCGTGATGAAGGGCTCAAGCACGACATCACGATGGTCAAGCGCAGTGATATGAAAGCAGGCAAACAAGTAAGCGCGTCCTATGACGGCGTCATTCTCGATACGATTGGCGAATTGGGGCGTGTGTACAGCCTGGGTGATTTGATTTTTGTCGGCGGCAGTTTGGCCCACATTGGCGGGCACAATATTTTGGAACCGGCAGCGCACGGCAAACCGATTATTGTCGGCCCCAATATGTTTAACTTTGTAGAAATTTTCGATTTGCTGAGCAGCCGGGGAGCCTGCATCATGGTCAAAAATGAAGAAGAATTTGTGGAAACCTGTCTCGACTTGTTGATACACAAGGACAAGGCGGAAGCAATGAAACGGCACTGCCTGGAAATCGTGAAAGAAAATCAAGGGGCTACTAAAAAGAACTTGGATGAACTGCAGCAACTGCTGCAGGGCAACCTATGAGTGGAAGTGGAGATGATTCCATGTCGCTGCGTACAAAATTAGCAGCCTATTTCTTGTATTTGATGCAGGACACGCCGCATCACGGCATAGATATTCCCATATTAAAAGTGCTGGAATGGGCTTCCATGGCTTATAAAAAGGGCGTGGCAGTCACGTATAATTCTTACCGGAAGAACCCGCAGAAACAAGTTAAATTACCGGCAAAAGTCATTAGTCTGGGAAATATCACTGTCGGTGGCACGGGGAAAACGCCTACGGCTTGTCTGCTGGCCCGGTATTTACAGCAAAAGGGACTCCGCACGGCACTGCTCAATCGAGGATACCGGTCGGAGACAGAAGGCAAAGCAGCCATTATGTCTGACGGAGAACATATTCTTTTGACTGCAGCAGCCGGCGGCGATGAAGCATGCTTAATGGCGCGGAGCCTGCCGGGAATTCCTGTGCTGGTAGGACGAAACAGAGGCAGCAGCGGTCAGTTGGCGGTGGATATGTTTCATTCGCAGGTGCTTCTGCTGGATGATGGGTTTCAGCACTGGCAGCTGTACCGTGATTTGGACATCGTCTTGATTGACGGAACCAATCCGTTTGGCAATGGCTATGTACTGCCCAGAGGCATTTTGCGCGAGCCGCTGGAACAACTGCGCCGCGCAGGCCTTATTATTATTACCAAGGCAGATTTAGCGACGGAACAGCAACGGAAATCTATCTATGCGGCATTGCATAAGTACCATCCGCATGTACCCGTGGCAGAAGCTGTTCATCGGCCGAAATGGTGTATTTCATTTGCTGATTGGAATAGTTTCAAAAAACGTGCAGATTGTGCCTTTCTTGCAGAAGATCAGCCCGTCATTGCTGTGTCGGCCTTGGGAAATCCCTCGTCTTTTGAAGCGACGATTCAGTCGTTTGGCTACACGATTGCTGATACGATGCGGTATGATGACCATCACCAATACAGCCGGGACGATTTGACGGCCATGGCAAAAAAAGCACAGGAACAGGGAGCCGTTTTGGTTACTACAGAAAAAGATGCTGTGAAAATGGATGCAGAATATATTACGGCCCATGATATACCGTTGTATGTGCTGGGAATTGAAATAGAAATTATTAAAGGAAATACAGACGTAGAAAACGTTTTAGCCCAAGTAATAGGAGGATAGATAGAGTATGAATTTTGTATGCATTATTCCGTCACGATATGCTTCAACACGGCTGCCGGGAAAACCGTTATGTGATATTGCCGGCAAACCTATGGTGCAGCGTGTATATGAACAAGCTGCTAAAGCCACTAAATTATCAGAGGTCGTCGTAGCTGTTGATAATCCTAAAGTATATGATACGGTCGTTACGTTTGGCGGCCATGCTGTCATGACGCGGGAAGATCACGCCAACGGTACGGACCGGCTGGCAGAGGCCGTAGAACACTTTCCGGATGCGGATGTCATCGTCAATGTACAAGGCGATGAACCTCTCATTGCGCCGGATGTCATTGATGCCTTGTGCCAGGCCTTTGAAGACGACCCGCAGCTGACGATGGCAACTGTTGCCACGCCGCTTGCCAAAGAAGAATATGACGATCCGAGCGCGGTCAAAGTCGTATTGAATCTTCATGGTGAGGCGATGTATTTTTCACGCTCTTTGATTCCCTATCCGCGAAATGCGTTTGACGGTATTATGCAGCCGTATAAACACATTGGCATTTATGCATACCGCCGTGATTTTTTGCTGCAGTATGCCCATATGGAACAAACGCCGGCTGAAAAAGTAGAATCACTGGAACAGTTGCGAGTTCTGGAAAATGGATATAAGATAAAAGTAATCACTACAAACCACCAGTTTATTGGTATTGATACACCGGAAGATTTGATACATATCCGAAACTATTTTGCTGATAAAGGAGAACTATAATGGAACACGTAAAATCCGTTGCGATTGGCAAGACAACAGTTGGCGGTGACGGCAAGCTGTTTGTCATGGCAGGTCCCTGTGTTATTGAAGATCCAGACCGTATTTTAAAAATCGGGCAGGAAATGAAGCGCATTTGTGAAAAATTAGGCGTGACCTATATTTTTAAGGCTTCGTATGATAAAGCCAACCGTTCTTCGTATAAGTCATTCCGCGGTCCGGGACTTGTAGAAGGATTAAAAATATTGAAAGATATAAAGAAAGAACTGCAAGTACCGATTATTAGCGATGTCCATTCGATTGAACAAATTGAACCGGCAGCAGAAGTACTGGATGTACTGCAGATTCCGGCATTTCTCTGCCGTCAGACAGATCTTTTGGAAGCGGCTGCAAAAACCGGCAAATGCGTCAGCGTCAAAAAGGGACAGTTCATGGCACCGTCCGACATGAAAAACGTATTGGAAAAAATGTCGCATCTTGGCAATGAAAACCTGATATTGACAGAACGGGGATTCAGCCTGGGCTATCATAACTTGGTTGTCGATATGCGCAGTTTCCCGATTATGCGCAGCTTTGGTTATCCGGTTGTATTTGATGCGACGCACAGCGTACAGCTGCCCGGCGGCGCCGGTACGTCTTCATCCGGCCAGCGGCAGTATATAGGCAATTTGGCACGGGCTGCAGCCGGTGCCGGCATAGACGGCGTGTTTATGGAAGTACATGACAATCCGGCTGAAGCCTTGTGCGACGGTCCGAATATGCTCTATTTGTCGCAGGTTGAAAATGTGCTGCGGGATATGATTGCTATCAATGAAATTACACAGAAAAGCGTCAGCACAGCAAAAGCATGAGATAGAGGTGAATGGAATGGATATATTAGCAGAAGCAAGAGATGTGCTTCATCAAGAAGCACAAGGCATTGAAAAATTGATTCCTACACTCAATCAGAATTTTATCAATGCAGTTAATTTAATTATGGAATCCAAAGGCCGTGTCATTGTTACCGGCATGGGAAAATCCGGCCATATTGCACGCAAGGTTTCGGCCACCCTTTCCAGTACGGGGACGCCGTCTATTTTCCTTCATCCTGCAGAAGGTATTCACGGTGATTTGGGCATGGTTACCAGCGAAGATATTGTACTCGCTTTTTCCAACAGCGGGGAAACCATGGAAATCCTCAATATACTGCCGTCACTGAAGCGTATTGGCGCAAAATTGATTGCTGTCGTAGGCAATCATAATTCTACGTTGGCTAAAAATTCAGATGTCATTTTGGATGCGTCTGTAGAAAAAGAAGCGTGCCCCTTGGGATTGGCACCTACGACGAGTACGACAGTAGCTTTGGCATTGGGTGATGCTCTGGCTGTTGTGCTGCTTTCTGCGCATCATTTTACGAAGAACCAATTTGCTATTTTCCATCCAGGCGGTGCGCTGGGACGTAAATTGCTGCTTACTGTAGAAAATGTCATGCACAAAGGTGAAGATAATCCGGTCATTTCTGAAGACAGTACGGTGCAAGATGCCTTGTTTATGATGACAGAAAAAGGACTGGGCGCCGTATCGGTTGTAGATGAAGAAGATAAGCTGATTGGCTTGGTTACAGATGGTGATGTGCGCCGAGGCTTGGAAACAGGCTCTAATTTCCTGCAGTGGCCAGTAGAAGCGATGATGACAAAAAATCCGCGCCTTATTTCCAGCGATAAATTGGCTGCCGAAGCACTTCACATTATGGAAAAAAATCAGCCGCGCCCGATTACGGTACTGCCGGTTGTCGATAAAGACAACCATGCTGTCGGCATGATTCATTTGACGGATTTACTTCGCCAGGGTGTAGTGTAATGGAAGCCAAAACGATTAAGCTGATTGCTTTTGATGTCGACGGCGTATTGACGGACGGTACCATTTATTATGGGCCCCAGGGAGATGCCATGAAAGGATTTTCAGCCCGCGACGGCATGGGAATTTCGTTGGCACGGGCTGCGGGCATCAAAACGGCAGTGATTACGGGCCGGCGTTCCCCTATGGTAGAAAAAAGAGCAGCAGACCTGCACATTGACTATATCATGCAGGATGTATCCAAAAAATGGCAGACCTTGGAAAGCATCTGCAAAGATATGGGCATTACCGTGCAGGAAGCCGCGTATATGGGTGACGATTTGAATGATGTGGAAGTTATTTCCAAGATAGGGTTTGGCGCGGCGCCGGCCGATGCCTGCCAGGAAGCTCAAGAAGCGGCACAGTTTGTGTCTTCATGTCCTGGCGGTCATGGCGCGCTGCGGCAATGGATTGAAGAGATTTTAAAAAGACAAAATCAATGGCATACTGTTCTCAGCCGGTATTTTGACGGCAAAACAGTAGTGAATCAATAGAAGAAAGGAGTGTCTGTATTGTGTTTAATGAGTGGCAGTATCATGCTGCACGCGGAATAGGGAATATGCTTTGCCATCTTTCTTATCCAACGATCATTTCATTGGGACGCAAACTAGGCCCCCTTGTTGGACGAATCTTGCAGAAACAACGCAAACGAGGCATTTTTCATGTCATGCGCGGCATGAAATGCAGCGAAGCGGAAGCAAACCAAATTATTGATGAATTATTTCGTAATTTAGGGCAGTCCCTGATGGAAATTCTGTATACGCCCCGGCTGAATAAGGACAATATAGCAGAGTATGTTACGCTGGAGCATGCAGAACGGCTGGATGCCGCGCTGAAAGAAAATAAAGGGGTTATCGTACTGACTGGTCATATTGGAAACTGGGAATGGATGGGCGCATCGCTGGCCTTATATGGATATCCGACGACGACGATTGTAAAAAAACAGCCTAATGATCAGGTGACACGCCTTTTGAATGAAAATAGGGAAATGATGGGCCTGGAAGTATTTGCCCGCGGCGGCAACGAAATGATAATTGCAGCAAGGGCATTAAAGCGCAAAAAAATTCTCGGCTTTTTAGCAGACCAGGACGGCGGATTCTATGGGGTACCCCAGCCTTTTTTGGGAAAAATGTCATCGACGCCTAAGGGCCCGGCTATGTTTGCGCGGAAGTTCCGTTCGCCTATTTTGCCGATTTTTGCGGTTCATGATGAAAACCATCGCCATCGCGTAGTGATTGGCGAAGTGATGTATTATGAAGATACGGGAAATAAAGAAGAGGATATTGCCCGTCTGACCCGGAAAATGGCCGTTTTGACAGAAAACTTTATCAAAGAGCATCCTACGGAATGGCTGTGGTTCCAGCATCGCTGGAGTACGGAACCAGAAGATATTGTAGCATTGCATCAGAAAGCGGAGGCAGGGCATCATGATGATAGAACGAATCAAGAAAAATAAACTGACTATCATTGGCTGCATGGTTGTGATTGGCTTTGCTGCTTTATTGTATACATTTATGCATCCGGACACAACGCCGGATACTCCTGTCAATACGGATAAACTGGTTGAATTCAATGGGACAGAGCTGGAAGAATCTAAAGACGGCAAACCGGTATGGAAATTGACGGCAGATAAGATTATGGTAGATCCCGATACAGAAACCATGTATTTTACCAATCCGAAAGCTGTTTTGTATGACGTAAACGGAACTGAATTGACGATTACATCGGACCAGGGAATTGTAGATAAGAAAAAACGGACGATTGAAATCAAGCCGCCGGTAAAAGGCACGACGAATTTATCGGATACGTTGCAGACAGACGGGAGTGTGTATTATAATATGGATACACATATGATACGCGGTGGTAAAGTAGAAATTCATCGTCATGACAGCACGACACTTCACGCTGATGCGTTTGAAACTAATACAAGTTTGGATAAAGTAACGCTTACAGGACATGCGCAGGTAACCAAGGGAGAAGAATGATAATGCAGTATATACGAAACAAGATACTTACAGCGGCCTTGGCCGGGTTTATGCTGGTTCCCTCACTGGGAATAGGAGCAGAAGATGCACATACCAGTTCTGTTTCCGTAACGGCAGATACCTTGGTCTATGATGGCAAAACACAGGTTGCAACCGCAACGGGAAATGTTGTCATTGTGCGAGATCAGGCTACGATGACCGGCAATAAAGCGTCCTATAATTTGAAGACAGCAGAAGCAGACATGGAAGGCAATGTGGCAGTACAGCAGCCGGATATGCAGCTGAACGCAGATAAAATTCATTCGACGAACCGCAATTATATTGTGGCATCTGGTTCCGTCCGCGGCGTATATAATGACAAAAAAGTAAATGGAGATCAAATCGAATATTACTTGGACAAAGATTACGGCGTTGTAACGGGGAACGGCTATTTGGAAGCCCAAGGTTCTCAGATGTGGGCCGATCATATCGATGCCTGGTTTAAAGAAATACGGGCTGTCGGACAGGGAAATGTTCATATTGAATCGCCGGCTGATCATTTGACAGCCTATGCGGCACAGGCCGTGTATACCCAAACACCGAATGTGAATGACGGCGTTATTCACTTAACCGGAGATGTACACGCAGAACAGAAGGGCAATACATTGAATGGCGACAATGTTGTCATCCGCCTGGCAGACAATTCGGTACAGACTATGACGCGTTCTACTGTCGTTATTCTGCCGGATAATAACTAAAAAGGAGAAACGAATGCTGATTCAGACCCATGACCTCGTAAAACGATATAAAGAAAAACGTGCTGTTGCTGGCGTCAGCATCAGTGTCTCTCAAGGTGAAGTAGTAGGCTTGCTGGGACCGAACGGTGCCGGCAAGACGACTACATTTTATATGATTGTTGGGATTGAACATCCTACAGAAGGAAAAATTACGATTGATGACCAGGATATTACAGGTTTGCCGATTCATAAACGGGCTGCATACGGTATTGGATACTTGCCGCAGGAAGCGTCTATTTTCCGCAAGCTTACTGTAGAAGAAAATTTACTGGCTATGCTGGAAACGACAAAATTCAGTAAAAAAGAACAGCGCCAAAAAGCGGAAGCGCTGATGGAAGAGTTTTCCATTACCCATCTGCGGGACCGGCTGGGAATACAGCTTTCCGGCGGTGAACGGCGACGCGTAGAAATTGCCAGGTGCCTAGTGATGGATCCGGCATTTATTTTGCTGGATGAACCCTTTGCCGGCATTGATCCGCTGGCAGTTAATGAAATTCAAGGGATTATCGGTCATTTAAAAAATCGCGGCATGGGCGTGCTGATTACAGACCACAATGTGCGTGAAACGTTGAGTATTGTAGATAAAGCCTATATTTTGAGCGAAGGGCGCATTTTATTGGAAGGCAGTCCGGAAAAAATTGCCAGTGACCCTGTCGCCAAGAAATTCTACTTGGGTGAAGACTTTAGAATGTAACAGGCAGGGAGACAGGAATGCGAATATTAGATAAATATATACTAAAAGAATTTATAGGCCCTTTTTTATTTGGCGTTTGCGCGTTTACAGCTGTTTTTATTGGGACAGGCACGCTGTTTCGTATTGCCGAGCTGATTAATCAATACGGTGCTTCAACATGGGCCGCCTTTCGTATTTTTGTATTGGCGATTCCGTCCATTATAGTCGTTACCTTTCCCATGTCAGTACTGTTGGGTTCGTTGATGGCGTTTGGCAGATTATCCAGTTCCAGTGAACTCATCGTCATGCGGGCAGGCGGACAGAATTTTGTGCGATTGGCCATGCCGATTTTTATTGCGGCTGCTTGTATTTCTCTGGGGACGACGGCGTTTAATGAATATGTTGTGCCGAAAGCGAATAATGCATACAACACGATTATCAACGAAGAAGTAAAGCATAATGCGGCTCCGGCTTCGCAGGATCATATTATTATCAAAAATATTAAAGGGTCTGATATTTCCAGTTTGATGTATGCGCGGCAATACGATGCCAATGTGAAGGAACTGAAAGAAATTACCGTGCAGGAATTTGAAAACGACGTGCTTATGCGTGTCGAAAAAGCTGACCGGGCGAATTGGAACGGTGCTAAATGGGTCATGCATGAAGGGACGATTTATGATGTGTCCGGTGATGAGGGGGTTAAACGGACCATGAGGTTCCAAAATCAGGCCTTGCCTATATCGCAAAAGCCAAACAAGATTGCTTCTTCTCAGAAAAAGCCGGATGAATTGACGATTCGTGAGCTGCAGGAACAAATTAAGCTTCTCGATGACAATTCAGTCAATACCAATAAGCTGCGCGTAGCTATGTACAATCGCTTTGCATTGCCGCTTGCCAGCTTGGTATGCGCGATTGTAGGCGCACCACTGGGGATGCAGAAACAGCGCGGCAGTTCTTCTATTGGCTTTGGCATTAGTGTCGTTGTTATTTTTATTTATTATTCGATTATGACGTTAGGCAATGCGCTGGGAAACGGCGGCCGCATTCCTGCCTATTTGGCGGCGTTTTTGCCGGATATTATTTGCGGCATTACCGGTATCATTTTGGTGTATCGCAAATCAAAATAAAGAAGTTAGCAGCGTGTTTTGCATGACGTGCGCTGCTAGTTTTTTTTTACTCAAATTTTTCATATGGCGAAATTAGAGAATGACAGAATGCATATAATGTTATATCATTATAGTAATAAGGAGGTGCATTATGGAATACGGATGGGTTATGCTGTTTATCTTAGCCGTCATGGGCGGTATTATCGCGTATTTGGGAGATAAAATCGGTTCCCGCGTAGGCAAACGCAAAATTGTATTGTTTGGACTGCGCCCTAAATATACGTCGATATTAATAACGATTTTAACAGGAATCAGCATTGCTGTCGTTACGCTTGGTGTTATGTTCGTATTATCACAAAATGTACGCATTGCCTTATTTGGAATGCATCAGCTGCAGATGCAAAAAGCAGAATTGGAAGCGCAGCGGGAAAAATTGAGCAGACAAGCAGAAGCATTGGGTCAGGAATTGGCAGATAAAAACAGTTTAATTGCGTCTAATGAAGAATTGCTGAAGCAGCAGCAGGCACAGCTAGATGGTAAAAATGAAGAAATCCGTATGACGCAGCTGGACTTACAGCAGGCACAACAGGCGCGGGATGACAAAACGAGACAGTTGTCTATCATTCAAGTCGCAATGGATGAAGCGCAAACAGACAAAGAAAATGCAGAAGCTGCCAGAGATGCTGCCGTTTCTGATAAAGAAAAAGCGCAGAGCGATTTGGCTATGCTGGAAGAAACGAAAAAAAGCATGATGGCGACTATTCAGACGTTAGATCAGCGGATTCGGCTGCTCAATCAAACCATGACGAATATTCGCGAAGGCATCGTTGTATTTCGGGCAGGTGAAGTATTGTCCAGTGTGGTGTTAAACGGCGGTATGAGTGAAGCGGCAACACGGCAGGAAGTCAGTCAGGCAATGAGCCAGACCAATACGATGATTTGCCGCCGCTTGGGCATACAGGATGAAAATACAATTCTTGTTTATATTGCACCAGATGAATTTGAAGCGGTTATACATGATTTGCAGCAGTCCGGCAACAAGAAAAAATTGCTGCGCGTCATTGCTGCCGGCAATATTGTCTTGGGTGAACCTACGCTGGTACATATAGAAATGTATGACAACCAGCTGGTATATCACCGCGGCGAAACAGTATATGAAGCCAAGCTGCCTGCCCAAGAAGTCAGCGGCAATGCGGAACTGCTGGTTCTGCGCTTTCTGCACACGGTAAACCAGAAGGCACAGCTGAAAGGCATGCTGCCAGATCCATTGACGGGCAATGTCGGTGCCGTTACGGTAACAGAAATGTTTGACGCGATTTCCAAAATCAAATCGTACAATGGCAGCAATGTAGTGCTGCGGGCTGTGACCATGCATGATACCTATACTGCAGGACCGTTGGGCGTAGATATTATAGTAGAACCAGCCAATGAATAGGAGAGAAATGATGATTGCAGCAATTGACCCAGGATCGGAAAAGACAGGAACGGCTATCCTGAATGAAGACGGTACATTAGCAGAAAAAAAAATTGTTCCGACACCTATGCTGCTGCCTTATTTGCAGCAGGCGTATGAGACATATTCATTTCACCATATTGTCATGGGAAACGGCACGAATCATAAACATCTGCAGCCCTGCGTAGAAGCTTGGATACAGGACAAAAAGAAACCTGTTACGTTTTCATTAATTGATGAAAAATATACAACCGTTGAGGGAAGAAAATTATATTTTAAATATACGCCTAGAAAAGGATGGCGGCGGTTTATTCCGCTGGCACTGCAGTATCCGCCGGAACCGGTAGATGATTTTGTAGCCTGGATTATCGGGCTCCGCTATATAAAGGCAAAAGGAGGGGCGACATGGTAACATATGGAGCGCGTGTACTGGGCTTGGCTTTTGGCGCATTGATTTATACACTGGGATTGGATGTGTTTTTAGTGCCCAATCACGTTATTGACGGCGGTGTTGTCGGTCTGGCGTTGATGGCGGCCCAGCTTACGGGTATCAGCTTTAGTGTGTTTATTGTGCTGTTGAACATTCCGTTTTTTATTTTGGGCTATAAAAAAATTGGGACAGCCTTTACGCTGTTATCGCTGTTTTCCGTTGTTTGCTTATCCGGATGGAGTAATTTCATTCATTATGCCCCGGTGACATCCGATCCTTTTTTATCCACTATTTACGGCGGCATTATTATCGGGTTAGGCGTGGGTCTTATCATACGCTGGGGCGGCTCATTGGACGGTACGGAAATATTGGCTATCATTGCCGATAAAAAAACGCCCTTTTCTGTCGGCGAAATCATCATGTTTTTTAATCTGTTTATTTTAGGCAGCTCCGGATTTGTCTTTAGCTGGGACAGTGCCATGTATTCCCTGGTTGCTTATTTTATTGCTTACAAAATGATTGACATCGTAACGAATGGGCTGGACGAAATGAAAGGACTGTTGATTGTTACGGCTCATCATGAAGATGTTTCCCGCTGCATTATCCATGATATGGGGCGTGCTGTTACGCTGCTGAACGGTGAAGGCGCATATAAACGGGAAAAAACGATGGTGTTGTACTGCGTAGTATCACGACTGGAAGTGACAAAAGTCAAAGAAGCTGTGCGGCGTGTAGACCCGCATTCCTTTATTTCTATTTTTGATATTAACGAAGCCCATGGCGGCTTGTTTAAACGCCGATCCCATCATTAAAGAAAAAGCATTATACCGATATAATATAGCACGTCTTTCATGTATTGCTTTTCGCTATCACGGAACGGCAGGATTTATATACTAGTGATTGACATACTCGGTATATTTGCTATTATATAAACTGATGTTGTTTTAAATCAGAAAGTAATTTGAGACGTTTTGCGGCGTCTTTAGGAGGGTATACAATGGCTCAGTTAAATTTTAATATTGAAGATGTGTGCGGGACCTTGTCAGAAAACAAGGATGGCTGGCGCAAAGAGTTGACGTACATTAGCTGGAATAATCGTGCACCAAAATTTGATTTGCGTTCCTGGGATCCTGATTATCAGGCCATGACAAAGGGAATTACGCTGACTAAAGAAGAATTAGAAAAATTACGTGATGTATTAAACGAAATGGATTTTGATAAGTACTAAGGAGTGTGAAGTATGCGTTCAACAGCTCAATGAGATGAAATGATTGAATGCGTACTTCTTTTCTTTTACTTGCAAAACTTTACGAAACATTATATAATCTCTAGTTGTATGTACTATTAGTACTTGGTCATAATTATTAAAGGTGATGGAATGGTCCGTATAGCGAGAGACAAGAGACATGCCTTGCTGAAAAAGCGAATAGAAGAAAACCCATTTATCAATGACGAAGAATTGGCTGAAGAATTTTCCGTCAGCGTTGCTACTATCCGTTTGGACCGTATGGCGCTGGGAATTCCGGAAATGCGCATTCGCATCAAACAAAAAGCAGAAGCAGCTCAGCCGAAACAGAAAAATTCTGGTTTTGTCGGCGAATTGGTAGATTGTACAGTGGGTCGCAGTGCTATTTCCATGATGACAGCAACGGCAGATATGGTAGATGAAGCTCATATTGTGCGCTCGCAGTGTTTGTATGCCCAGGCAACCTCACTTGCCAGGGTCGTGTTGAACCTGCCTGTATGTATTACAGTAGTAGCCAATATTAAATATAAACAGCCTGTTACGGTAGGTGACAAGCTGATAGCAGTGGCAGAAGTAATTCGCCGCCGCGATCAAAAATACTATGTATGGGTGAAAATACGAAAGAATGCGAAGGAAGTATTTCGCACGAAGTTTATTATAGAATCTTTAGAATAATGGAGCGTAACGTAAGTATGAAAATAGCGGTAGATGCTATGGGCGGCGATTATGCACCAGAAGAAATCGTACTGGGTGCGATTGAAGCTATCAAAGCATATAGCTTTGATGTCGTCTTAGTAGGTGACAGGGAAAAAATAGAAGAAGTACTGGCTAGGTATGGGGAAAAAGAAAGTGAACGCTTGTCGATTGTCCATGCCAGCCAAGTCATTGACATGGGTGAACATCCCGCGCAGGCCTTTCGTAAGAAAAAAGACGCGTCCATTGTGGTAGCAACAAGACTCGTCAAAGAAGGAACCTGTGACGCTGTAGTGGCAGCTGGCAGTACGGGAGCGGCTGTTACGGCGGCATTACTGGGATTAGGCCGGATTAAAGGGATTGAACGTCCTTGCATTGCGACACCGATTCCGTCTAAAAAGGGAATTACCGTACTGCTCGATTCCGGAGCAAACTCAAACAGTAAGCCAAAGCATTTAGTAGAAGGCGCTATCATGGGATATCATTATGCAAAAGCGATTCTTGGCATAGCCAAACCAACGGTAGGCCTTTTGAATATAGGGGAAGAAGCCTCTAAGGGCAATGAATTGTCGCAGGCTACGTATCCGATGCTGGAAAAGCTGAAAACGATTTCCTTTTATGGCAATGTAGAAGGCAGGGATATTCCAAAGGGAACGGTAGATGTTGTAGTGTGTGACGGATTTGTTGGCAACGTTATTCTGAAGTTTGGCGAAGGCATGGCTATGTTTATTATCCGTTTGGTAAGGGAAACGATTAAACACAGCGGCTTTATTGCTAAATTAGGCGCGTTGGCAGTATATCCGGCATTGAAATCACTGAAAAAACGTCTTGATTTTACTGAATATGGCGGAGCTCCTTTATTAGGCGTCAACGGCAGTTTTATTATCTGCCACGGTAGTTCAAAAGCGAAAGCCATTAAGAACGCTATTCGTGTTGCCGGCGAACTCGTACAGCAAGATGTAGTAGGTCATATTCGCAAAAGTATTGAGGAAGAAGAGGTAGAACAATATGGTAATGAAGGCTAACTCGGCTGGTGTACTGGGAACTGGCCATTATGCGCCGGAAAAGATTGTTACAAACGCAGATTTGGAAAAAATGGTAGATACGTCTGATGAATGGATCCAAACGCGTACCGGCATTAAACAGCGTCATTTTGCGTCAGAAGGCATGAACACTTCGGATATGTGCACGAAAGCAGCAGAACAGGCACTGGAAATGGCTCATACATCTCCGGAAGAACTGGATATGATTATTGTCTGCACGCTGACGCCGGATATGACGATTCCTTCGACAGCATGTATTGTTCAAAAAAATCTGGGTGCTAAAAACGCGGCTGTCTTTGATTTATACGCAGCCTGCTCTGGATTTGCCTATGGGACGATTACGGCAGCCCAGTATATTCAAAGCGGCATGTGCAAAAAAGTCCTGGTCATTGGGGCAGAAATCTTAAGTCGTTTTATGGATTTCACCGATCGCAATACGTGTGTCCTCTTTGGTGATGGCGCAGGGGCAGCTGTATTTGGCGTCGTCCCGGACGGCTATGGCATTTTGGGTGCCGATATGGGTGCAGACGGCAATGGCGGTAAATTTTTGAATATTCCTTCTAGCGGCGTCGCTATTCTTCCGACAGATGAAGCAAGAAAAAAACATTTGACATATATTAAAATGGACGGCAAAGAAGTATATAAATTTGCTGTCAAAGTCATGGGTCAGACGGCGGTAAATGCGTTGGAACGGGCCGGTCTTCATCATGAAGATATTGATTTGCTCATTCCCCATCAAGCGAATATCCGCATTATTAAATCAGCAGCCAAACGATTGCACCTTCCTATGGAAAAAGTATTTGTCAATATTGATAAATATGCCAATACGTCCGGCGCGTCTATTCCGATTGCTATGGATGAAGCTAATCGTGCAGGCCGTATGAAACGCGGTGATGTTGTCGTACTGGCTGGTTTTGGCGCAGGTCTTACATGGGCCGGATTAGTGATGAAATGGTATTAATAGATAAAAAGATGAGGTGACGATACGATGAAAAAAGCATTTGTATTCCCCGGCCAGGGAGCACAGAAAGTGGGCATGGTTAAAGATTTATACGAAGCCTATGCAGTAGTTCGGGAAGTATTTGAAGAAGCAGATGATGCCTTGGGATTTTCCTTAACCAACCTTTGCTTTGAAGGCCCTGATGAAGAATTGATGAAGACCTACAATACGCAGCCGGCTATTTTGACAGCCAGCACGGCATGCTGCCGGGTACTCGCACAGGAAGGGCTGACACCCGATATTGCAGCCGGTCACAGCTTGGGTGAATATTCCGCATTGGTAGCAGCCGGTGCGCTGACGTTTGCCGATGCCGTGCGGACAGTACGCCTTCGCGGTCAGTT